>JAAYGT010000136.1 GCA_012727555.1 Alcaligenaceae bacterium | reverse complement strand
GGGCAGCCTGACGGCGGCGGGAAGCCCCGCAGGGGCCGTGTGATGCACACCCGGCCCGCCCCGCACCCACCAGGACCGGCTCAAGAAACCTGAAACAAACGAGGCATGAACACACCTCAGCTCAAGAAACCTGAAACAAACGAGGCATGAACACACCTTAGCTCAAGAAACCTGAAACGGACGCAGCATAAACACACCCCAATGAAAGAAACCTGAAGCAAACACCGCACGAACCCGCATCGAAAATCAAGAACCCTGACCCAACCCGATAAAACAACAACTGCGGCCAAAATAACCCACATCCGTGATCATCCGTTATCATCGGGATGAACTGATCAAGAAATAACCGCCATGCTCAAGCTCGTTTTAATTACAGGCATCTCCGGATCCGGCAAATCGGTCGCCCTGCGACTTCTGGAAGACTCAGGTTATACCTGCGTTGACAACCTGCCTGTACGCTATCTGCACGATTTCATCACAACCACACAAGAAAGCGATATCGAGCGCGTTGCAGTGGCCATTGATGTACGTTCACCCGGCGAACTGGCGGAACTGCCCGAAGTCATTGCCGGGTTGCGTGCATCCAACCTGCCGATTCACGTTATTTTTCTTGACGCCAACAACCACACGCTGCAACAACGCTACTCGGAATCACGCCGGCGGCACCCACTGACCGACCGTATTCGCAAAGACGGAAAATCACCTTCACTGCAAGAATGCATCGAAACCGAACGTGAACTGCTCAGCCCGCTACGGGAAAAAGAACACGTCATCGACACCTCCGACCTCACTCCAGGTCAGTTACGCGCCTGGGTGCGCGACCTGGTACAAGCGGATCGCTCGCAGGTCGTGCTCACCTTCGAATCATTTGCCTACAAACGCGGCGTGCCCGGCGATGCAGATCTGGTCTTCGATGTGCGCTGCCTGCCCAACCCCCACTACGACCCGCAACTGCGCCCCATGACCGGGCGTGACGCCCCTGTTGCCCAGTGGCTGGCGCAATTCGGCAGTGTCGAGGCCATGATCAACGATATCAGCGAATTCATCCGCCGCTGGCTGCCACTCTACATTCAGGATACCCGTAACTACCTGACCATTGCTGTCGGATGCACAGGAGGCAAACATCGCTCTGTCTACGTTACCGAGCAACTGGCCCTGCGCTTTGCCGATCATGCCCCACTGCTCATTCGGCACCGCAACCAACCGGCGACCGATCCGCTTGACACCCCGGTCGGGAAAGACTCACGCCCGGAAATTCCCCCTTCAGCGTCTTGATGAACAGTCTGCGAACACACCTGATCGCTTTAGTGTGCCTATCGCTGATCCTTCTGGCAGGATGCTCGGGATCAGGTAAAAGGGGGGGCTATTACCAAGACGACGGGCCAGGCTTCAATGTACCGCCCGATATCGCCGCCATTCCCGATGCCGTTCCACGCATTGAGCGGCACGCCCCTGCCAATTTGCGCCCCTATGTCGTGTTCGGCAAACGTTATGTACCCATACGCGACGGGCGACCCCACCGTGAAACCGGCATTGCATCGTGGTACGGACGCAAGTTCCACGGTAACCGCACGGCCAACGGGGAAACCTACAACATGTATGCCATGACGGCTGCACACCCGATTTTGCCCATTCCAAGTTATGCACGCGTTACGCGTGGAGGGCGATCAATCATTGTGCGCATCAATGACCGGGGGCCGTTTCACAGCGGTCGTGTCATTGATCTGTCGTATGTGGCAGCGGCCAAACTTGGGCTGATCGGCCCAGGTAGCGGCCAGGTCATCGTGGAAGCCATCACACCCGACGAAATTCGCAACAATACCTATGCACGTGGCAATGTGAGCCCGGCGGCAGGTTCAGCCACACCCGCAGTTGCCGCGGCGCCGCCCGCATCCCCGCGACCACGCATTGTCCAGTCGCCTGCGTCGCCACCACTCGCTGCAAACTCACCTTCTGCACCACCCCCCGCCCCTCGGCAACCTTCGTCACAACCGGCGATCAACATGAATGCACCGCAACCCGACCCAATTACCGGGCTACTGGCAGCGCGCATTCCTGGTACCGGTTTCGACGATGACGACGATGACGAAGAAGATGACCAGGACGATTGGCAGGACGATACAGGTCAGGCACCGGCTATTCCTGACGCACTGGCAGCCTTGCAGCACACAACACCCGCATTTCAGACCCAATACCCGAACCCGGCCTCAAGCAGCGGCGCGGTGTACCTGCAGTTTGGTGCTTTTGCAAACCGGGTGACGGCAGAAGCACTGGCCCAGCGCGTTAACAGTGCCCTGGAAGGCAATGGGGAACCTGCCCACCTTGAACGCACATCGAACCACCTGTACCGTGTACAGATTGGTCCCTTCCCGTCACGCACAGCGGCCGTGAATGCCGCAATGAACATACAGCAGCATACCGGCCTTGAACCTTTGGTGGCTGCGCGCTGAAACCGTACTGACGCCCTGCTCAGGACGGCTTGCGCTCCAGGGCCAGGGCATAGAGGGTATCGCGCGGCAAGCCGGTAACGCGGGCGGCAACACGGGCGGCATCGCGTACCGAAACCGTTTCCAGCAGGGCGTCCAGCAACACCAGCGTTTCCGGGCTGGCGGCATCCGGCGTGTCAGCGACAGGCGCTTCGTGCACGATCAGGACAAACTCGCCTTGCACACGATGAGCGTCTTCGGCAAGCCACTGATGCAAGTCAGCGGCACGGGCGGTGTGTACCTGCTCGAAGCGCTTGGTCAATTCCCGGGCCAGCGTGACGCTACGATCCGGACCACAGACAGCCATCAGATCCTGAACCATCGCCTGCAGGCGATGGGGTGACTCATACATGACGACCGGCGCGGGCAACACGCACCAACGCTGCAACCAGGCACGACGGGCAACCGCTTTGGAAGGGACAAAACCCGCAAATACAAAGGCGGGATTTTCATCGGTTGTGACACCACTGGCCATGAGTGCCGTGATCACGGCACTGGCGCCAGGCAACGCCACAACGCCCAGTCCGGCATCACGCACCGCACGCACGATACGGGCTCCCGGGTCGCTGACGCCCGGAGCACCGGCATCGGAAATCAGTGCAACACGCTCGCCCTGCCGCAATCGATCGATCAGGTTTTCGGCCATACGGGCCTCGTTGTGGCGATGCGCAGCCACCAGGGGCGTGGAAATCCCCCAGGTATCGAGCAACGCCCGGCTGGAGCGGGTGTCCTCTGCGGCAATCACGTTGCACAGGGCCAGGGCATGGCGCGCACGCAAGGTCAAATCACCCAGATTACCGATCGGTGTGGCCACAACATACAGGGTACCCGTTGGCCAGTGCTGCACGGCAATGCGCTCAGTGAGATCTTTTAGTGTCACTGACGGGTCGCCGGATTCGGGAAAGTCACGCATACTCAAGGCCTGAAAAAAACAAAAGACAAAGGAAAAAAATGAACACTGGAGACTTGAACGATACAGGTGCACACCCAGATGCTGACACCTGCACAAGCGCCAAAACACCCGATGCCACCAGCGTGCCGCCAACGGCCGAAACGCCCCATACACTGGCCCGCGCAGCGCTTTTACGCATGCGTTTGAACGAAACAGGCAAACGCACCAAAAAACCCGCAGCCCGCCGACAAAAAAAACCGGAACCTGCAGCGCAAGCCGTATTATCGCCCACACAGCAACAAGGCCTGGCAATCGAAGACCTGGCCTGCCAATACCTCTGCAATCAGGGTCTGGTCATTCTGGCGCGCAACCTCGAAACGCATTTTGGTGAAATCGATATCCTGGCAAGGGAAGACAATGACCTCGTTTTCTGTGAAGTGCGTCATCGTCTGTCAAACCGTTTCGGCGCGGCCGAGGCCACCGTCACCGTGCCCAAGCAACGCCGGCTGGTGCGTACGGCACACGCCTTGCTGCCCAGCCTGAGCCTGCGCTTTTTCAATGGCAGAACCCCCGCCTGCCGATTCGACATTCTTGGGCACGATGGCGCAACCTTCACCTGGCTGCGGGCCGCCTTCGATGCCGACACACGCGAACATCCGTTCTGACCCACCTGCAGGCTTTTCACACACATGATTTTCACGACGCATCCGGGCATCCGCTTTTCATCGCAGGCACCGCACACCACAGGCGCAACCGTGCGATAATTTCCGGCATGGATATGACCTCTCGCATGACATCGCACTTCGACGATGCACTCGATGCCTTCCGGGCCAGTTCACGCGAACTTGCACCGGTGCTGGCTGCCGCCGTCGACCTTCTTTTCGGGGCCTTGGCCAATAATGCCCGCATCCTGGCGTGTGGCAACGGTGGATCGGCTGCCGATGCCCAACACTTTGTGGCAGAACTGGTCGGGCGTTTCGAACGTGACCGCCTGCCGCTGGCCGGTATCGCCCTGAACACCGATACCTCAATTCTCACCGCCGTCGGGAACGACTACGGTTTCGACACCATTTTCGAACGCCAGGTCAATGCACTGGGTCAGCCCGGCGATGTTCTGGTGGCCATTTCCACCAGCGGCAGTTCACCGAACGTCATCCGGGCCATCGAAGCCGCACACGACCGCGACATGGCCGTCATTGCCCTGACCGGTAAAGGCGGTGGTCAAATAGCAGGCCTGCTCCAGGAAACCGATATTCACCTGTGCGTACCCAGCGATCGCACCATGCGCATCCAGGAAGTCCATATTTTGCTGCTGCACGCGCTGTGCGATGGCATCGATGCCCTGCTGCTCGGAGACCCCCTATGACCCTGTCCCGCCAACCTGCCCGAGCCCGGGAAGCATCGGCGCGCGGCATACGGGCACTGGTGCTTGGCACCGTGCTCGGTACCTGCAGCCTGGCCCTCTACGGGTGCGCCCCATTGCTGGTGGGCGGGGCTGCAGCCACCACCGTGGCCGTTGCCACCGACCGTCGCACTGCCGGCGAACAGGTCGAAGACCAGGCCATCGAAATGAAAACCGGTGCGGAAATCCGCAAGGCATTCGAGGGCAATGAAAACGTGCGCGTCGTTGCAACCTCATACGCTGGCCTGGTCCTGCTGACCGGCGATGTCCCCTCGGAAGCCGACAAGCAAAAAGCCGCTACAACGGTTGCAGCCATTGAACACGTGAAACGCGTGGTCAACGAATTGCGAGTGGGCGACATGACACCGCTCAGTGTGCGCACCAACGACACCTGGATCACCTCCAAAGTACGTTCCACACTCATTGCCAGTAAGGAAATACCCAGTCTCACGATCGTGATCACCACAGAACGGGGGGTCGTGTACTTGCTGGGTAAAGTCACGGCCAGGGAAGGCGAGCTGGCCGCCACGGCAGCATCGCGCGTCAATGGCGTGAACAAAGTGGTGAAACTGTTCGATATCGTCTCGCCGGAAAGCGTGGCACAAGGGCAGGCAGCAACCGGGCCCACTCAACCATCGGGTACAGCCGCCCAGGGCACGCCCATCAATCAGCTGGGAACACCCGCTGCACCCGGAGCAGCGACATCAGGCACCGCACCAAGCACCACGGCGGTTCCCGGCACAGCGGCACCAGGCACACCGGGCACATCCGGCGGCAGCGCACCCTCTGGCGCCGCTCAAACCATGCCCGTCATGTAGGCCGGCATGGGGTTGCCACGATTCCACACGGCAATCCCGGGCCGCCTTGTGGCCGGAACGTGGCGTGCAGTTCCGGCACCTGTTTCAACCCATCGTCTGAAGCACTTATCTGAACATGAAGAAAATTGTCATCGGAGCACTTGCCGCCCTGGCCATGACCGGTATCGGCATCTGGCAATTGGGTGGCAGCACGAACGCCGCACCATCGGTCGCATTCACAACACTGCAAAACGACGCCTTCACCACTGAAAACCTGCGGGGCAAAGTAGTGCTCGTCAAATTCTGGGCCACCAGCTGCGTAACCTGTGTGGCGCAAATGCCCGATGCCATCCAGAACTACAACGATCTGTCGTCAAAGGGCTTTGACATCATTGCCGTTGCCATGGATTACGATCCCCCCGACTACGTGAAAAACTTTGCGGAAAGCCGTAAACTGCCGTTTAAAGTCGTCATGGACAGCAACGGGGCCATTGCCCGGGCTTTTGGCGATGTCAAACTTACCCCCACGGCGTTTCTCATCGACAAAAACGGCAACATCATCAAACGCTACCTGGGCAACTACGACAAACAAGACTTCCTGAACACTGTTAACAAGGCACTGGCCAGCTAACCATGACCACTCCCGACGCACCCCAACACTCCTCCACCGTCAAAGCCGACGTCCTTTCCGAAGCGCTGCCTTACATCCGGCGCTTCCATGGCAAGACCGTCGTCGTCAAATACGGCGGCAACGCCATGACCGAAGAAGCCCTGCAACGCAGTTTTGCGCACGATGTCGTGCTGCTCAAGCTGGTCGGGCTCAATCCGGTCGTCATTCATGGCGGGGGTCCCCAGATCAATGCCGCGCTCAAGCGTATTGGCAAGGAAGGCACGTTCCTGCAAGGCATGCGTGTTACCGATGCCGAAACCATGGAAGTGGTTGAATGGGTGCTGGGCGGCCAGGTTCAGCAAGATATCGTCATGATGATCAACGAAGCCGGCGGCAAGGCGGTTGGCCTCACCGGCAAAGACGGCTGCCTGATCCAGGTGCGCAAAAAACTGCTCGAAGATGCCGAGCACCCCGGCCAATGGCTTGATATCGGTTTCGTGGGCGACATCACCCGCATTGAGCCTGCCGTGGTCAAGGCCTTGCAAGACGACCAGTTCATTCCGGTCATTTCCTCGATTGGCTATGGTGAAGACGGCCAGGCCTACAACATCAATGCCGATGTCGTGGCCGGCAAAATGGCTGAAGTCCTGGGGGCCGAAAAACTGGTCATGATGACCAATACCCCCGGGGTACTCGATAAAAACGGTCAGCTGTTGCGCAGTCTGTCGGCCCAGACCATCGACGAACTGTTCCGCGATGGCACCATTTCCGGCGGCATGCTGCCGAAAATCTCGTCGGCCCTCGATGCCGCCCGTAACGGTGTCAATTCGGTGCATGTCGTTGATGGCCGTGTGCCCCACTGCCTGCTGCTTGAAATCCTCACCGATCAAGGTGTCGGCACCATGATCAGTTCACACTGACACAGCGGGTTGCCAAAAGCACTTCATGCATCCTGCCCGTAGCACGGCGCTGGCGCGCCTGCGCGCCCGCCGCCACCTGAAACATGCACGTCCCGGCGAACTACTGTGGCTGTTTGATCTGGACAACACCCTGCACGATTGCTCCAAGGGTATTTTCCGGGCCATTGATGGCGCCATGGCCCAGGCTGTGGCCAGCACGCTGCAGTTGCCCATGGATCAGGCCAACAAGGTTCGCAAAGACTACTGGCGCCGCTACGGTGCCACAGTCATTGGCATGGTGCGCCACCACGGCGTGAACCCCCATCGCTTTCTGGCCATGAGCCACGATTTCAATGTGCCTGAACTGGTGCATGCAGAAACGGGCTTGTTTCAATCATTGAATCGCTTGCCTGGGCGCAAGGTGCTGCTCACCAATGCACCGCTCGACTACGCCCGCCAGGTGCTGGAAACCCTGAAGATCCAGCATCTGTTTGAAGGGGTTTGGGCCATTGACCACATGCACCTGCAAGGCACCATGAAGCCCAAGCCTTCGCTGGCACTCATGCGCCAGATCCGGGCCCAGCTGGGCATGCCTGCCGGGCAGATCATTCTGGTGGAAGACACCTTGCGCAATCTGAAAGCAGCCCGTCATGCGGGCATGCGCACGGTGCACATGTACCACCCCGCCACCCCGTTTTCAGCGGCCCACAAGGGCCGCAACCTGTACGTTAACCTGCGGGTGAATTCGGTGCGTGAACTGGCGGCGCGTGCCCACGCGATGAACACACGGGGCACTGCGGGTCGCGCCTGAAATTCACGGTTTGCCACTGCATTGACAAGGCCTCAAGGCATAACAGGCGGCCTTGCAGGGGTTCGCCCATACCCACCAAAACCTTGAGGGCTTCGGCGGCCTGAATGCTGCCAATAATGCCCACCAGAGGTGCCAGCACACCCGTGGTGGCGCAGCGCAGTTCGGTCACCTGATCAGATTCCGGGAACAGGCAGTGGTAACAGGGCGAGTTGTCGTCAGCCAGGTTGTACACCGAGACCTGACCAGAGAAACGGATGGCGGCACCGGAAACCAGAGGCTTGCGGTGTTCGACACAAGCACGGTTGACCGCATGACGTGTGGCAAAGTTGTCGCAACAATCGAGCACGAGATCGGCCTGGGCTACGTGTTCAGACAGCGTTTGGCCGGACAATTTTTCAACGAGGGCATGTACGTGCACTTCGGGATTCAACTGCCCCAGCATGGTTTTGCCCGATTCGGCCTTGCTGACCCCGACACGGTCGGTCGTGTGCAGGATCTGGCGCTGCAGGTTGCTCAGGTCAACGTAGTCGTGATCTGCCAGGGTAATGTGCCCCACGCCGGAAGCGGCCAGGTAGCAGGCCACCGGGGAGCCCAGGCCACCGGCACCGACAATCAATACGCGAGCAGCCTGGAGCTTTTCCTGGCCTTCAATGCCCAGTTCGTCGAGCAGGATGTGGCGGGCGTAACGCAGGAGTTGCTGGTCGTTGAGGTCGGCGGTTGTCACGGTTTTTTGCGAGCTTGAGGGTTGTGTTCTTTTGAGGCGTTTTTGGGTTCTTTTGCCGGCGCTGCCGGCAGCTTGCACGGCGCGATGCGCCTTGCACGGCCCTGCGGGCTGCCCTCGCGCGTGTACCCAAACGGGGCGGGCCCTGAACTCGCGCGGTCGACCCGGTGGGTCGACAAGCGTCGCGCTCAGACAGCAGGGCCCTTGTTTCCCCGTTTGGGCACAAGCGCTCGGCGTGTGCGAGCACACCGCACCGTGCACGATGCCGACAGAGCCTGGAAAGTGCTTAAAACCAAAGGAGGAATCGTAACATTGGAACGGTGTTTACGAGGCAACGTTTTGGTTTTTTGAGGCTTTTGAGGCTTTTGAAAGCGTCTGGAAGCAGGCTCGACACACAATATACCTCGATATCATACACAGACAATGATATTATTAGTTATCTTTATAGCTAAATAGATAACTATGGTTATCTAAAATAAATTATCTAAAACGGACTAACACCATGACCCAGTTACTAACCGCGTATCAGGTGGCCCGCAGGGGTCAGGCGTTGAGTCAGGCCGAACTGGCTGAAAAAGCGGGCTTGAGCCGAATGGCGGTGCAAAAAATCGAGTCCGGAACAACTGATCCACGTCTGTCATCACTGCTTGTTCTGGCCAGAGCCCTGGGTATGGAACTTATGCTGGTTCCCGAGGCTTTACGAAATGAACTCGATGCATTTGTTCGTTCGGGGGGGCGTGCATTGGGCCAGTCCCCCGGCATCAATGCCCCCCTTTCGATTGTTGACGATCTGATCCAACGCACAGACTGATGAGTGCACTCATACAATGCCTGAGGCTTTATCTGCACGGCCCCAAGGGCAGGCGCGCTATTGGTTATTTGTCCCGGTACGGTGATGTATTGCGGGTTGCTTTCGATCAAGACTATATCAACGATCCATCCCGGCCCGTGTTGTCACTCAGTTACACCGCCTCTGATGAAACGAACACGCGCGCCATACTGAGTTCTGTGCGAGATAGCCGCCTTGTACGAAACGATGGCAAGTGGCCCGCCTTCTTCCAAAATGTACTGCCTGAAGGGCCTAATCGAGAACGACTGGCACGGCATCGTGGTTGCGCAACGGAGAACGAGTTTGAACTTCTGGCCGCTGCAGGACACGATTTGATGGGAGGCTTGGAAGTCGTTCCAGTCCCTCTCGCCGAGGGCGTTCCCGATGTGGTACGTTTATGGCATAGAGCGATGGGATCAGAGGGGGTCGAACCTGGTTTTGTTGAAGACGCCGTAGAAGACGAGGCCTCGCTGCCCGGGGTTGTCACCAAATTTTCAGCAATTCACGATGGGCGACGCTATCTTGTACACAGGCAAGGTCAGGCGGGATCATTCATTCTGAAACTGCCCAGTACCCGACATCCCGATCTGGTGCACAACGAGTTTACGGGTTATCGGCTCATGCGAGCGTTGGAACTTGATTGCGCCCATGCCACAATCATTTCCAGACAAGAAGCTGAACTGCCAGAGGAAATCCCCTTCCCTGAAATTCTTGCCGTTCAGCGCTTTGATCGAGGCCCTGGTGGCAGGCGTATCCACATGGAAGAGTTTGCACAAGTGCTTGGCTACGAACCGCGACACAAATATGGCAAGGGCATTGAGACAGATTTCATCACCATGGTGCGCGTTCTGGACAGGTTGTCGGAAACACCTGCTCACGATATTCAGGAATTCGTGAATCGATATATTGCATTCATCCTGATGGGCAACACCGATGCACATCTTAAAAACTGGGCATTGATCTACAAAGACGGTGTGACACCCAGACTTGCACCGCTGTACGACCCTGTCAGCGTCAGCGCGTTCTTTTCAGAAGCACCGGCAAAGGATTACGGGTTGAACAGGGCGATCGATACCAAACTGCATCAACTGGGCTGGCAAGATCTGGAAGGCATTCTGGCGAAAGCCGGAATACTGCGCCGCAGTCGTGTAATACAACTGGCTAAAAGCCGCGCACGTCAGGCACAGGCTGACTGGCCAATACTACTGCGCGATGGGCCCGTGGCAATGCGACAAGAAATTGAGCGCCGACTCAAGGGCGGATTGTCGCTGACCAGCAACTTGTGAACGCAGACATTGCAAAAAAACTGCAGGCCTGGGCATGAACCGAAAGAAGGGGTTTGAGGTGTTTTGCCGACTCTGCCAGTGGTTGTACAGCGCGGCGTGCCCTGCCCGACACCGCCGACTGCCCTCGCGCGAACCCCGGCACAAAGGCCGGGGCTTCAGGATTTCACACGGTCATACCACCCGATTACTTGACCGGCACTACGCCTTCGGGCGTGATGCGGAAGCGTTCGACAGCACCGGAATCAGCGGGCTTCAGCGGGCTTTTTTTTTCAGCCGAATCGGCTGAAGCCGAGCCTGCGCGTGCCTGCTGCTGATCCTGGGCCTGCTGACGGTTCTGGGCAATGAGCGCCGGATCGTTGCGGCGCACAGGCTTGCCCTGCAGGAAGTTCACGGCCTGCTGCAACTGGAAGTCGTCGGGGCCACCGAATTCGAACAGCTTGGCTTCAACAACCGGTGAGTCGTTATCGGTGCCCAGGGTGTCTGCGTCCTGGCCACGTTTCGCACCCGCTTCTGAACCCGCACCACTGGAAGATGCACCGCCAGCGCCCGTAGCACCCTGCCCTGCGCCGGCAGGACGGCCGTTGGCAAGGTGGCGTTGAAGATCGGCCTCGCGCGGCAAGCGGAACAGATTGCCGCCCGGCGTGTCGTCAACGACGATGTCGGGCTCGACGCCGGTGACCTGGATGGAACGCCCGGACGGCGTGTAGTACAGCGCCGTGGTGATCTTGATGCCGGTGTCTTCACTGAGCGGCAACACGCTTTGTACCGAACCTTTGCCGAACGTGCGGTTGCCAAGAATTTTGGCACGCTTGTGGTCTTGCAGGGCACCAGCCACGATTTCAGAAGCCGAGGCCGACCCCATGTTCACCAGCACCACCATGGGCACCTTCTTGGCCCATTCGGCCGCCTTGCTGACGCCGGAACCATTGAAACCGGAATTCATGGCGGTGACCGGACGTGAAAAGTATTCACGATTGGCTGAAGGAATGCGCCCCTTGGTGGACACGACCAGGGTGTTGGGATCAAGAAATACCGAGGACACGCCAATGGCGCCGTCGAGCAGGCCACCGGGGTCGTTGCGAAGATCGAGGATCAGACCCTTGGGCTGCGGTGTTGCATTGGCGAACGTGGTGAGCTGACGGGCGAGATCTTCGACCGTGCGTTCCTGGAACTGGGCAATACGCACATAGGCCATGCCGTTGTCGAGGATTTTGCCACGCACGCTGCGCACCTTGATCAGGTCGCGCACGATCGTGACCAGGACCGGTTTATCGCGCCCTTGGCGTTTGATGGTCAGTTCGATGGATGTTTTGGGTTCGCCACGCATCAGTTTGATGGCGTCGTTCAACGACATGCCTTTGGTGGGCTTGCCATCGATGTGAGTGATCAGGTCGCCGGCCATGATGCCCGCGCGGGCAGCAGGTGTGTCTTCGATGGGGGCAATGACCTTGGGCATGCCGTCTTCGCTGCCAATTTCAATGCCCAGACCGCCAAAGCCGCCCTGAGTAATGGCTTCCATTTCCTTGAACGCTTCGGCGTCAAGGTAAGTGGAATGGGGATCGAGGTCGCTGAACATGCCGCGAATGGCATCGCCCACCAGTTTTTGATCGGACACGGGTTCAACGTAACTGCTTTTGATGGCAGCAAAAACGTTGGCGAATTGCTGGAGATCTTTGAGCGGCAAAGGCTCGCCGCGCTGTGCCATGGCGGTAATGCCAAGACTGACCAGCACGCCCCCCAGGGCGCCCATAAGAATGAGACCTAATTTGCTGTAGCTGCGAGCGCTCATGCACGTTCCTGACAAAGAATGAAGACCACGACCTAACGTTTCAGCCAGACCTGGGGATTGATCGGTGCCCCCTGGTGGCGGATTTCAAAGTATAGCCCCGACTCGACCTGCCCGCCTGTTGCGCCAACACGCGCAACCGTTTCACCGGCACGAACAGTATCACCCACCTGCTTGAGCAACGCCTGGTTATAGGCATAGACGCTAAGATACTTCTGGCCGTGATCAAGAATGAGAATGTTGCCAAAACCTGTCATCCAAGTGGAATACACAACACGCCCGGGGGCGACGGCACGTACCGGCGTGCCCTCGGGCGCCATCAGGACAATACCCCGCCAAACACCGCCATCGGGCCGGGCACTGCCAAAACGCCCGAGCACACTGGTGGACTTCACGGGAGCGGGTAAGCCTTTGCTTAGACCGGCAAAGCCACCGGAAGGTTCCGCAGGCGTTTTTTCAGCAGACGGCGTATCTGCAGACGGCGGTTCGCGGGACGAAGGCTTGCCCGCCGCGGGTTGATCGGACGCGATTCTTTCAGCCGGGGGCTTGTCGGACGACGATGGTTTGTCTGCCGCAGTTCTGTCAGCCGAGGCTTGCTCAACAGACGATGAACGGACCAGAGAGGCATCGCCCGAAACGGTGGACTCAGTACCCGGCACAACAGCGGACGATGCCCCATCAGCCTGCCCCGGAGTCGAACCCTGACTGCGCTGCGCTTCGAGGCGACGCTGTTCTTCAAGACGACGTTGCGCATCAAGGCGACGTTGCGCTTCCTGACGGCGTTCTTCTTCCTGACGGCGTTTTTCGGCAGCCAGGCGCGCCTGTTCGGCACGACGTTTTTCAGCCGCAATGCGTTCGGCTTCGCGCTGCTGCGCGATGGTTTTGTCGAGACCCGCAATAAGTTTGCCTAAACGCGCATCGTTCTGTTCCATGCGCTGCGCTTGCGTGCGCTGATCTTTCAGCTGCGATTCAATGCGGGCCAGCACGGCTTTGCGTTCGTTTTGCTGTGTCTGGAGATCTTTTTTCTGCTGCTCGACCTGGGCAGCCAGACGCGTAAGCGTGGTGCGGTTTTCCTTGATGGTTTTTTCAAGCTCTGCCAGACGGTTCAAGGTCGTTTGCACCGCCTGCACAGCGCGCGCCTGGGCGCGCGAAACGTACCCCAGGTAACTGAGTTCGCGACTGATGGCCTGCGGGTTATCGCCGGACAACAAGGCTGTCCAGGGTGACAGACCGGCGGCATACTGGGCGCGCAACTGATCGGCCAGTTCGGCGCGACGTTTTTTCAGTTCGGCGGTTTGTTCCACCTGACGCGCTTGCGCGTCTTTCAGGCTGGTTTCGGTGCCGGCACGCCGGGATTCCAGGTTGGCCAGCTCGCGGTTGATATTGGAAATGGCCTGCTCGGAGGCCTTGAGCTGTTCGGCCGCATCGCGCCTGGACGCTTCCGAGGACTGGATGTCACGACTCAGGGCTTCGATGCGTTCGCGCAGCTGGTCCTGTTGCTGGCGGGCTTCTGTCTGGCGTTGCTGGAGTTCCGCCGCGGAATTCCCCAGCACCTGCCCGGCCCAGAGCGCAAGGGCCAGCGTTGCGAACGCGCGCAGCATGATTACTGTTTGGCCTTGCCCTGGTTAGCCACGGCCTGCATGGCCGCTTCGATTTCAGCGGGATCACCCAGGTAGTAGTTGCGAATGGGGCGAAGGTCGTCGTCGAGTTCGTACACCAGCGGCTGACCGGTGGGAATGTTCAGGTGAACGATGTCGTCGTCGGAGATGTTGTCGAGGTGCTTGATGAGCGCACGCAGACTGTTGCCGTGGGCGGCCACCAGCACACGGCGCCCGGCCCGGATGGCGGGCGCAATGGATTCATTCCAGAAAGGCAGCACCCGCGCCACGGTGTCTTGCAGACATTCTGTAGCGGGCAACTGATCGGCCGGGATCTTGCTGTAGCGACGGTCGAAACGGGGGTGACGGGGATCGTCGAGTTCGAGCGGGTTGGGCGCAATGGCGTAGGCACGGCGCCAGATGAGCACCTGCTCGTCACCGTACTTCGCGGCTGTTTCCGCCTTGTTCAGCCCCTGCAGCGCGCCATAATGGCGCTCGTTCAGGCGCCAGTTCAGCCCGACCGGGGTGTACATGGCGTCCATGGCGTCAAGGGCGATCCAGAGTGTGCGAATGGCGCGCTTGAGCACCGAGGCATAGGCCAGATCAAATTCAAAGCCGTTTTCCTTCAGCAGTTCACCGGCCTTGCGTGCCTGGGCACGACCGGTATCGGTAAGGTCAACGTCTGTCCAGCCGGTGAACCGGTTTTCAAGGTTCCACTGGCTTTCGCCATGGCGCATGAGCACGAGTTTATGCATGATCGAATGTTTGAAAAGTTGAAAAGAATGAATACGGAACGGGCGCGGCACACAAGAAACCGGGGCTCAGGCGCTGCAGGTACCAGCCGGGGAACCGCCCTGACCCGTGACAGAACCCTGACCCGTGAAGAACGTGGCCTTGCCCACGGCAACACACAGCACCGGAACACGCCTGGATTCAGCAAAAAAACAGACTGAAACCAGACGAAAAAAACCTGAAAAAATGCAGCGTGCCCTCGAAAAAGTTGAAAACGTCTGTCCATTTTATAATCCATTGCTTAACCTGACATCTTCAAGGGCCTAACAGGATCTATCGTGGACTTTTTTCTTGACTCAAACAACCTCATTTTTCTGTTTGTTGCCATCACTTCCGGCATCATGCTCGCCCTTCCAAACCTGCTCAAGGGCGGGGCCAAAGCCATTGGTGTACAAGAAGCCGTGCGCCTGACCAACCAGAACGATGGCATTTTCGTGGACATTCGCAGCCATGAGGCCTACAAGGCAGGCAGCATACCCCAGGCACGCAACATTCCTGTGGCCGACATCAAAAACAAACTCAATTCCCTGCCCAAAGACAAACCCATGATCATCGTGTGCGACATGGGCCGCCAGGCCGTGGGCGTCACCAGTATGCTGCGCAAACAAGGTTTCCAGCAAGCGTTCACACTGGACGGCGGGCTGCGCTCATGGCTGGAAGCCGGGCTGCCCATTGCGAAAAAACAGCACAATCACTAAACCGGTGTGGCGTTGCAACGTCTGCATCACACGTCTCGCACCACAACAGCAAGGAAGCACCATGCAAACCGTCACCATGTACAGCACTGCCGTCTGCCCCTACTGTGTCCGGGCTGAAATGCTGCTCAAACAGCGCGGCGTTACTGAAATCCAGAAAATCCGCATCGACCAGGATCCCGAACAGCGCTCCATCATGATGGAACGCACCGGACGGCGCACCGTGCCGCAAATTTACATCGGCGACACCCACGTCGGCGGTTTCGATGACCTGGCTGCGCTCGACCGCGCCAATGGCCTGATGCCACTGCTCAACGGCAACGCCTGAATACCCACGGTGGGGTAATATAGACACCTGCCGTGCCCAAAATAGACACCTGCCGTGCCCAAAACACGTCGATCAACCCTGAAAAACTCTGGAATTTCCATGGCCGAACAAACCGCCAACAGCCACGATCAACAAGCCGCCAACGAACCGCGTTTCAGCCTGCAGCGCACGTATGTGAAAGACCTGTCGCTGGAAATGCCCAACGCGCCACAAATTTTCCTGGAACAGGAAACACCGGCCGTTGAGGTCTCGATCAATGTGGGCGGGCAGCGCCTGGCTGAAAGCGTCTTCGAAGCCACCGTCATGGCCACCATCACCACGCGCATCAACGACAAAGTGCTGTACCTGGTCGAAGCCACCCAGGCCGGCATTTTCGAAGCCGCCAACATTCCCGAAGAACAGCTCGATCCGCTGCTGGGCATCGTGTGCCCCACCATGCTGTACCCCTACCTGCGCGCCAACCTGGCCGATGCCATCAACCGCACCTCGCTGCCGGCACTGCACCTGGCCGAAGTGAACTTCCAGGCCCTGTACGAACAGCGTATCGCCCAGCTGGCCCAGGAACAGCAACAACAGCAAGGCAACGACGCCGGCATCATCCTGCCGCCGGGTGCAACACGTCAATAATCATGGTTCAGCCCTCTGCCTCCATTCCGGTCAGCGTTGTCGGGGCAGGCAGCTGGGGAACCGCGCTGGCTGCCCTGGCCAGCACGCAGTGCAATACCCTGCTCTGGGCCCGTTCGGCCCAGGTTGCCGACCAGGTCAACACCACCCACGCCAACCCGCGCTACCTGCCCGGCCTACCGCTGCCGGGCACGTTGCGGGCTACCCACGATCTCTCGTTCGCCGTCGATCACACCCTGCAGGCCGGCCCGGAAAACGGGTTGATCATTCTGGGCGTGCCTGTCGCCGGCATGGCCGACACCTGTGCCCGTCTTGCCCAGGAACTTGCCCTGCGCCACCATTACGGCCTGAGCGTGGTCTGGACCTGCAAAGGTTTTCACCACGAAACCGGCGAACTGCCCCACCAGATTATCGAGCGCGCTTTCGTTCGCCTGAGCGGCATCGAAACCGGGGTACTGTCGGGCCCGTCGTTCGCCCGTGAAGTGGCGGCCGGCCAGCCCGTGGCGCTCACCATTGCCACCCCGCACAACAGCACCGCACAAAAAGTCATCCAGGCGCTGCACAGCCCCCAGGCCCGTATTTATTCCAGCACCGACATCATCGGTGTGGAAGTGGGCGGTGCCCTGAAAAACGTCCTGGCCATTGCCTGCGGCATTTCCGACGGGCTGGGGCTGGGCACCAATGCACGCGCGGCACTCATCACCCGCGGCCTGGCCGAAATGCAGCGCCTGGGCGTGGCCCTGGGCGGGCGCCCCGAAACCTTCACGGGCCTCACGGGGCTGGGCGACCTGGTACTCACCACCACCGGCGACCTCTCCCGTAACCGGCGTGTCGGTCTGGCCCTGGGGCAAGGGCAAACCCTGGAAAGCATACTGGCCGGCGGCATGACCGCTGAAGGCGTACGCTGTGCGCAGGCCGCCTGCACCCTGGGGCAGGAACACCATGTGGAACTGCCCATCACCGAAGCGGTCTGCCAGGTTTTGTTCCAGAACCTGCCACCGCGTGAAGCCGTCACGCAACTGCTCACACGCCAGGCACGCCCGGAATCGGATACCCCATCCGCACGTTTCTGAATCCCTTAAAGGAAATCACCATGTCTGATCACACCCATTCAACCAATCCGGCGCGCCGGCGTGTTACAGCCACACTGGCCGCACTGGCCGGTGCCGGCCTGGTCAGTTTTGCCGGCCTGGCCCAGGCCGCCTGGCCCGAACGTCCCATCCAGCTGATCGTACCCTTCCCGGCCGGTTCCTCACCCGACATCCTGGCCCGTACCGTAGCCGAACCCCTGGCCGCCGATCTGGGCCAGCCCATTGTGGTCGAAAACAAACCGGGCGCAGGTGGCAACATTGGTACCCGCCAGGCCACCCAGGCCAAGCCCGATGGCTACACCGTGCTGCTGACCATCAACGGCCCCATTGTCACCGCCCCCACCCTGTACCAGAAGTCGCTGGGCTACGACCCCCAAAAAGACCTCGCACCCGTCACCCTGATCGGCACCAGTCCGAACGTGCTGGTGGTGCCTGAAGGCTTCGAAGCCAAAACGGTCAAAGACTTCGTGGCACTGGCCAAGAAAAAACCGGGCGAACTGAACTACGGCACCGTTGGCCCCGGCAGCTCATCGCACCTGGCCATGGCCATGCTGGAAGGCGATGCCGGCATCAAGCTGCAACAAATCCCCTACACCGGTTTCCCGCAAATCATCACCTCCATTATTGCCGGCGACGTCCAGGCCGGATTCATGGTGCCCGGCATTGCCATGCCCCAGGTATCGTCCGGCAAAGTGCGCGCCCTGGCCATCACCAGCCTGGAGCCCAGCCCCGTGCTGCCCGGCATTCCCACCATGGCCGCCGAAGGTTTCCCGGGGTTTGAGTCCATTTCCTGGAACGCCGTGTTCGTGCCTGCCGGCACCCCCAACGACATCGTACAGCGCCTGAACAGCAGCATCGGCAAAATTCTGGCGTCCGACGAAGTGAAAAAGAAAATGGCCACGCTGTATTTCACGCCCAAGGCCACCACACCGGAAGAACTGGGCAAAATGATCGTCAGTGAAAAAGCCCGCTGGGATGCCGTCATCCAGCGTTTGGGGTTATCGCTCGACTAAAAAACCACAGCCTGGCGCCAGCAGGGAGCCAGTCTTGTCTGTCAGGTACCGCCTGCGCGCGGCCTGACACAACCACTGCAAAAACGAGCCCATGAAAAGTTTGTGTATTACCGGAAACGCGGGTTACGGCATCGACGCACTGGCCCGGATCGCAACCCGGGCAGGCATGCAACCTGCGCTGCCCGCCCCACGAACCCCGCCGGTTTCCATGGGCGATTGGCATCGGGCTGTGCTTGCAGAACGCCAGCCCCATCTTTTCCAGAACGCGCCGGTAACGCCGGGCCGCATCTGGGATCAGCTTGCTGCCGACATCTTTCTGGCTAATCGCAACCTTACCGCCTGGTTCTGGGCCGATGCACAAAGCGTGTCTCTGCTCGATTACTGGCTCGATTTCGATGCGGGCACCCGGTTGCTGCTTGTGTACAGTGACCCGGTCAGCACGCTAACGCACGCCCTGCTCAACGAGCAGGCCACCGAAAATACCCTGGAAGCGTTCCTGGAACGATGGATACAGGCAACACGGCTGATGGTGCGTTTTTATCTGCGTCATCCGGAGCGCAGTGCCCTGATCGCAGCGACCAGCGCTGGCGAACCTGCAGCGTGCACGGATTTGTTGCGCAGTTTATTGGGCCTTGACGCCACACCCGACGCGGACGCGACCACACCGCAACAGAACCCTGGTCACGCCAAGCCCTTCCAACGCACCCATACTGCACGCACTGCGCTGCTGCGTCATTTGGTCAGCCAGTACCTGGATAACCACCCTTTGGCCCAGGCGCTGCATGAAGAAGCGCTCGCCTGCATGCCTCCCATGGGCGACCTCGATGCGGCACCGATCACAGCCTTGAGCCCCCACGAGGCGCTTGGCACATTTCTTCAGTTATTGACCGAGGAACACGCGCAATCACAGATTACTGAGCGAAAACATCCATCGGCCCCGAAACACCCTGTGCCTCATGCGTATGCCCCTGTGCAGAAACACCCGCACCAGCCCGCAGAGACCATGCAGTCAGCGCACGGGGAGCCACACCGCAAACATCTGCACGAACAACCGGAGCCGCATCAACGCGCTCAGGAACCGTCTGCGCATGACCACCCTGATTACACCCAGTCGCACGTACCTGTATCAACTCAACCATTCCTGGCGTCCAGTTTAGAAGCCACGCCCGAGTCTTTGACCGACACAACACCGCCTGCGCCGCCACAAACACGCCCCCCCCTGCCCCCACCCTGGGACTGCAAAGAAATATCGGTCACCGTGCTGCCACAAGAAGATGGTATGGCGTACACCCAGTGGACACTGTCAGGCCTTCAAACAGAAGATCGCGTCATTCCGCGACTGCGTCTCAAAACGTTCGCGCGCCCTGGCATGAGCGGAGCCATCATTCTGCGTGAAAACAATTCAGGCGCGCCCTTGCTGCGCTGGCCCGAAGCCTTCGCCAATACCACCGAACTGCCTTGCATCCCCACACCCGGCAGCCCGTTCGAAGGCACCAACCTGGCCTTGTCCACGCTGGGACGCTCCGACTGGTCGATGCTGCAAAATGCGCTTGTGAACCTGGCAACTCGTCTGAAAGCGGTTCCCCCTGAAAACCTGCACCCTGCACTGGACCTGAACACGGTCCTGACCGGACTGGCCGACCTGACACGCACCCTGAACGACTGGCCATCGCTGATCCGCTATGATCACATCACACTACAGCCTTTCTACTTGCCGCCGGGCCAGAAAAGCCTGCTGATTACACTCAAGGGTCTGGCTCTAGGCAACCTGCCCGTGCCAGACCTGCACTACCGCCTGAGCAGCCACGATACTGGCCCCGGAAGCTTTGGCCGGCGCGTTGCCCTCGAATTCCCTGAAAATACCCGGCAGGCCTTGCCATCGTGGTTCCCTGAAATTTCCGATGAGCACGGAAACCGCCTGGAGTTACGTTTTGCTCGCCCCAATACCGTTGACCTGAGCGCCTTGAATGCGCTTTCATCGCAAGACCAAACCCTGATCACGGCACTTGTCGCTTGCCTGCCCCTGCAACTGACCAGCCTTGAAGCATCGTACCCACACATTGCACAGGAATGGGAGCCCGTCGTTCGCTGGATGGCCCAGGCATTGGCCGCCAATTTGCAAACACAGCACCCCTGAAACGCACGGTACGCCCAAGGAAATCAACACGTTATGGCCCAGGAAAACACAACCACACTCGATGCCGTGCAGGCCCTTATTGCTCGCAATCACGACCTGAGCATTGCGCTGCTGCAAAGACTGCATGTCCCTGATTCAGTCATCGTAGCCGGCGCGAACCGGCTCAACCCGCACTGGCTGAACTGGCCGGGCATGCACCCGGACCATATTGTATTGATTGATGGCCAAAACGAGCGTTTGCAAGGCGTGCAGAGGCATCTGCCCCACACCCGCAACTGGCGCATGCGTGAAACAGTCCTCGACACACGCGATGGCGCAGCCCCCTTCCACACCTTGAGCCACGCCAACGAAAGCGGGCTTTTGTCGGGTGACGAACTGAAAAGCCTTTGGCCAAACATTCGCACCGCACACACCCTTGAACGCAGCACCCAGACACTGGACAACCTGCTGGCTACAGACCCGGCACTGGCCGACCTGAACGATACCGATGCGGGCTGGCTGATTATCGACAGTTTGCCTGCCGCCCGCATTCTGAATGGGGCCATGGAACGCATACGCCACTGCACCGTGGTGGGAGCACGGGTCGTTCTTGATGATGCGCGTGCACCGGCCGGCACCCACATCAACGAGGTGCGCTCGCTGCTTGAGCCACTGGGTTTTCGTCATGTTTTCAGCCTGGAAGAAACGCACCCCGCCATCGTCATGGCGCTGTTCACACGCAGCAACACCCAGACAAGTATGGCATCCAGCGCAAGCGAAGCAGCCACCGCTGAACTGAACGCTGCGCTTGAAAGCGCACAGGCGGCAACCCTGAATGCACAGGCCGAACGCGATGCCGAAACACAGGCAAGAATCGAGGCAGAGTCACGGTGCCAGGCGGCAGAAACCGCGCTGGAACAGACCAAGGCTCGCTGCCAGGCTACAGAAAATGCATTAGTCCAGGAAACCGCACGCTGCGAAGCACTTGAGACTGAACTGGCGCTGGCAAGCAACCGTATAGAAACCATGCAAACCGCATTGGCACACGCCGAAGCAGAGCGCGAAGCCGCTGAAGCAAATCAGGCGCGCGTTCCTGCCCTGGAGGCACGGGTGGCCGCCCTGACTGAAGAACTGGGTGACCTGACACACGCCTGGGAAGCCGACGTGCAGGCCAAGACCAACGCACTGGCCGCTCGCGACGCAGAAGCCCGGGCCACCACCGAGGCCCTCAAGGCACGAGACATGGCGCTGGCCCAGTTGCAACAGAAAGAAGCACAACTGGCCACACTGACACGCGAAAAAGCCGAATTTGACACCCTGCTGGCCAAAGAAACCAAAGCCCTGCAAGACAAGATCGGCCAACACGAAGCCACCCTGAAATCCAGAGACGCGATCATTGTCAAATTGACGAACGAACGTGATCAGGCATTGAAACAGCATGCGAACCAGACCGAACGCATGCAGCAACTGGAATCCGAAAACGCCCAAGCCCATCACCGTCATCAAGTGATGCAAGACGAACTGGCCAAGGCCGAAGTACAAATCG
>JAAYGT010000135.1 GCA_012727555.1 Alcaligenaceae bacterium | reverse complement strand
GCAACATTCTGGTCAACCGAGGCCTTGTAGGCGTGCGCCCTGTTCATCAGCCCCTTAGGCGTTACACACGTCAGCATCCAGCACAATTCGGGAATCTCGGGAATGTCGGACTGACGGTAGAACGTGACACGCTGCGGATCAAGGCCGGCAGCCACCCAGGTGGCAGCAATTTCAAGACGGGAACGGGCAACCCGTAAAGGATCATCACACTTGATCAGGGCATGGTAGTCGGCCAGAAAATAGAAGGCATCGACGTCAGGGCGACGACTGGCTTCAATAGAGGGCCGGATGGCACCGGCATAGTTGCCCAGATGGGGTGTTCCGGACGTTGTAATACCGGTCAGCACGCGTGTGGTCATGGTGGAAGGCATGGAAACTGTTTGAAAGTTGAACAAGGATTAAAGCGCAACGGCTTCGCGGCGCTCGGACTCCAGATATTCACGCGACTGCATTTCCAGAAGGCGTGATACGGTGCGGTGAAACTCGTTGGCCATCGGACCCTGAACATACAGTTCTTCGGGCTCGCAGTCGGCTGACATGATCAGTTTGACCTTGTGATCGTACAGCACATCGATCAGCCAGGTAAAACGACGTGCCTCGGATGCCTGCCGTGCGGCCATGCGAGGCACGTCAGACAAAATGATGGTCTGGAAACGACTGGCCAGGTCGAGATAGTCGTTTTGCGAACGTGGCCCGCCACACAGGGTGGCAAAGTCGAACCAGACAATACTGCCACCGAGCGCCACCGCCTTCAGCTCACGATTTTCGACGGTCAGTACAGGCTTTTGCGGCGCAGTGTCAAGCAGTCGGTCGAAGATGTCCTGCAATTCGGTGCGAGTCTCATCATTCAAAGGGCTCAGGTACATACGAACCTGCTCCAGCGTGCGACGCCGGTAATCAACCCCAGTGTCCACATTCATGATGTCCATACGCTCCTGAATGAGCTTGATCGCCGGCAGAATGCGATCACGATGCAATCCATCAGGGTACAGTGTGGATGGCTCGTAATTCGATGTCATTACAAATGATGTACCGTACTCGAACAACTTGAGCAACAAGCGGTAAAGAATCATGGCATCGGCCACATCGGACACATGAAACTCGTCGAAACAGATCAACCGGTAACGCTTGGCAATGCGACCAGCAACCACATCGAGGGGGTCCTGCTGCCCTTTCACCGCATCCAGTTCGCGATGGACCCCGCGCATGAATTCATGAAAGTGAATACGGGTTTTACGCTTGACAGGCACGGTGGTGTAGAACGCGTCCATCAGGAAGCTTTTTCCACGCCCCACTCCCCCCCACAGGTACACCCCACGCGGCACGTCCGGGCGTTTGAACAATTTCTTGAAGGCCGAAGAACGGTCATTCTTGAAACGAATCCAGTCATCAAAAAAAACCTGCAAGCGGTCAATGGCAGCCAGTTGGGCATCATCAGGCCGATAACCACGCTCGCTCAGGGCGTTTTCGTAGTATTCACGAACATTCATGGAGAAACGGACACTTGAAAAAAAGGGGGGCGAGTCAGCCGACCGCCCCCCTTGAGGGTGAGACAGGATCGCGTGAAGCGAATCAGAAGTTCAGGGCGCGTTTATCAACGGC
Organism: Alcaligenaceae bacterium; assembly: GCA_012727555.1. GTDB lineage: Bacteria > Pseudomonadota > Gammaproteobacteria > Burkholderiales > Burkholderiaceae_B > JAAYGT01. Next base: position 43,902 of record JAAYGT010000135.1, on the reverse strand, counting down.
CAGTGCGGCTTCTTTCATGGCCTCGGACAACGTGGGATGCGCATGACAAATGCGGGCGATGTCCTCGGCGGCACCACGGAATTCCATGATGGTGACGGCTTCGGCAATCAGTTCGGAGGCCATCGGACCAATCACGTGAACACCAAGGACCTCGTCAGTCTTGGCATCGGCAATCACTTTGACAAAACCAGTGGTATCGCCCAAGGCACGGGCACGGCCATTGGCCAGGAACGGGAAGCTGCCAGCCTTGTAGTCACGACCTTCAGTTTTAAGTTGCTGTTCGGTTTTGCCGACCCAGGCAATCTCGGGTGATGTGTAGATGACCCAGGGGATCGTACCGAAATTGACATGGCCATGCTGGCCGGCAATGCGCTCGGCAACAGCAACACCCTCTTCTTCTGCCTTGTGGGCCAGCATGGGACCACGAACGACATCGCCAACAGCCCAGACATTCGGCAGGCTGGTACGGCAATCGTCATCAACCACGATGAAACCACGCTCGTCACACTTCAGACCGACCGTTTCGGCACCCAGACCCTGGGTGTTGGGGACACGACCAATGGAAACAATGAGTTTATCGCACACAAGTTTCTGCTCGCCACCTGCGGCATCAACGTAGGGGACAGTAACGGACTTGGCTGTTTTCTTGATTTCACCGATTTTGACACCGGTTTGAATATCCAGCCCCTGTTTCTTGAACGCTTTCTGGGCTTCCTTGGCAACTTGCTGGTCAACGGCAGCCAGGAACTCAGGCATGGCTTCCAGAATAGTGACTTCGGCCCCCAGACGACGCCACACGCTGCCCAGTTCAAGACCAATGACACCTGCACCGATGACACCCAGTTTCTTGGGTACGGAAGGAATGCGCAGCGCACCGTCGTTGGAAAGAACCTGGTTTTCGTCGAAATCGAGACCGGGCAACTGACGCGGGCTGGAGCCTGTGGCGACAACCACGTGCTTGGCAACGAGGTCTTCGGGGGTTTTGCCCTCGACCTTGATGCTCCAGCCACCGTCAACGTGAGCGACAAACGAACCTGTACCATGGAAGAATGTGACTTTATTCTTCTTGAACAGGTACAAAATACCTTCGTTGTTCTGAGTAACGACCGTATTCTTGCGGCCCAGCAGGGTATCGAGTTTCAGACTGACGCCTTTGACTTCAATGCCGTGCTCGGAAAAGTGATGATTGACCTGCTCGTAGTGCTCGGAAGACTGCAGCAGTGCCTTTGAGGGAATGCAGCCTACGTTGGTGCAGGTACCGCCAGGGGCTGGTTTGCCATCGGCGGTGGACCAGGCGTCAATGCATGCAACGGTCATGCCCAGCTGTGCTGCACGAATGGCGGCAATGTAACCACCAGGACCCGCTCCGATAACCACAACGTCAAATTGTTTAGCCATGTTCTGTTCTCTTCAGTAAATTTCAAAATTCAGGGTTGCATTAAAAACCCCCGGCCGCGCGAACCTTGCGGGCGGCGCTCCGGGGGCATGCATACCCGGGGGCAGCGATCAGCCGCTTAGACCTCGAGCAACAGACGCTGGGGATCTTCCAGGGCTTCTTTCATGGCAACGAGAGCCAGAACAGCTTCGCGGCCATCGATGATGCGGTGGTCGTAGGAAAGTGCCAGGTAGTTGATCGGACGAATGACGATCTGGCCATTTTCGACAACAGCACGATCCTTGGTGGCATGAACACCCAGAATGGCCGACTGCGGCGGGTTGATGATGGGTGTGGAGAGCATGGAACCGAATACGCCACCATTGGAGATCGAGAACGTGCCGCCGGTGAGTTCTTCAAGACCCAGTTTGCCGTCGCGGGCGCGATTACCGAAATCGGCAATCTGCTTCTCAATGTCGGCAATCGACATTTGATCGACATTGCGCAAAATGGGCACTACCAGACCACGTGGGCTGCCAACAGCAATACCGATGTCGAAGTAGCCGTGATAGATGATGTCTTTGCCATCGACCGAAGCATTGACAACGGGGTACTTCTTGAGTGCTGCAACAGCGGCTTTCACGAAGAAGGACATGAAACCCAGCTTGACGCCGTGCTCTTTTTCAAAGTTGGCCTTGTACTTGTTGCGCAGATCGATGACAGCCTGCATGTTCACTTCGTTGAACGTCGTGAGGATTGCGTTTTCCTGTTGCGACTGCAGCAGGCGCTCGGCAACGCGGGCACGCAGACGGCTCATGGGAACGCGCTGTTCAGGGCGGCCATCGAGCGACAAGGTGGGCGGTGCAACGGGTGCAGCAGCTTTCTTGGCAGGTGCTGCACCGGCCTCAAGGGCATCGCCCTTGGTAATGCGCCCGCCGCGACCACTGCCCTCGACACTGGAGGGGTCAATGCCTTTGTCGGCAAGAATCTTGCCGGCAGCAGGCGATGTAATGGCCGAGGCAGCAGCGGGTACTGCGACAGGCGCGGCGGCAACTGCCGCAGGGGCGGCGGCCTGGGCGGCCTGGGCGGCCGGAGCAGCCGCTGCCGCTTTGGCAGCGGTGTCGATGCGAGCCAGCACCTCACCGGATGTCACGGTGCTGCCATCGGCTTTGACGATCTCTTTCAGAACGCCCGATGCAGGTGCAGGAACTTCCAGAACGACTTTGTCGGTTTCGACTTCGATCAGGATTTCATCAGCCTGGACTGCCTCGCCGGGCTGTTTTTTCCAGTTCAGAAGGGTTGCCTCGGATACCGACTCGGAAAGCTGGGGCACGAGAACATCAGTAATAGACATGGTATGTGATCCGTTTTTTTATGTGCAGGTGGGCGTTTTATTTGACGAGTGAGAAGCTCTTGAACTTGGCCGCCATGGCATGGTCGAGCAGCGCACGCTGCTGCTCCTGGTGCTTGGCCAGGTAACCGACGGCAGGCGATGCAGACGCGGGACGACCTGCATAACCCAGCTTCTGGCCAGACGACATGTTCTCGTACAAATGGTGCTGAATGTAATGCCAGGGGCCCTGATTCTGGGGTTCATCTTGAACCCAGACAACCTCTTTGGCATTTTTGTACTTCTGCAGTTCGGCCTGGAAGGACTTGTGCGCGAAGGGATAAAGTTGCTCGATGCGAACGATGGCGATATCGGTGCGACCCGATTCTTTGCGGGCATTCACGATATCGTAGTAGACCTTGCCTGAGCAGGCCAGCACGCGCTTGACGTTGGACGGATCGATATCGGCATTTTGTTCGCCAATGACCGGCATGAACTGGCCCGTGGCCAGATCGGACAGCGGTGATGTAGCGTCTTTGTTGCGCAGCAGCGACTTGGGCGTGAGAATGACCAGTGGCTTGCGGAACTGACGAATCATCTGGCGACGCAACAGATGGAAAATCTGGGCACCGTTGGTAGGCTGAACCACCTGGATGTTGTTGTCGGCACACAGTTGCAGGAAACGCTCGATACGCGCTGACGAGTGCTCGGGACCCTGGCCTTCGTAACCATGGGGCAACATGAGGGTAAGACCGCACTGACGGCCCCACTTGGCTTCACCCGAAGAGATAAACTGGTCGATCACAACCTGCGCGCCATTGACGAAGTCACCGAACTGGGCTTCCCAGATGGTGAGCGTGTTGGGTTCAGCGGTTGCGTAACCGTATTCAAAGCCCAGCACGGCTTCTTCAGAAAGCACGGAATCGATGACGGTGAATGTTGCCTGGTTATCGGCAACGTTCTGCAAGGGGATGTACGTACCATCGTTCCAGCGTTCACGTTTCTGATCGTGCAGCACCGCATGACGGTGCGTGAACGTGCCTCGGCCGGAATCCTGACCCGTGATGCGCACGGCGTAACCATTGGCCACCAGGGTGGCAAAAGCCAGGTGTTCGCCCATACCCCAGTCAACGTTCATTTCACCGCGCGCCATGGCGCGACGGTCGTTCAGGAGCTTGTTGACCAGCGAATGCACCGTGAAGTTTTCCGGCACGGTGGTGATGCGCTCACCAATGCGGGTCAGTTCGGCTACAGGCACACCGGTATCAGCGCTGTCTGTCCATTTGGCGCCCAGGAAAGCAGACCAGTCGGTGGAGTATTTGTTCTTGTAGTCGGTCAGAACAGGTTCCACCGTGCGCTGACCGTCGTCCATGAGCTGACGGTAGTCGCGAACCAGTTGATCGGCATCATCTTCGGTAAGAACACCCTGGGTAACCAGTTTTTCGGCATACAACTTGCGCGTGCCGGGATGGCCGCCGATTTTTTTGTACATGAGCGGCTGGGTCAGCGAAGGTGTGTCTTGTTCGTTGTGACCGAGCTTGCGGAAGCAGACGATATCGATGACGACATCGTGGTGGAACTTCATGCGGTAATCGAGAGCAAGTTGTGTGACATACACAACGGCTTCAGGGTCGTCGCCATTCACGTGGAAAACCGGCGCCTCGATCATTTTGACCACATCGGTGCAATACAGGGTGGAACGTGTATCGCGAGGGTCGGAGGTGGTGAAGCCGATCTGGTTGTTGATGACGATATGCAGCGTGCCGCCCGTACCATAACCGCGCGTTTGCGCCAGGTTGAGGGTTTCCATGACAACGCCCTGACCTGCAAAAGCGGCATCGCCATGCACCAGCACGGGCAGAACCTGGTCACCTTCTTCATCGTTGCGGCGGTCTTGGCGTGCACGAACACTGCCCTCAACCACGGGGTTGACGATTTCAAGGTGTGAAGGGTTGAATGCCAGCGACAGGTGAACGGGACCACCACGCGTTGAAAGGTCACTGGAAAAGCCGTTATGGTATTTGACGTCGCCGTCGGTCAGGCCTTCGGCGTGCTTGCCTTCGAATTCGGCAAAGAGATCACCGGGCATTTTGCCCATGATGTTCACCAGCATGTTCAGACGACCACGGTGGGCCATGCCCACAACGATTTCCTGGACACCACTTTCGCCAGCGTGATGGACCACTTCATCCATGGAGGCAATGAAGCTTTCGCCGCCTTCGAGGGAGAAACGCTTCTGGCCAACATATTTGGTGTGCAAATAGCGCTCAAGACCTTCGGCCTCGGTGAGCTGCTTCAGAATATGGCGCTTCTGTTCAGACGAAAAAGCGGGAACACCCAGTGTAGATTCAAGACGCTCCTGGATCCAGCGCTTGGCAGCGGGATCGGACATGTGCATGAATTCAGCGCCCACACTGCGGCAGTAGGTATCGCGCAGGGCCTTGAGCATGTCGCGCAAGGTCATGGTGTCGGCTTTGGTGAAGTAGGTATTGGTTGCCGAATACACCTGATCGAGGTCGGCTTCGGTAAGGCCATAGAAGGAAGGATCAAGCTCGGGAATGACCGGGCGATCCTGGCGCTTCAGGGGATCGAGATCGGCAAAACGCGAACCCAGCGAACGGTAGGCCGCAATAATGGATTGCACCGACACCTGTTTGCTGGCAATGGAAAGATCGGGTTTTTGCTGCTGCATTTGCACGAAAGCATTGGCTTTGGCACGCTCGGCAAAGGACTGGATGACAGGAGCATGAGCCTGGTCACGGGTGACCTCGTTGCCATCGGTGGCGGGCAAATGCTGCAACTGGTCAAAGTAGGCACGCCACTGGTCAGGAACAGAACCAGGGTTGTCGAGGTAGGACTCGTAGAGTTCTTCGACGTAGGGGGCGTTACTGCCAAAAAGGTGGGAATTGGATAAGAGTTCTGTTTCTGATGACATGGATGCGCTTCACCTATCCGAGTGTCTCACTCGTTATGATGCAGGGGAAAAACCTTCCGCGACACGGCCAGACCGATTAGCGGATAGCGGGGGCAGAAGGCAACGTGTACGACGCCTTTATAAAGCCGTATGCCCAATAGTATAGCCCTGATGACAGCACGGATAAACTGGCGCAGCACAAAACACGGGCAAAAGAGCGAAAGCGTTGGCAATTCCAAACAGATAGACAGCCGGTCCCTGCGCTTGACCATCCCTGATCCGAGCTTATACGTCCCCAATTTCATGGGTTTTCCAAAAAAGGGGACACAGTACAACCGGTTCAGGCTTACTCTGCCCTGCCACAGAAACCGCGTTTCCATACCCTTCATAAAAGGATAAGATTGCCTTTTTGTATGATGAACACGGAGTAGCACCCCCATGGATCAAAAAACCGATTTCGCCAAAATGGCGCTCGATTACCACGCCTATCCAAACCCTGGAAAGATTTCTGTCGTCCCGACCAAACCCCTGGCAAACCAGGATGATCTTTCACTGGCGTACTCACCGGGCGTCGCCGTGGCCTGCATGGATATCCACGAACATGGGGAAAACTCTGCAGCCATGTATACATCACGCTCGAACCTGGTCGGCGTGATTACCAATGGCACCGCCGTGCTGGGCCTGGGCAATATTGGTCCGTTGGCCGCCAAGCCTGTCATGGAAGGCAAAGGCTGCCTGTTCAAGAAATTCGCAGGCATCGATGTCTTTGATATCGAACTGGCAGAAAACGACCCCGACAAACTGGTCGATATCATCGCAGCCCTTGAACCCACCCTGGGCGGCGTGAACCTGGAAGACATCAAGGCGCCTGAATGCTTTTACATCGAAAAGAAACTGCGCGAGCGCATGAAGATACCCGTCTTCCACGACGACCAGCACGGTACAGCCATCATTTCATCTGCCGCCATCCTGAATGGCCTGAAAGTCGTTGGCAAAACGATCGAAAACGTCAAACTGGTCTGCTCCGGCGCGGGTGCTGCCGCCATTGCCTGCCTTGACCTTTTCGTCAGCCTCGGCATGAAAACATCGAACATTTATGTGGTCGATTCACGCGGCGTCATTTACAAAGGCCGAGATGAAAAGATGGAAGCCAACAAGGCACGTTATGCACAAGCAACCTCGGCCCGCACCCTGGCCGACATCTGCATCGATGCCGACATTTTCCTGGGCTGTTCAGCACCCGGTGTACTCACAGCCGACATGGTCAAAACCATGGCACCACGCCCGCTCATTCTGGCACTGGCTAACCCCGAACCGGAAATCCGCCCTGAAGTGGCCAAGGCTGCCCGACCCGATGCCATCATTGCAACTGGTCGCTCCGACTACCCCAATCAGGTCAACAACGTGTTGTGCTTTCCCTTTATTTTCAGGGGCGCGCTCGATGTCGGCGCAACAGTCATCAACGAGGCTATGAAACTGGCCTGCGTAAAAGCGATCGCCGAACTGGCCCAAGCCGAGCAAAACGATGAAGTGGCCACTGCCTACGCTGGCCAGGAGCTTTCGTTCGGTCCAGAATACATCATTCCCAAGCCGTTTGACCCACGCCTGATCATCAAGATCGCCCCGGCCGTGGCTCAGGCTGCCAGTGACTCCGGCGTTGCTCGCCGCCCCATCGAAGACATGGAAGCCTACAAGCAAAAACTGAGCACACTGGTGTATCGCACCGGACAGCTCATGCGCCCGTTGGTCATGCAGGCAAAGAGCGCACCCAAACGGGTTATCTATGCCGATGGCGAAGATGAACGGGTACTGCGCGCTGCCCAGACCATCGTTGATGAAAATATTGCATTCCCCATTCTGGTCGGACGTCCGGCCGTAATTGAAATGCGCATCCAGAAAGCCGGCCTGCGCCTTCAGGCCGGCCGTGACCTGGAAATCGTCGATCCTGAAAACGATGAGCGTTTTGCCGAAACCTGGCAGGCATACTACAAGCTTCGTGGTCGGGAAGGCGTCACGCCCGATATCGCCAAAGCCATGGTCCGCAAGCACAACTCATTGATTGGCGTCATGCTGATGCAACGCGGCGATGGTGATGCCATGCTGTGTGGCGTCAGCAGTCGCTACGACAACCAACTGAAATATGTCGACGAAGTCATCGGCATGAAACCAGGGGTATCGACCTACGCGGCAATGAATGTGCTGATGCTGCCCACACAAACATTATTCGTCTGTGATACGCATGTGAACGAAAATCCGTCTGCCGAGCAAATCGCCGACATGACCATCCAGGCAGCCGCCGAAATGCAACGCTTCGGCGTCATTCCCAAGGTGGCACTGCTGTCGCACTCGAACTTCGGCAGCCGTACAAGTGACTCTTCGCGCAAAATGGCCGAAGCCCGCCGCATTCTGGCCGAGCGCGCCCCCGAACTGGAAGTTGACGGTGAAATGCATGCCGATGCAGCCCTTTCGGAAACAATCCGCCTGAAAGCCTACCCCGACTCCACACTGAAGGGCCCGGCCAACCTGCTGATCATGCCAAACCTGGATACCGGCAACATCACGTACAACATGCTTAAAATGACCGGCAGCAACGGGGTGTCGATGGGCCCGATCCTGCTCGGTGCTGCGCGCCCTGTGCATATCCTGACCACCAGCGCCACTGTACGCCGGATCATCAACATGACCACCCTGGCCGTGGTCGATGCCCAGCAAGAGGCAGCTGAACGCACAGCGGGATAACCATGAGGCACAGGCTGTAACTCATCAACGCAGCAAGCACCCTGTCAGGCTTCCGGCCAATGGGTGCTGTTCAGCTGTGAGGTGTTGTCGGGGTGTGAGGTCGCACTGTGTGCTTGGGCATACAGTGCGACCTCACACCCCGACAATACCGTCAAAGAATACCCAGACCAAAGCAAAAGCCCGCGACTGACTGCCTGACCGGATCAGGTGAGATCTGCCAGCAGATAACGCCAGAAATCAAGGCGTTTACCCAGGGTGGAAATGAGCACATGCTCTTTCAGCGTGTGCGCACCATCACCATCGGCACCCAGACCATCAATGGTGGGCACACCCAGGGCAGCCGTGAAGTTGGCATCACTGCCACCGCCGGTCATGGGCGCCTCTTCCAGAACAAAACCCGCACGTGTGGCACACGCCTGAGCCCTGGCAACGAGGTCGGCTGTTGCGGCCCCCCGGGTCATCGGGGGACGGTTCAGCTCAATATCGACCTGTAACTGGCAATCAGGGTCAACTGGCTTCAGTGCCTTGAATTGCTCGACCAGCCAGTCACTGGCTTGCTGATCAGGCACTCTGAAATCGGCAATGATCTCGCAATGCGATGGAACAACATTAGTGACGGTCCCCCCCTTGATGGTACCCACACTGACTGTGATCCCGCGGGAATAATCCGTGAGCGCCTCAAGGGCAATCACCTGATGTGCCATTTCCTTGATGGCATTTCGCCCCCGCTCATGCTGCATACCTGCGTGGGCCGGGCGACCTTTAACCACAACCTTGAGCGATCCCGTACCCTTGCGTTCAGTAACGCAGCGCCCGCCATTCGGACGCGCGGGCTCGGTCACCAAAACATAACGCGCTGTACGCGCGAACTGCTCAATCGCTTCGCGGGATGCATGACTGCCAATCTCTTCATCGGGGGAAAACAGGTAATCGACGGGCAGTGGCGTACGGGATTCCGCGTAATCGCCCAATGCCAGCAAAGCCAGATAAGCCCCTGCCTTCATATCGTAAATACCCGGACCATACAGACGGTCCTCTTCGATACGCACAGGGTTATCGTTCACAGTACCTACAGGGTGCACGGTATCAAGGTGGGCAATGATCAGAATACCCGGGCGCTGATCATTGTTCGCACGATTGGTGACATACAACAAGGGAGGAGCGCTCTCGCCCAGACTGCGAATTTCAGCACGCAAACCCAGCGACACGGCAAGATCATGCGCCATGGACATCATGGAGGCAACACGGGCTGTGTCGTGCGAAGGCGATTCATGGGACACCCAGGCGGAGATCCCCTGGACAAGCTGTTCTGTGGAGTAGGAATTCATTTGGAAGCACCTGTTCAAGCGGTGAAGGAAGCCGAACCCTGGGCCAGACGGCGTAATTCGGAGGCCTGGGGAATACCGGCACCGAACCAGTAACCAGCTGCGACATGCGACATGAGACGACCGTCGTGAGCGACTTCAGGAATCGTGTGCAGTGTCCAGCGGTATGGCACGCCCAGAGACTCGGCCTGCCGACGCGCGTACTCATGGAAATAGTGGGCTCGGTCAAAACGCGTGGGTCCCTGAAGCCGGGCAGCCGGCTCATTGGGCAAATGCGGCGCCTGGGGATCGTTATCGTTGCACCCAGCGAAAATATGAAGCGGATAATCGAACATACGCGCCAGATCACTGAGCGAAAGACGGGTTTTCGCCCACCCCTGAGGAAAGGGCAGTGACAGATCAGGCAGGGTGTACCAACCGGCATTGGCCGCAACGACCCCTGCGAAACCCGAGGGGCCACACAGCGCCAGGTATCGATGCACGAACTGGCTACCGGCGGAATGGCCGAAGAAATAGATCTGATCGGCATCGACGGCACGGCTGGCTGCCAACTGACGCACAAGACGCTGCACGCAGGCATACGATGAAGCCTCGGGATCAGTGACCCCCTGAGGGTGTTCTTCACACTGAAGGTTGCCGTTATTGTAGGCATGCACATCAGGCCAGTCAGCCTCGGCAAAGGTTGGGGCAACCACCAGCAAACCATGCAGCTCAGCCGCATTGACCCAGAAGTCGCGGTATTCATCACCATTGCGCAACACGCCATGCTGCACGATCACAACGGGCGATTTTTCAGTGGCACCGGCAGCCCGATAACCGTTGAGCGTGATCGGCTTTCCGGGCGCATGGGGATCACGATAGTTCAACGAAAAACGCCCGTGGCATGTCAGTGCTGTTTCAAGATCCGTGATGAATGGCATTGAATGGTTCATGCAGAAACCTCGTTCAGATGACACGCCGAAACATGACCGGGTGCGACTTCCCTGAGCATTGGGGATTTTTCCTTGCAGACGGCCTTGGCGTGCGGGCAGCGGGGATGAAACGTGCACCCGGAGGGTGGCGCCAGTGGCGAAGGAATTTCACCCTTGATCACTGTGAACTGGCGCCCGCGACGCTGCAAATCAGGAACTTCGTTGATCAGGGCCTGGGTATAAGGGTGATTGGCGCGCGAGAAAATCTCGGCAGCCGGCGCCTGCTCGACAATGCGTCCGAGGTACATGATGGCAACGCGGTCGGCAATGTGACGAACCACCCCCAGATCATGGCTGATGAACAGGTAGGAAAACCCGAATTTTTCACGCAGGTCGAGGAAAAGGTTGATCACCTGGGCCTGAATGGAGACATCAAGTGCGGCAACCGGTTCATCACACACCAGAAACCGTGGATTCACCATCAGCGCACGCGCAATGCCGATGCGCTGACGCTGGCCCCCGGAAATCTGGTGGGGATACCTTGTGCGGTATGACGGGTCAAGGCCTACGGACAACAAAGCCTGATCAACTCGTGCGGAAAGTTCGTGAGCAGGTGCCAGCTTGTGTGCCACCAACGCCTCTTGCAGAATCTGGTACAGACGCTGACGCGGATTCAATGAAGCCTGGGGATCCTGAAAGATCATCTGAACCCCGAGAATATAGGCAAGATGATCACGTACCGCCAATGTGCTGACATCGGTGCCAAGATAACGCACACTGCCCTGCGTAGCAGGCAGCAGGCCTGCGGCCACGCGGCCCAGCGTGGATTTACCGCAACCGGACTCACCCACCAGGCCAACAACCTCACCTGCATCAACGGCAAGATCAACACCATTGACTGCATGCACGACACGGGGTTTGGCAGGTTGACCGAACACACCGGCCACACGCTGAAAAAAGTCGGGGCCCGAGGAAAATCTTTTGTGAACCGACTGAAGTTCAAGAATCGGGGAAGTGAGTGTCATGATGCTGCGCCCTGGGAAACAAACGGAACAAAGCACCGCCAGGTGCGATCACCCTGCTGTTCGATAGGCGGTGCTTCCCGGGAACAACGGTCGGTAGCACGCGTGCAACGAGGACGGAAAGCACAGCCTCTGGGCCGCGCAGACAGCGGCGGCGCCATGCCATCGATCTGCTGCAGGCGTGTTCCCGGAATACTGTTACCTGGCATGGATTGCAATAGCCCCCGGGTGTACGGATGCATGGGTTGATCCATGACCTGATCGATGGTGCCTTGCTCAACAATGCGACCGGCATACATGACAGCCACACGATCGGCCAATTCGGCCACAACACCCAGATCGTGTGTGATCCAGATCAGGGCCGTATTGTGATCACGACACAATCGCTGCACCTGACTGAGAATTTGCCCCTGAATAGTGACATCGAGGGCCGTGGTAGGCTCATCGGCAATGATCAGATCAGGCTTGTTCAGCATGGCGATGGCAATGGCCACCCGCTGACGCATGCCCCCGGAAAATTCATGGGGGTAGTTATCGAGCCGGGTTTCAGGCGAAGGTATGCCCACCTCGGACAATGCCTGCACACAACGCTGACGAACCTGTGCGGCCGGGACAGCCTCATGACTCAGGATGGCTTCGGCCATCTGTTCACCGACACGCAATACCGGATTCAGGGTCATCAGAGGATCCTGGAAGATCATGGCAATACGGTTGCCCCGCAAGGTACGCCACTGATCTTCGGTCGATCCCATGAGTTCATTGCCGTTAAAGCGTATGCTGCCACTGACCAGCTCACCCGGGGGGTCAATGAGCCCCATGAGCGAGAAACCGGTCACGGACTTGCCTGAGCCGGACTCACCGACCAGCCCCAGAATTTCACCACGCCGGACCTGCAGGCTGACCCCGTCGACTGCAGGCCATGCCCCTTCAGGTGTATGGAATGCCGTGACCAGATCACGGACCTCAAGAATGATATCGCTCATACGCTTCGTGAATCCATGCTGAGTCGCAGACGATCGCCCAGAACGTTGATGGCAACGATCAGCAAGAGCAATGCAATGCCTGGAAACATACTGATCCAGTAGTCGCCCGACAGCAAATACTGAAAACCGTTGGCAATCAGCAACCCCAGCGACGGTTCCGTCACGGGCGTTCCAACGCCAAAGAAGGAAAGCGTGGCTTCAAGCATGATGGCCGATGCGATCTGAACAGTACCGAAAACCATGACAGGCCCCACGCTGTTGGGGAAAAGATGCACAAACAGAATACGCCAGTACGAAAAACCCAGGTTCTGCGCAGCTTCAATGTATTCCTTGCGACGTTCTTGCAAGGCACGCCCCCGCATGAGACGTGCGTAATGCGCCCACTGGACCACCACCAACGCAATAATGACCTTGTCGATACCCCTGCCCATGATCGACAGCATGACCAGGGCAACCAGAATCGTGGGAAAACCAAGAATGAAATCGACCAAGCGCATGAGCAGGGAATCGATCCAGCGCCCCGAATAGGCGGCCAGCAAACCGGCAAAACTTCCGATCAGGGCAGACAGCACGACGGACACCAGGCCGACGGTCAGACTGATGCGCAAGCCATACAAAATGGCGCTCAGCATGTCACGCCCCTGGTCATCGGTACCCAGCCAGTAGGTCATGCCGCCCATGCTCTGAGACAAGGGCGGCAACTGCCCATCCATGAGATCCAGGGAATTCAGGTCGTAAGGATTCTGGGGTGCAAACCAGGGCGCAATGAACACGAACAGAACCAGCACGGCCAGCAAGATGAAACAACGCCTGGCCGAGGGCTTCCTGCCCAGACGCTTCAGATAAGCCTGACGCATGGGGGTGGACGCCAGGGGTGCAGCCAACCCCTTATCCGTGGATGTTGAATGTTCGGTCGTCATTTTTGAGCCTCGACGAGTTGCACGCGCGGATCGAGAAAAGCGTAGAGAATATCCACCACCAGGTTGATCACGACAAAAATCAGCGTCACAAGCATGACGTAGGCAACAACAACAGGACGATCAAGACGGTAGACACTGTCGATGAGCAGCTTGCCCATGCCTGGCCAGGCGAACACGGTTTCAGTCACCGTGGAGTAGGCAATCAGGGAACCGAACTCCATGCCAATCACGGTGACAACCGGGATCAAGATATTGCGCAAAATGTGCCGGTACATGATACGTTGTGGAGCCACCCCTTTGGCACGGGCAAACTTCACGTAATCCTGGCTCTTGGCTTCGACCACACCCGATGCCGTCAGCCGCAGAACAAGCGCAATGTTGGCAACGGCAAGGTTGGTGGCTGGCAGAATGACGTGTGCCCAGCCTTTGGCAGTGAACAACGAAGAACTGATTCCGAGGAATTCGGCGACCGGACCACGCCCCGAAGCGGGCAACCAGCCGAACCACACCGAAAAAAACAGGATCAGCACCATACCCAACCAGAAACTGGGCAGCGAAAAACCGAGTACGGAGCCACCAAGAATTGTTTGACCCAAGGTACGATCATGGTGCTGCCCGGCAAGCAAGCCCAGAGGGATACCGATGAGACATGTCAGGCCGATTGCAACAATGACCAGCTCAAGGGTGGCAGGAATACGCTGAACAATCAGCTCGATGGCGGGCATGCCGAACACGAACGAATTTCCGAGATCACCTTGCAGGGCGTTACCAAGGAAAACACCGTATTGCTGCCACAAAGGCAGGTCGAGACCCAGACGCGCGATGAGCTCATCGCGCTCGGAGTCTGTCGCTTCGGGGCTGATCAGAAGTTCGATGGGGTCTCCGACGGCATACACAGCCAGAAAGACCACCAGCGATACAGCAAGCATAACGAATACACTTTGCGTGATTCGTCGCGCAACAAACCAGATCACAGGAAGTTACCCACGGAAATGAGAACGGGAAGGCATCCGGCACATTAAGTACCGGATGCCGAGACGGAGGTACAAGACCGCAGTTTACTTGGCAGACTTGACCGACATGGCGATGGTGTACTGATCGCGACGGCCTTCGTAGGTCAGACCTTTCTTGTAAGCCCAGATCGTGCTTTCAAAATGCAGGGGAATGAGCGGCACACCGTCAAGGGCGATACGAGTTGATTCCTGCAGCATGGCTTTGCGCTTGGTGTCGTCAACGGTGGTGAAGGCTTCAAGGAAAACCTTGTCGAAACCGGGATCAGAATAACCACCGTAGTTGCTGGTACCGATGCCATTGGGGCGGTCGGTGCTGGCAACCCACAGACTGAACAATGCCGAAGCTTCACCGGTTTCAGAGGGCCAGCCACCAATCGCTACACTGAACTCACGCTTTGCACGCTTCGGAAAATACACCGAGGACGGCATGGCATCGACCGAGGTTTTGACACCAATGCGGCTGAAGTACTGCGCCACAGCCTGCGACACCTGGCTGTCATTGATGTAACGGTTGTTGGTTGTGGAAATCGTGAGCTCGAAACCATTGGGATAACCGGCTTCGGCAAGCAGTTTCTTGGCACCTTCGGGATCGAACTTGACCACGGGGTCTTCAGGCAAGGCACCAAACATATCGGCAGGCATGTACTGGGTTGTAGGCGTGGCCATACCCGTCATGATGCGCTCGGAGATCGCCTTGCGATCAACCGCCATGTTCAGCGCCTTGCGAACGCGGACATCTTGCAAGGGATTCTTGCCATCGGGTGCCTTGACAAACGGACTTTCGGCGCGACCGGCATCAAGCTGGAAAAAAATGAGGCGTGTGGACGGCTTGGAGGTGAAGCCGAACTGGGGATTGGATTCCAGGCGTGGCAGGTCTCGTGCCGCCGGGTTTTCAATGACATCGTAGTCACCGGCCAGCAAGCCGGTCATGCGGGCACCCGCATTGGGCACAGGCAACAGTTTCACCGTTTCCCACTCGGGTTTATCGCCCCAGTAGCTGTCGTTGCGGGCCAGCTCAATGGCCGTACCGGGCACGTAAGACTTCATTAAATAAGGCCCGGTGCCAATGGCATTCTTGCCTGAATTGAATTCAGTATTCGAGGGCCATTCGCCTTTGACGCCACAACCATTATCAGGATCGAACACCAGTTTATCGTGAGGCACAATGCCATTCCAGACAATCGGCAACTGACGGGCGAGTTCGGCGGGCAGCAATGGGAACGGCTGCTTTGTTTTCAGGATGACCGTGTGTTCATCGGGGGTCTGGACATCGGCGAACGCCTTGCTGGCCTGCGTGTAAGAGGCCGTGATGTTGGTCTTGTTGTTCAGGGTGCGACAAATGGTGAACAGGACGTCTTTCGAGGTGAACGGCTCGCCGTTCGAGAACTTGACCCCCTTGCGCAGATCGAGCTGCCAGGTGAGGGGATCGATATTCTTCCAGGACATGGCCAGCCCCGGGATCAGCTTCATATCGGCGTCGCGATTGATCAGCGATTCGAAAACGTGCGCGGAAAGCGCATCGTTTGCAGTCTGCTTATGGTAGTGGGGATCTGCCGATGTAGGCTCGGATGAGAGAGCTATTTTGAGTTCTTTGGCATGAACCGCCGCCAGAGGAGCCGCCATGAAGGCAAATGCAACGACAGCCGACAAAGATCGGAGCTTCAGAGTCATGGTATTCCTTTTTGTGTGGAATGTCGGAAACGGCAAACGGGTGACGCTTACCCCGGACTAAACCAGCATTCTATCGAAAAGTTGCATACAGACAACACTGGACTCCCTAGGGATTACCATAGGTGCAAACAAAAAACTCACATTTCCGACGTGGATTTCCCGCTAAAAAATGCGGTATATTTCCAGCCCGGCCAATTTCCCGGGGCGGGCCAGCCCCGACTCAGGTGCCATCCATGGACATCGATCCACCCATCGTTCACAGCATCACGGACACGCTGTCCGCCACCCCCGGCACCCCGGTTTCAAACGACACGCTTTTCGATAACCCCTGCATCAGTTGCGGCGCCTGTTGCGCACACTTCAGGGTCTCATTCTATTGCGGCGAAATCGCAGGGGAATCCGGAGGGACTGTCCCGCCAGAACTAGTGACACAAATCAGCCCCCTGCGAGGTTGCATGAAAGGCACCGAACAGGGCGGGCAACGCCGCATTGCCCTGCGCGGCGAACTTGGCAAACCTGGTATTCACTGTGCCATTTACGAGCACAGACCTTCACCCTGCCGCGACTTTCCCGCCTGGCTTGAAGACGGCTCCCCTTACCCGGATTGCCAGCGTGTACGCTCAATGATCGGACTCCCTCCGCTGCCACACCTTCACCCCGACGATCTTGACCCCTTCAATAATCCGCCACGACACACTGACATTGCCGCCTGAGGCCAGGAGTACCGCCTGAGACCAGGCGGATAGTCTCGCAACCCGGATCAACCGGTTACAATGTTGCCCCCTGAGCAAACGGCAAACCGGTTGTTCAATTTCAGTCACCACATTGGAAGTTACGTATTTTGAGCACGAAACGAAGCAAACGCTGGGATGGAAACCTGGACTCACTTTCCACGGAATTCCTGAAGGGGGTTCTGGAAAAAATGCAGGCTTACGGCGACCGGGTACAATTTGAAATGGTTTCACGCGGCGCAGGCCCGAGCTATCAGGTCATCAACCCACGTGACCGCAAGATGGGCTTCGACGGGAATCACCTGCTGCAACGCCTTAACGAAGACGGCCATGTTGGTGATGAAATGTCGCCGGTGTTCGCATTATCGGCAATACAACAGGCTGCTGCCGGGCTGACCACACGCACCACCAGTCGGGCACGGGCTGGAACGCCTCGGCCCCGTGCAGCAAAAGCGGCTGCGCCGGCGATTGATGTCATTGAGCAAGAAAAATATGCTTACTACAAGGCCAACCGCGACACATTACCTGAAGACATTCATGTGCATGCCGCTGAAATCAGTGCCCAAATGCGCAAAGGGATTTCGGCAGAACAGGCATTCGATAGCGTGATCAAGGCCCGTTATCCGGACGGCTACTGATGCAAAGACGCGTGTGACCGCGTTGCTGCAGTCACACGCGCACAGCAGGCGCTGATTGCCTGCCGGGCACAACAAGCAGGGTTAAAGTACCATCTGGAACACCAGCCCCATGAGCTCCTCAATGGACATCGGCTGATCATTCACACTGAGCGCACCCTTGCTGAAGACCATGCGAGTGCTCGCCCCGTCTTCACGCACTTTGACCAGCCCGGATGCTTCGAGTTCTTTCACGTAGCCATCGAACATCATGTTGGCAAAGGCTGCCAGCTGTTCACGCTCGGCCGGATCAGACTCGAACTGGGTGAACAAATGAACCAGCATCGGACGCGAGAGATCGAGACGGATCTCAAGGTTGCGTATGGACTGCACCAATAGCTCATCGGGCGAAACCGGACGCCCTTCGGTCTGGTTTTCGGCAGGAGCCAGATGCAAGTCGATCAAAGCGGAACTTTCACCCTTGGCGGTCTTCCAGAGCACCGGATCAATGGCAACGACAGGCTTGAGGGCAACCATGGCTTTGAAGTGCTTCTCGAGGGATTCTTGTTCAGCGGGCAAAAGATCAAGACTGTCGTCACGAGTCTGGCGCGTATCGATGGCATCGAGCAACTTGAGCAATGACGCCATCTGGATCGCATCGATGTTGCTGGCCCGGCCACCGAGCGCAATGCTGCCAAGATCGATATCACCCAGACGGATACGCCCGAAATCGTAACGCAAGGTTGCGCTCAAGAGCGTATCCTTTTGAGTGCTTTCATAGACCACGGCAGAATTATCGAGGACGATATCCCCGTCAAAGCTTTCGTCGGAAGCCGTGATCTTGCTGACACCCAGCTTGCCCTGAACACGAACCTGCCCATCAGACTGTGTCTGGCTGTCGTGGGAAAGCGCGATTCCTGAAAACGCCAGCTCGCCCTCAACCGTTTCACCGGCCACCGAAAGGGTTTCGAAGGCACCGTGCACTTTGTGATCACGGAAATCATTCGACCAGTCGACGGTGATCAGACCGCCACTAAAGACAATATGCTCACCATCGCGCTTGATATCAACGGGTTTGAAGCTGAAACGGGTGTGAGCCTGGCCTGCAAGACTGACCCGGGTCTGGATGCTTAACGGGCTGACACCATTGGGCTGACTGCTTACCCAGGCCTGAGTCGTTGCCGTGGGGATCAAACGGGCGAAACTGGCTGCCAGTGCCGGTGCGAAATCACCTGATTTCAGCAATGCCCAGGGGAAGGGACCATGATGCAGGCGATCCGCAATGCGGACCTCGATCGGCGAGTCGGACGCATCGGGAATGGTCAGCGTGTAGTCGGCAAGGGATGAAAACACGCCGCGTTCGAAGCGGTCAATGCGAAGTTGCGCAACCGGATCCGTACTACCATCGCCCGCCACAGAGCGAAAGCCTTCATTTGCGTTTGCCACCAGATGCTCAACGGCCAGCTGAGCCTGCTTGCCCATATACCAGGAAGCACCCGAATACGCGAGGGCAACCACCACAACACCGGCCACCAGGCCTGTAGACTTTTTCATGAAGAATCTCTGCCAATCAGGGTTCGAAATCAGGTTGGGCCGAAGGGGCGGCACGCTGGAATGCCGGCAAACGGGCGCATTCGGCGTCGATGCGAACCAGCGTCGGCATGGCCGAGAGATCGCAATCGAAACGACGGGCATTGGCTATTTGAGGAACCAGACAGACATCGGCAAGGGTGGGTACATTACCCACGCAGAAAGTACCGGTATGTGCCGAGGCCGCCAGAACGCTTTCCAGACTGCCCAGACCCACGGCGATCCAGTGACGATACCAGGCCATTTTCTGCTCTTCAGAGGCACCCAGTTCACGCACAAGATACTTGAGCACACGCAGATTGTTCAACGGGTGAATATCACATGCAATGGTTTGTACCAGACTGCGCACATGGGCCCTGAGTGCGGTATCTGTGGGCAACAGTGCTGGATCCGGGTATTTTTCCTCAAGGTATTCCAGAATGGCCACCGATTGGCCCAGCACCAGATCGCCATCTTCCAGGGTGGGCACCAAAGCGGTCGGATTCAGCGCACGGTACTCAGGCTGCAGATGCTCACCGCCGCCGCGCACAAGGTGAACGACCACAGGATCGTAATCGATGGATTTGTAGTTGAGCGCAATGCGGACACGATAGGCCGCCGAACTGCGGAAATAGCCATGGAGTTTCACAATGAGGTTTCCTTCATTTTGCGGGACAGTTCCCGGGGAAGCGGGAACGAAACGTTTTCCTGGGTGCCATCGAGTGTGCGCACTGAAACCGCACCCAGTTCTTTAAGTCGGGTAATAACCTGCTGCACCAGCACCTCGGGCGCCGAAGCACCGGCCGTGACACCAACCCGGGTACTGCCCTGCAACCAGGCAGGGTTGATCATGTCGGGGGTATCAATAAGGTAGGCCGCAGCCCCTCTGCGTTCGGCCACCTCACGCAAGCGGTTCGAATTGGAACTGTTGGTGCTACCGACAACCAGCACCAGATCGCACTGGGGTGCCATGACCTTGACGGCATCCTGACGGTTCTGGGTTGCATAGCAGATATCGCTTTTCTTGGGCTCGACGATATCGGGAAAACGCGTACGCAAGGCCTGGGCAACAACGGCGGCGTCGTCAACCGACAACGTGGTCTGGGTGACAAATGCCAGATTGGCCGGATCCGTGACCTGCAAGGCCATGACGTCTTCAGGCGTTTCGACCAGGTACATGCCACCATCGGCTTGCCCCAGCGTGCCCTCGACCTCGGGGTGACCGCGATGACCGATCATGATGATCTCACGACCCGCCTGACGCATACGCGCCACTTCGGTATGCACTTTGGTCACCAGCGGGCAGGTGGCATCGAACACACGCAAGCCACGCGCCTGAGCCTCGTGTCGTACAGCCTGCGCTACACCGTGCGCAGAAAAGATGACAATGGCACCGGGAGGCGCCTGATCGAGTTGATCGATGAACACGGCCCCTTTGTTGCGCAAATCTTGCACGACATAGCGGTTATGTACGATTTCATGACGCACGTAAACAGGAGCACCATGCAATTCAAGCGCACGCTCGACGATATCGATGGCACGATCAACCCCGGCACAGAAACCGCGAGGCTGGGCCAGCAGAATCTGGACGCCGTCTTGGGCGGAACCGTTGACTGATGTCATAAAACCCCCAAAAGCTCGACATGCAGGCGCAAGTCGGTGCCTGCCAGAGGATGGTTGAAATCAAAAAGAGCACGATCACCTTCCCACTGCTTGAGCACCCCCGAATAACGCGCTCCGTTGGGGGCCGCAAACTCGATGAGATCACCGGCCAGCAAAGGGTTTTCAGGATCGGTGTTTTCTTCAACAGCCGCACGGGTGACCCACTGCAGAAGATCGGGATTGCGATCACCGTAGGCCTGGGCAGCAGGCAAGTCGATGACGAAACGCTCGCCTTCGTGGTGACCAACAAGCGCCTGCTCAAGCCCGGGGGCCCATTGCCCGGAGCCCAACTGAAGCGTTGCCGGACGCTGGTCGAAGGTATCGGCAAAGACGGAGCCAGCCGCTGGCCCGGACACCAGTTCGATGCGGTAATGCAGCGTAAGGTAGGAATCGGGGCGGACAAATAGGTGCGTTGAATCGTTCATGGAAGCCAAAACCTGTCACTGTAGGAGTTTGTGTCAATTCGCTATTTTAGAGTGTGTCATGGAACCTTACACTGAACCCCGCATGCAGGCCATGCACAACGAGCGACCACGCGAACGACTGTTGCAGCATGGAGCGCATGTACTGACCACCGCCGAACTGCTGGCGATCGTTTTACGCACAGGCATGCGGGGATGCGATGCAGTGATGCTGGGCCACAGGCTGCTGGAACGCTTTGGCGACCTGCGCAGTCTGCTGGGCGCGGATCAGCAGAGCCTGCTGGCCACCCCAGGCCTGGGCCAGGCGAAAACATGCGAACTGCTGGCCATCAGGGAGCTGAACCGACGCGCGGCCACCGAGGAAATCCACAGCGGGGAAGTGCTGAATCAGCCAGAACGTGTCAAGAACTACTGTATTGCCCACCTGGGACACCTTAAAATAGAGCACTGCATGGCACTGTACCTTGACAGCCAGTTCCGGTTGATCACCAGCGAGGAAATTTCACGCGGAACCCTGACCCAGGCCTCGGTGTACCCCAGGGAAGTGATCAAGTCAGGACTACGTCACCACGCAGCAGCCCTGATTCTGGCACATAATCACCCTTCGGGTGTCAGCGAACCCAGTCAGGCAGACATCCACCTGACCCAACATCTGAAAAAAGCACTGGCACTGGTCGACATCCGCCTGCTGGATCACCTGATCATCACAGCAACCGGTGCCCTGTCGCTGGCAGAACGAGGCCAACTGTAACTGTCGTCAGTTCACATCGCTGTTGTTGGCAACGCACAACCTGGCAACTTGTTTGAAAGCCATGCGCAGGTTAGAATGGCGGGCTATTTTTGGATACGTGGCCGGCAAGTACACTTTCGCATTCCGGTTGGCGACCCCATTTTTACAGGACTCAAAGTCAATGAAAGAAGGCATTCACCCCGACTACCGCGAAGTGGTTTTCCTGGATCTGCAAACAGGTAACAAATTCATTTCGCGTTCCACGCTGCACTCGCGTGAAACCATCGAACTCGATGGTAAAACCTACCCCCTGTTCAAGTGTGACGTCACCTCTGAGTCCCACCCGTTCTACACAGGCGCCCAGACACGTATTGTCGAAACAGGCCGTGTTGAAAAATTCCGTGCCCGCTTTGCCCGTACTGCAGGCACACGCAAGGCCTCGTAAGGGGTCATGGGTCAAACCGGCCACTGCGCCGGTTTCAGCGCAAGGGCAGCCGTCACGGCTGCCTTTTTTCATTTAACATACGCCCATCATCGGTTCATGGTGTACAACCCGTGCCTTCCAGCCCCTCCCGCTCGACACCCGCCAGGCTAACGACCACGGCCACGGTCAAACTTTCCAGACGCTTCCTGTTCACTGTCGGCCTCATCTACATTCTGGCCGGACTATTCTTTCGCGACCCCTGGAAAACGGATGACGTCGTTGGCCTGGCCACCATGGTCACTGCCGTTCAGGAAGGCGGACTAGCCTGGCTGGTGCCCCGGATCGGCGTTCTGGCACATGCCCAGGACGGCCCCCTGAGCATGTGGGCCGGCGCCTTGGCCATCATGGCATTCACGCCGCTGTTTGAACTCTTCACGTCCTCCCTTGACGCAACCATCGCAGCCTCCAGGCTTCCGAACCTGCTGTGGTTTGTCATCATGACAGCTTCGATCTGG
Source organism: Alcaligenaceae bacterium (assembly GCA_012727555.1). Classification (GTDB taxonomy): domain Bacteria; phylum Pseudomonadota; class Gammaproteobacteria; order Burkholderiales; family Burkholderiaceae_B; genus JAAYGT01. The sequence goes on along the minus strand of JAAYGT010000135.1, from coordinate 21,032 downwards.
CAAGGCACCTACCTTCTGGGAAAACGCACCGAAGCCCAGCCACTGGCTCTGCCCTTTGGCGGCGAACCCGCCCCTCATGAATACGGGCGCATGATTGCCGATGCCGCCCTGCTGCTGATCGTGGCAACCGTGGGCATCATCTGGCGCATGCACGAAACATCGGAAGTGCCCGCGATCATCGCATTCCAGGCACTGGCGTTTTACGGTGCTGCTCGCATGCTGGATCGCCCACGATCAGGCGCACTGATTCTGGGGTTTGCGCTGGGCGCAGCCTTCCTGACGCGCGGCTGGATTGGTGCAACACCGATCATGCTGGCTGCACTTTGCCTGTTTTACCCGGGCGCCCCCCTGGGAAACAGGCGCGGCTGGCTGCTTCCCGCTGCCGGATTATGCACTGCTGCAATACTGGCCTGGTGGCTGCCGGCACGAACCACCAGCGAGTACTGGACCGACAACTGGCTGCTCTGGAATATCAGCGCGTTCGGATGGCCTTCCCCGTCGGAGCTTGCCACAACGCTGCGTGATCTACCCTGGTTTCTCTGGCCCACATGGCCTTTTGCTCTCATGGCCCTGTGGCAATGGCGCAAATGGCTTTGCGCGCCACACATCGCCATTCCGCTGCTGTTCGTGAGCTGGCCCCTGATCTGCATGACATTCCAGGTCGATGCCTTTGAACCGGAATACAGCCTGATGGCAGTCCCCTCTGCTGTTCTGGCCGCTTTTGCCCTGCCCACGCTGCGCCGGGGCTTCGTCAATTCGCTGGACTGGTTTGCCGTGATGTGTTTTTCCCTGACCACAGCCACCGTCTGGCTAGGCTGGATTGCACTGCAAACAGGCTGGCCGGCCCAGATCTCCCGCAACATTGCGCGCCAAACACAAGGGTATGACGTCTTTATTTCATGGCCTGCCGTTCTTATTGCTCTGGCAGGAACAGCGGCATGGATCATGCTGGTCCGCTGGCGACTGCTGACCAAACCTGCAGGCCTGTGGCGCGGCACAGCGCTTTCGGCGGGTGGCCTGATCGTCACCTGGCTGCTGCTCGTCACACTCTGGATGCCGGCACTCGACTACGTACGAAGCTATCGCGATGTATCCCACCAATTGGTCCAGGCACTGGAACAGAACCAGAAACCTGGCGAATGCATTCGCACACAAGGCCTGGGCACAGGCCAACGCGCCTCATTCCTGGTCTTTGACAACATCAACTTCCGCTTTGATGCCTCGTGCCCGCTGATTGTGCAACAAACAACCACCCACAACCTGGCCGACGGCACAGCCGCTTTTGCCGGCAGCGCACAGGAACTCTGGGTCGGAAAACGCGAGGCTGACCGGCACGAAATCTTCAGGCTTCTGCGTGTGAACAGGCCGTGACGAAAACACCCCATACACACCGACCCGCACACTATATCGGGACCATCCTGAAACAGGCCTGGCCCGTCCTGGTCAGTTCCTGGGCGGGCATCATGTTTGGCGTCCTGGATACCGCCATGGCTGGCCACGCCGGGCCTGTCGACCTTCAGGCCATGGCGCTTTCCGTATCAATTTACATCACCGTTTTTGTCGGCTTGATGGGTGTGGTGCATGCCCTGATTCCCATTATTGCCCAACACTTTGGTGCGGGCCGCAACGAAGCCGTCGGACACGCCTGGGGCCAAGGCGTCTGGATGACGCTGGCACTTTCGGCGCTGGGCTCCGCCCTGCTGCTGCAACCCGATCTCTGGCTGGCTTTTTCAGGTGAAATCACCCCCGAGGTACGACATGCAGTGAGCTTGTATTTGCGCGCCCTGGCTGTTGCCCTGCCGGCCACTTTGTTATTTCGCACCATTTACGCACTGGGAACAGCGGTATCTCGCCCAAAGCCCGTCATGCTGATCAACATGGCCAGCGTCGGCTTCAAGTTGCTGTTCAACTGGGTTTTCATTTTTGGCAAGCTGGGCATGCCGGCACTGGGTGCGGTCGGTGCCGGTGTTTCCACAGCCATCGTGGGATGGATGACCCTGACCGCAGGGCTGGTGCTGATCACACGAGACCCGTTTTACGCACGTTTCAAGTTGCGGCTCGGGCGACCTGAACGTCCCGGCCAGTTCGAATTACTGCGACTGGGCATACCCATGGGCGGCTCCTACCTGATCGAGGTCTGCGCATTTACCTTCATGTCGTTGCTCATTGCACGCGAAGGCATGTACGTAACAGGCGGGCACCAGATCATGGCCAATCTGGCTGCCCTGTGCTACATGATGCCCATGGCGATCGGGATCGCCACGGCATCGCTGGTGGCACAAGCCATTGGTGCACGCGACCCCGCACGGGCACGCGCAACCGGCCTGGCCGGCATTGCAGTTGTTGTTACAGGCGCCACACTGACCTCGTTGCTGCTGGTGCTGGCACGCGAGCCGATTGCAGGCCTCTACACAAGCGACCTCCAGGTATTTGCAATTGCAACAGCACTCATGCAGATCCTGCCCTTGTTTCACCTGTGCGACAGCCTGCAATGTATCGGCTCTTATCTGTTGCGCGCCTACAAAGTGGCGGTTGTACCCCTGCTGCTGCAGGTTTTCGCCTTGACAGGCATCGGCCTTCTGGGCGGTTGGTGGGTAGCGTTCGGCCCGGCCGCAGGCACACTTGAGCCCCTGACTTCGATGCTGGCATCAGGCGCTCCCACCGGGGCAGCCAGCATGTGGCTTATGGCCATGGCTGGCCTGGGCTTGTCGGCGTTGCTGCTTTTCGGCTGGTACGGGCGGGTGGTACGCCTGCACAACCACCCGGCTGGCCGTTGAGTTTCAGGGTTTGATTCCGATCGGCCGTGAATACATGTAATCACGCCGCCACGGGTAGGAAAGATCAGTCGGATGATCGAGCTCATCGTGCCGGCCCGGGCCGCGGGGCTGCGCAAGAATCTGGTGCAAGGCAATCCAGCCATGCTCGAAACCCATGGCGCAGCCGGCCAGATACATCCGATACGCCCTGAGCGAACGCTCGCCCTGTGGCCCTTGCAACGTGAGCCAAGCCTGCGGCAGACACGCTTCCAGCGCATCGCTCCAGGCCCAGAGCGTACGGGCATAATGCGGGCGCAGGTTCTCGATGTCCAGATCTTCAAGCCCGCCGCGCGTCAGGCTTTCCAGCACATGACTGACATGAGTCAGCTCGCCGCCGGGGAAAATGTATTTTTCAATGAATTCGCCCATGCCGGCACCCAGCTCGGCGTTATCGATACCACCCGCTGTGATGCCGTGATTGAGCACCAAGCCACCGGGCCTCACAAGACGATGCAACTTCCCGAAGTAGCCATCCAGCTGCGCCCGCCCGACATGCTCAAACATACCAACCGATGCAATTTTGTCGAAAGGTCGGGTTTCATCGAGATTTCTGTAATCGAGCAGTGTCATGCGCACGCGCCCTTGCAGTCCCTTTTCCTGAATCAGCTGGTTGACATGGGCGTGCTGGTTCCGTGACAAGGTGATCCCGGTCGCATCCACCCCATAATTTTCCGCCGCCCAGAGCAACAACCCGCCCCACCCTGCACCAACATCAAGAAACCGTTCCCCGGCCGTCAGCCTCAGCTTCCTGCAGATGTGGTCCAGCTTGGCTTCCTGGGCTTGCGCAAGGGTGAGGCCAGGCTCACGGTAATACGCACAGGAGTAAACGCGACGCGGGTCGAGCCAAAGCGCATAAAAATCATCAGACAAATCGTAGTGAAACTGGATCTGACGCACATCACGCTCGATGGAATGACGCCAGACAGACATCAGGCGACGGATCAATTCAGTCAAGCGCCCTACCCGCGCCGCCTCGACCGGCGAGCCCGGCAGAATGGCAGCAGCCACGCGCATAAGGTCGCGCATGGAACCGTCCACCTCGAAACGGCCTTCAACGTAGTCTTCGCCCAGCACGCCAACCTGACCGGCAAGCAGGTTGGCAAGCGTTGCCGTATGGTGAATGGTGAGGTGAACCCTGGGACAACCTGATCCCACAGACGTTCCATCAGGCAGCGTAAGCCGTACAGGTACGGGCAGGGTTTCCAGCTTTTTCTCGACAGCAGTCAACACAGCACTCAAGGCAGCCTCCCTCTTTCTGGACAAAACGGTGGCAAAATAGTGCCACAATCAGTCGTGGAACGAAACCGCCAAAAAGACAGTCGCTCTAGCGGCCGGCAGAAACCCGCCGTGCAGCAAGCGTGGCTAATTAACCTCAAGCCGCTTGCACCGACTTGATCAGAGCAAGGCTTACGTAGTAGAATGCTTGGCTTTACAGAAGTTTAAACCCAGGCTCTCAGCCAGTTGCTGCGAGTGCGGGTGCCGACCAAAGCCTGATGGCTTGCTACATGGCGCGATCTTGTTGCCTGTTTTGTGTTGGTGCCCGTTGCACACTATTGCCTTGTTTCCATACCAGTTGGGTTGTTCGCGCTTTGCGCACATCAAATGTCAGGTATTCAAGGCAAAAAATCACAGCATGTGCGCTTTCGAGCGTGGTCTTCAAGAACACTTTAAGGGGTATGATCATGGCACGCGTATGCCAAGTTACCGGCAAAGGCCCGATGGTGGGCAACAACGTTTCGCACGCTAACAACAAAACCAAGCGTCGCTTCCTTCCTAACTTGCAATCGCGTCGCTTCTGGGTTGAAAGCGAAAACCGCTGGGTTCGCCTGCGTGTTTCAACCAAAGCCCTGCGCACCATCGACAAGAACGGCATCGAATCCGTTCTGGCCGACCTGCGCGCACGCGGCGAACTGGCCTGATCGCCAGCGTAAACCTCACAGGAGCTCATCATGGCAAAAGGTATTCGCGAGAAAATCAAACTCGAATCCACAGCTGGCACAGGCCACTTCTACACCACAACAAAAAACAAACGCAACATGCCCGAGAAAATGCTGATCAAGAAATTTGATCCCGTTGCTCGCAAGCACGTTGACTACAAGGAAACCAAGCTGAAGTAATCTTCAGTGTACCGGCGCCCAAAAGGGAACCGGCTCGGCTTGCCCCGGTCACGCGCTGCGGCACCTTGCGGGCCCGAATTCCTGAAAACCCTGCCAAGGCAGGGTTTTTTGTTTGCTGAAGTTAATTTACCGCCTGGACCCGGGTACGATTACGCGTTATGATGAAAATGTATCCACTGAAATAAAGGCATTCATCATGAGCATGTCCGTTGAAAACACTGTAAGTACCGCGCTCAGCCTTCAAGCGGCTACCGTTGGCCAGGAAAAACAAATGATCATGCTGCGCAAAACACTTGATGCCCAAACTGAAACCGTCAACGAGATCATGAAATCCATGCCCAACCTGGCAACCGAAGGCCCCTTGGGTACCAACGTGAATACCTACGCCTGAGCGTTTCAAGCGGTTTGCGCGAACCTGCCGGGTTACGCGATATTGTCGGGCACCCCGTTCAGGGGTGCTTTTTTATTGCCCTTGACACGCACACGACCAGCATGCCGGATGCTCGCCCGCACTGCAGGCTTCGAAGCATCCTATAATGCCGGATTACCCCAACTTTTCCTTATTCCGATCCCATGCAGGAACGCTACAACCCCACCGCAGTTGAACAGTCGGCACAGGCCAACTGGTTGCAAAACGATGCTTATCGCGTTGTTGAGCATGCAAAAACCCCACAGGGCACCGAAAAGCCCAAGTTTTACGCATGCTCCATGCTGCCCTACCCCAGTGGCAAACTACACATGGGGCACGTACGCAACTACACCATCAACGACATGATGGCTCGTCAGCTACGCATGCGCGGATACAACGTACTCATGCCCATGGGATGGGACGCCTTTGGCATGCCGGCTGAAAACGCAGCCATCAAGTCCCGCGTACCCCCGGCCAAATGGACCTACGACAACATTGCTTACATGAAAAAGCAAATGCAGTCCATGGGCCTGGCCATCGACTGGTCGCGCGAAATGTGTGCCTGTGACCCCGATTACTACAAATGGAATCAGTGGCTTTTCCTGAAAATGCTGGAAAAGGGCATTGCCTATCGCAAAACACAGGTTGTGAACTGGGATCCGGTCGATCAAACCGTACTGGCCAACGAACAGGTCATCGACGGCCGAGGCTGGCGTTCCGGCGCCCCGGTTGAAAAACGCGAAATCCCGGGCTATTACCTGCGCATCACCGATTACGCCGAAGAATTGCTCGATCAGGTGAAAAATGGTCTGGAAGGCTGGCCCGAGCGCGTGCGTCTGATGCAGGAAAACTGGATTGGCAAAAGTGAGGGTGTCCGGTTTGCCTTCACCCACACCATTCACGATGCCCAAGGCGATCTCATCCAGGATGGCCGCATGTACGTGTTCACCACCCGGGCGGACACCATCATGGGCGTCACGTTCTGCGCCGTCGCCCCCGAACACCCGCTTGCAACGCACGCGGCGGCGGGCAACCCCGAACTGGCCGCATTCATTGAACACTGCAAACAGGGCGGTACCACGGAAGCGGAACTTGCCACGCGCGAAAAAGAGGGTATGCGCACCGGACTGACCGTCACACACCCCATCACCGGGGCAGCAATCGATGTCTGGGTCGGCAACTACGTACTCATGAGCTATGGTGATGGTGCCGTCATGGGGGTTCCCGGACACGACGAACGCGACTTCGCCTTTGCACTGAAATATGGTCTGCCCATTCTGCAGGTCATTGATGTTCAGGGAAAAACCTATTCCACCACTGAATGGCAAGATTGGTACGCCGACAAAACAACGGGCGTCACCATCAACTCGGGTGCACTGAACGGTTTGTCCTGCAAAGCAGCTGTTGATGCCATTGCAGAGCAACTGGCAGAAAAAGGCCTGGGCGAAAAACAGACTACCTGGCGTCTGCGCGACTGGGGCATTTCTCGCCAGCGCTACTGGGGCACTCCCATCCCGATCATTCACTGCCCCGACTGCGGGCCGGTTCCCGTTCCCGAGAAAGATCTGCCTGTTGTGCTCCCCGACGATCTGATCCCTGATGGCAGCGGCAACCCTCTGACCAAGCACGAACCGTTCCTGGCCTGCGCCTGCCCGAAATGCGGTCAGCCGGCACGGCGCGAAACCGATACCATGGACACCTTTGTCGATTCGTCCTGGTATTTCATGCGCTATACATCGCCGGGCAATGACCTGTCCATGGTCGATGCCCGCAACGATTACTGGATGCCCATGGATCAGTATATCGGGGGCATTGAGCACGCCGTGCTGCACCTGCTGTATTCACGTTTCTGGGTGCGTGTCATGCGCGATCTGGGCCTGGTCAAGTTCAGTGAGCCCTTCACACGCCTGCTCTGCCAGGGCATGGTGCTGAACCACATTTATTCACGCAAAACCCCGCAGGGGGGCGTTGAGTACTTCTGGCCGGAACAGGTTCAGAACATCCACGATGCGAAAGGCGCCATCATCGGTGCAAAACTGCTTTCCGATGGCGGCCCGGTTGACTACGGCGGCATCGGCACCATGTCCAAATCCAAGAACAACGGGGTGGATCCACAATCACTCATCGACACACTGGGTGCAGACACAGCACGCTTGTTTGTCATGTTCGCAAGCCCGCCCGAACAGACACTCGAATGGTCTGATTCGGGTGTTGATGGCGCAAACCGCTTTCTACGCCGTGTGTGGGCATATTGTCATACCCGGAAAGACACCATCGCCGCCGGACTCGACATCGCACTTGATGCCTCGGCATTCACCGAAGAGGCCAAAACACTGCGTCGTGAAATACACGGCCTGCTGAAACTGGCCGACTACGACTACCAGCGCATCCAGTACAACACGGTCGTGTCCACCTGCATGAAAATGCTCAACACACTGGAAAGTGCCAAGCTTGATGACAGTCCTGCGTCAAACGCAGCGCTGGCTGAATGCACCTCGATCCTGCTCAGGGTACTGTATCCGGTGGTGCCGCACATCACCTGGCAACTCTGGCGCGATCTCGGTTACGCTGATGCGTCCGGCGACCTGCTCGATACCCCCTGGCCTGTTGTCGATGAACAGGCACTCGTGGCCGACGAAATCGAACTCATGCTGCAAGTGAATGGCAAACTGCGCGGTTCGGTGCGTATTGCCAACGGTGCCGACAAAGCCACCATCGAACAAATTGCCCTTGCCCATGAAGCCACCGGGCGCTTCCTGGAAGGTCGCACGGCCAAGCGCGTGATTGTCGTACCCGGTAAACTTGTGAACGTTGTCGGATAACACGCATCATGATGCATACTCTGTCACTTTTCGGCCAGTGGGTGGTGTCATTCAAGCGTCTTCCCACGCTATTGAGTCGGGTGTTCTGCCTGGGCCTGTGCGTTGCACTGACGGCTTGCGGCTTCACACTCAAGGGCACCAAACAGCTGCCTTTCAATACAATATACACCAACCTGGCCGACAACACCGAGTTTGCAAGCAATCTGCAGCGTGCCCTGCAGGCCAGTTCGCCCGGCCTGCAGTTCGTGAATGACCCGGCCCAGGCACAGGTGCAGCTCATTCAGATCAGCAGCAATGAATGGCTGCGTGACCTCTCGCTCGATGCGGCAGGTCGTGTGGAAGAATACGAGCTTAATCTTGAATTCGTCTTTCAACTGCTCGACAACCAGGGACGCGTCATTCTGGAACCCACAACACTGCGCTCAGTTCGCGAATTGCCCTACGATGACAACGTCGTTCAGGCCAAGCAAAGTGAAATCAATGTTGTGTTCAAAAGCATGCGTCAATCCCTGATTGAACGCATCTTGTACCTGATGTCGTCACCTGCCGTACTGAACGCGTTCCAGAATCCGGATACCCAGCCCTATCAGGAGCTCCTGCCCAGCCCGTCCTCAGCACCGGCACCAGGCGGACGCCCTCTGTGGGGTGCTCCGGTCATCGACCCCGGTGCGGCCAACGGCGGGCTCTGATACCATGGGGCGCCGCCTTGACCCAGACACATTGGCCGGCCAACTCCAGACAACGCCAATCGATCAACTGGGCTGTTTTTTCGTTGTTTCCGGTGATGAGCCCTTGCTCGTCATCGAAACCATTGATCGGCTGCGCGAGGCAGCCCGCCAGGCCGGCTACACAGACCGCGTGAACCTGGTTCTTGACGCCCGCAGCGACTGGACAGAGCTCGATGCAGCGCTGCAGAACATCTCTCTGTTCGGTGACCGCCGCCTTGTCAGCCTTGCACTACCCTCAGGAAAACCCGGCAAGACCGGAGCGGAAGCATTGCAGCGGCTGGGCAGTCTGGTTTCATCGGGCAGCCTGGTCGACACACTGGTCATTGCCAGCCTGCCCCGTCTCGACAAAACAACACGAGCCACTAAATGGGCCCAGGTGGTGTTTGACACCGGAACCACCCTGGAACCACGGCCAGTGGACCGCAACAGCCTGCCACACTGGATAGGCCAGCGCCTGGCACGCCAGGGGCAGCGACTGGCACGCGTCGAACTTGACTGGATGGCTGACAAAGTCGAAGGCAACCTGCTGGCGGCGCATCAGGAAATTCTCAAATTGGGTCTGCTCTTTCCCGAGGGTGAATTGCAACCTGAGGCCGTGCGCCAGGCCGTACTGAATGTTGCCCGCTACGATGTCTTCGGCCTGCGCGATGCGATGCTTGCAGGCAATGCACGCCGGGCCCTCACCATTCTTCAGGGTCTGCGCGCTGAAGGCGAAGCCCTGCCTCTGGTATTCTGGGCGGTCGGTGATGAAATCCGCATTCTGGCCAGGCTCGCCGCAATCAAGGCTGCGGGCCAGGAAACCGGATCTGAAATCCGCAGGCAACGCATCTTTGGCAACCGCGAACAAGGCATCCACCAAACCTTGAACCGCATACCGTCCGGCCAATGGCCGGCACTGCTGCAGCATGCCCACGACATTGATCGCCTGATCAAAGGCCTCAAGACACCCGGCCGCCTGGACGACCCCTGGGAAGAGCTCGGGCGACTGGCCGTTCGGGTGGCCGGCGGGGCAGGCGCAGGCAACCGCTGATACCCATGGAACACTCATGAACACAACTTTGCACGATGAAATGATCAACCTGGGCCGACGTGCCCGGCAAGCTGCAACACTGATGCGCACTGCCTCGGGGGGGGCCAAGGCAACTGCCTTGCGCGCAATGGCCGATGCGCTGCTCTCGCAACGCATTGAGCTGCAGGAACAGAACGCGCTCGATCTTGAAGCAGCCCGTCAAAAAAACCTTGAGGCTGCCCTGGTTGACCGACTGGCCTTGTCAGACAAAGCGCTCGACACCATGGCAGTCGGCTTGCGGCAAATTGCCGCCATGCCTGACCCGATCGGCAGTCTGTCCGAAACAACAATTCGTCCCAACGGCATGAGCGTAGCCCGCATGCGGGTGCCACTGGGCGTGATCGGCATCATCTACGAATCGCGCCCCAATGTCACCATCGATGCGGCCGCCCTGTGCCTGAAATCCGGCAATGCCACCATCCTTCGGGGCGGCAGCGAGGCCTTCCACTCAAACCAGGCCCTTGGGCGCATCATTGCCCAAGGTCTGGCGGCCGCCAACCTGCCCGGCAGCGCTGTGCAGGTTGTTGGCACCACAGATCGCGCTGCAGTCGGTGAACTGGTCACCATGACCGACTACATCGATGTCATTGTGCCGCGCGGCGGCAAAGGCCTGATTGCCCGTTTATCCCAAGAGGCACGCGTTCCGCTGATCAAACACCTCGACGGCAATTGCCATGTCTACATCGATGCACAGGCCGATCCCGAAAAAGCACATGCGATCGCTTTGAATGCGAAAACCTACCGCTTCGGTATTTGCGGAGCTATGGAAACACTCCTGGTACACCAGGACATCGCTGCACAGGTATTACCCCAATTGGGTGCAAGCTTCGCCGAAAAGGGGGTGGAACTACGTGGTTGCGAACGTACCCGTCAGTTGCTCGACGGCGTTGTTCCAGCCACCGAAAACGACTGGGAGACCGAATTTCTGGCACCCATACTCGCCGTGCGCATTGTTGAATCCATTGATCAGGCCATCGAACACATTGCGCGCTACAGTTCTGAACATACGGAATCCATCGTGACTGAAAACCTGCAGGCAGCCCGGCGCTTCCAAACTGAAGTTGACTCCAGCTCGGTGTATGTGAATTTACCCACCTGTTTTGCCGATGGCTTTGAATATGGCCTGGGTGCAGAAATCGGCATTTCCACCAACCGCCTGCACGCCCGCGGCCCGGTCGGGCTGGAAGGTCTGACCACCCAGAAATGGGTTCTGACCGGTAACGGACAACTGCGCGGCTGAATCCGGGAAACACACCTGCCATGCTCTGGATAAAAACCTTTCATATCTTGTTTGTCACCGCCTGGTTTGCCGGCCTGTTTTATCTGCCGCGCATTTACGTCAACCTGGCACAACCCCACAACCCGGCCACCATGGAAACGCTGGTCGGCATGGCCCACCGACTCTACCGCTTCATGACCCCACTGGGGATCCTGGCCGTCGCTCTCGGACTCTGGCTGTACCTGGGCTATGGCCTGGGCATGGGCCAGGGCTGGATGCACGCCAAACTCACAGCGGTCATCCTGCTGATTGCCTATCACTGGGTGTGCGGACGCATGCTCAAAACCTTTCAGGCAGGCAAAAACACCCGAAGCCATCGCTTTTACCGCTGGTTCAATGAAATTCCGGTGATCCTGCTACTGATCGTCCTGGCCCTGGTTGTGGTACGACCCTTCTGATGCTGACTCATTCATGACAGATACTAAAACGGGCAAAACCCTCACACTTAAAAAACGGCCGAACGCCACGCCCCCCGAGGCCTCTTCGATACCACGCAAACGCAGCGGCGCCCGTGCACGGGCTGCCTCATTGATCGCCCGCGATCAGCACAAACACCCCGAGCAACCTGCTCCTGCCCATTCACAGGCACAGGCACAGGACCGGCCGCCCCGTGCGGCACAGCACCGGCACGCGGCGGGCAAAAACGAAAGTCCGATGCGCAAGCACATCGAGAACGGACGTAACGAAAAGGCAAACAAGCAACGCAAACAGCCTCAAGGCGGTTCGTTTCAATCGGCCCACGCCGAACTTTTTCCTGTCTTCACGCCCTGCCCTCAAGGCCTGGAAGAAGCTCTGTGCGCCGAACTGATCGCTTTGGGATTCGAGGACGCGCGAGCCGGCAGGGCAGGATGCCACCTTTCAACCCACTGGACGGGTGTCCTGCGCATCAATCTGTACTCACGCCTGGCCACACGTGTTCTGGTTCAGGTGGCACACGGCCAGGTGCACACGGAAGACGACATTCTGGACCTGGCCACGCACACCCCCTGGGAACGCTGGTTTGGTCCGGAACACACCTTGCGGGTTGATACATCCGCCGTACGCAGCCCCATGCAAAGCCTGCAGTACTGCAACCTGCGCGCAAAAGACGGCATCTGTGACCGATTACGTGACCGTGAAGGTGCACGCCCAAGCATCGACACTGTACGACCCGATGCACGTGTCCATCTCTTCCTTGATGAAACCACGGCCACACTTTACCTGGATACGTCGGGGGAATCATTGTTCAAAAGGGGCTGGCGTCTCGACAAAGGTCAGGCCCCCCTGCGGGAAAACCTTGCAGCCGGCCTGCTGGCACTGTCCGGGTGGGATCCATCACAGGCACTTATGGATCCTTTCTGCGGAAGCGGTACCTTGCTGATCGAAGGGGCCTGGATTGCCTTGGGCGTACCCGCCGGGGTATGGCGTCCGTTCGGATTCGAACGACTGCGCAATCACGATACCCGCCTCTGGCGTGACCTCAAAGACGATGCACGCGCACGTATTGCCACACAGATCGAATGCCCGATTGTTGGCTACGACCTTGACCCGGCGGCAATTGCCGCTGCGCGCAGCAATCTTGAGCGCGCCTGGTTGACACCGGACAGCATACGCTTCGAAACAGGCGATGCCCGTGCTGTCATGCCGCCCGCAGACAGCGGATGGCTGGTCACCAATCCACCTTACGGTGACCGCCTCTCAGACGTTGACCCCGACCTCTGGCCCGACTGGGCGCGGAATCTGAAACAGAATTATGCCGGATGGCATGTCAACATCATTTCCAGCGACCTTGACCTTCCTGGAAAAATGCGGCTTAAACCCAAGCGACGAACACCACTGCACAACGGCGCTCTCGACTGCCGGCTGTTCAGCTTTGAAATGGTAGCTGCTTCATACAGGGATACGCGCAGCAGTTAGCCAACCTCGAACCTTGTCTCGCCTGCACCATACAGCCAGCCTGTCGCACCCGGAAAACGATGGCGGCAAACCAACGATCCAGGTCCGACGACGGGCAGAGACGTCAAACAGGCTTGCTCTTATTAGGGTTAATACCTATAATACGGGTTAACCCTAATGCACTGCCGAGACTATCATGATCCAGTATGACCCCAACTCCGTTCTGAGCGATGCGCTTGAGCGCCGTCTCATCAGCGAAGCCATCCGGGAAGAGATGAGCTTCAAGCCGCTTGTGTCGCTGAAAGCTCTGCTAGCGAAACTGAAGCTGGCTGGTACGGCCGCACACGTGGAACACACTGCACCATCGGGTCAGTTGCGCTCATCGCACTGACACCCTGCCTGCCACTTGCACGTGGCAGCTTGGGCTCCACTGCTCCACAACCGCCTGAACAAGGCGGTTTTTTTTTGAGTAGTGAAATCGGCGATAATTGCATCCCTGCTGCCTTTCATAAACACCATGACCGACCATCACGAAACCCATCCAGAAATCTTCAGCTGCCCGGGTCGCTGGCGGCGGTTTGCCTGCATGATGTACGAAGGGGTTCTGCTATTCGGTGTTGTTTTCCTGGCAGGCTATCTTTTCGATACGCTCACCCAAAGTCGGGACGCGCTGAATCTGCGACATACCCGTCAGGCAGTCCTTTTTGTGGCCATCGGCATCTATTTCTTGATCTGCTGGCGCCGCAAAGGGCAAACGCTGCCCATGAAAACCTGGGATATCCGCCTTGTCGATACAACCGGCACGACACCCACATTGGGGCGGCTGATGGCACGTTATCTACTGCTCTGGCCCATTCCCCTGCTGGGGGCCCTGCTTGTCATGTACGCCTCCAGGCTCACAGGCTACAGCTCCACTGACCTGCTGATCGTGTTCACGCCATTTCTTGGCTTCATCTGGACATGGTTTGACCCCCAGACCCAGTTTCTGCATGATCGCCTGGCGGGAACGCGGCTGATCAACGCGCCAAAAACAACACGTAACAAATCAGTGTAAACCCTTAGGACAACCGGTTTAACCTGCTCAGGGATTGCACAGACAGGGGTTGTCGTTCATGCTGTAGCCTGTGGTGCCCAAGGCACGCAGCACGCCTAGCAAAAAGCAGAAAACATGAACGACCAATACCCTGAGCTGTATCATTCTTACCAGTGGTGGGTGCCCTCTCAGTTCAACATTGCGCAGGCCTGCCTGTACCGGTGGGCTGGAAATCCGTCCGACGCACGGCGCACGGCACTCATACACCATGGCGCGCGCCACGATCGGCAAACGCACACATACGCACAACTGGCACTAACCACCAGCCAACTGGCCAACGGCCTGCAGAAAATGGGCGTGCAGCCGGGCGACCGTGTGGCCTTGCTCATGGGGCAGTCACCCAAGTGTGCCGCCGCGCTCATGGCTATTCTCGCAACCGGTGCCATTGCCGTCCCGTTCACCACAAACCTCACGACCCCTGAATTATCTTACTGCCTGAACAACTCAGGGGTACGAGTTGCCATTGCCGATAAACTCTCCCTGCCCGGTCTTGTCACCGCGCAGTCGCATTGTCCACAACTGGGGCAAATTATCAGTGCCGACATCGAACACGAACTGGCCATAAGCTGGCGCACACTGCTGGCGCGCCAGACAGGCACCTTCACCCCGGTGGCCACACGCTCATCCAGCCCCGCCCTGCTTCTGTATGGCAAGCAGCACCAAGGCGAAAACCTGTACGGCGTGAGCCTGGCACACGGCACCCTGATCGGCAACTTGCCGGGTTTTGTGTGTGTTCAGAACTGGTGCCCAGTCCCGGGCGATATTTTCTGGACACCCCACGACTGGCGCTCGGCCAGCGGCCTGCTCAATGCCCTGCTTCCTGCAATGTACTTTGGTGTTCCGCTGCTCAGTACCGAAGCTCCCGTCTCACCCGACGCTGCACTTGACCTGATTCTGAATAACCGTATCACCAACATCCTGATCAGCACCCAGGCACTGAACCGTGTGCTGGGGCCCTACGCAAAAAACGCGATCACGGAACCTCTGGTGCTGCCGCACCTTCGGGCCATCGCACTCGAAGGCAAAGATCCGGCGGGCACAACATCCCGGCATTGCCGGCATGTGCTCGGCGTCATGCCCAATGCGTTCTTCAGCACCCCGGAAACCGGCTGCGTTATTGCGCAAAGCCATGAAAAATGGCCAACCGCACCAGGTTCCTGCGGACGCCCCGTACCGGGCCACAGAATTGCGGTTCTCGACTCTGCAGGCCTGCCCTGCCCGCCTGGGCATACCGGCCAATTGGCGGTGGCCACACATGACATCCACGATCACCCGGACCCAGCCTTGTTCTCCGGTTACTGGGCTGACCCCACAGCACAAGACACCACGCTATCAAACGTGGCGCCATGGCACCTGACCCACGATTACGCCCGCATCGACACACAAGGGAATGTCTGGCTGCAAAACAAGCCCGAATGATACGCCCGGATCAGCTAAAATCGGCGTATGAATGATCTTCTCAAAAAATACCTTTTACCTGATCACAGCACACGCGTTCAGATTGTCCGGCTTGAACAAGCCTGGCAGGTCGGGCTTGCGCACCAAAGTTATCCGGTACCTGTGCAGCGCCTGCTGGGTGAGCTCGTTGCAGCGTCGGTGCTGCTGGCTTCGAACCTGAAATTCGATGGCTCTCTGATACTGCAATTGCAGGGCGATGGCCCGGTCGCTCTGGTTGTGGTCGAATGCACATCGGAACTGAACATTCGCGCCACCGCAACACTGCGCGATGGTCACACCGTGCCCGATTCAGGCACGCTGCAAACACTGCTCAACAGCCAGGGCCAGGGTCGCTTCATCGTGGTGCTTGACCCCAACCAGAAAACCCAGGGTTTTCAACCCTACCAGGGCGTCGTACCCCTTGAGGGGGATTCAGTTGCCCAGGTTCTTGAGCACTACATGGCCTCGTCAGAACAACTCGATACACGCCTGTGGCTGACAGCCGACGCACAACACGCCGCCGGCATGCTGCTGCAACGCCTGCCCGATCATGGCGGCCTGCACCAGCCACAGGCCAAACCCGACACGCAGGAAGCCACCACCCCCACTGCTGCCGAAACCTGGGAACGACTGCTTCACCTGTCCGCAACACTCAAACAGACCGAATTGCTCGAACTCGATTCCGATACGGTGATTCACCGTCTTTTCTGGCAGGAAGACTTGCTCACATTCGATCCACAACCCGTTGCATGGCATTGTCCCTGCACACGTGAACGTGTTGCCCAGATGCTGCAAAACCTGGGGCAAAGCGAAGTTGACAGTATTGTGCAGGAACGCGGTTCTGTTGAAATAGTCTGCAATTTCTGCGGTAAACCGTATCACTTCGACGCCGTTGACTGCACAGGTCTTTTCACCGGAGCCACACAGACCGGCCTGCCGCCGGATGCCACTGTGCACTGACACTGTTCACCGCGACAAATAAAGCCTGCACAACGCGCCGGTCTGTGTTGTGCGGTGGCAAAGGCCTTGCCATACTGGCCTGCCTTTCCACCGCAGGGTGTTTGTCATGGTTGCCCATAAAGATCGCGACACGTTACGCGCACGGCAACACCAGCGCGGCAACAGCGCACTTGAGTTTCTGGCCGGCGCAGTGCCGGTTTTGCTGTTGGGGTTCGGTGCTGTTGAAACCATACATTGGTATTCCGTACGCGGTGTTCTGGATCACGCCCTGCTGCAGACTGCACGGGCGGCCAGCACGTTGCACGCCAACCCGGAAACAATCACCCAGGTATTTACGCAAAGCCTGAGGCCATTGCACCCGGCCGACCGGCATACCCACCGACCAAGCCTGCTGACACGAACCGTAAGCCAGATCGAAGAAAAAACAGGTCGTGCAGCCTGGGAAATCAGGATTGCGTCGCCGGACGCCAATGCCTTTGCCGTGCATGCAGACACCGCCCTGGGAAGGAGCCAACCCAACGGATACCCTGTGATCAACAACCACTATCAGTACGAACAACACACCCGTTCCCAGGCCCTGCATAACACGACAGGAACCGACCAGAGCATCTACCAGGCGAACACACTGACACTGGAACTGACGTACCTGAAACAGCCACTGCTGCGGGGAGTTTCACAGTTACTGAAAATTTTTGGCCAACGTAACGGCAACTACAGCCAGCATGCACTATCACATGGTTATTTGCCGATAAAAGCCCGGATCTCGGTAATCATGCAGACCCACCCGGTGCTCTGGCCGCTACCTGACACCGGGTACATTCAGCGCGCCGGAGAAGCGCCCAAAGGCAACAAAAACAAGCAAGGCATGCAGGACAGCCTTTGCACAGGGCTTTGGTGCACGCGCGGCCAACCGCAGGCATCCCCACCATTACCCCCCAAGCCTGCGGAATATCCTGGACACGGAGAGGGCGCTTACTGGCCGGAATGGGGCAGCCATGCAAACTACCCGCAGAGCAACCCGGTAACACCCGCACCAGGCACGACCCCTGACGGTCATTCATTGCCTGCAGGCCATTTAGCGCCCCCCGGAACGCCAGCCGGTGACCCAGCCTGCGGCGTTACCTTGTGCTGTTTCTAGCCGGCGGCACAAAGGGGGGCGGCAAGGGTTGGTCAGGTCTGAGCAATTCGACGAAGACTTCGCCATCGCGTACCATACCCATTTCGGTACGGGCACGCTCTTCAACAGCATCGACACCGGTACCAAGATCCTGAACTTCAGCCATCAAGGCGTTGTTACGTGCCTCAAGCGCCCGGATTTCTTCCTGCCGTGCAGCGATTTGTTGTTCGAGTTGCTGAACACGCAACCAACCGCCCTTACCCCACCACAAGGGGTACTGGATGAATGCCGTAAGGGCAACCAGAACGAGAAGAAGCAGACGCATTCAGACACGCACGAGAGGCTACCGTGCGAAACGGCAGCCGGTTATGTATCAGCGCAGATTGTAGAAAGCATCGCGCCCGGGGTACGAAGCCACTTCGGCCAGCTCTTCTTCGATGCGCAGCAACTGGTTGTACTTGGCCATGCGGTCAGAACGCGACAGGGAGCCCGTTTTGATCTGCATTGCATTGGTTGCAACTGCAATGTCGGCAATGGTGGAGTCTTCGGTTTCGCCTGAACGGTGCGAAATGACGGCGGTATAACCCGCCCGCTTGGCCATTTCAATGGCAGCGAACGTTTCAGTGAGGGTACCGATCTGGTTGATCTTGATGAGAATGGAGTTCGCAATACCCTGATCAATGCCCTGCTTCAGGATTTTGGTATTGGTAACGAACAGATCGTCGCCCACCAGTTGCACTTTTTTGCCCAATTGATCGGACAACAACTTCCAGCCTTCCCAATCGTTTTCGGCCATGCCGTCTTCGATGGAGATAATGGGGTATTTGTCGCACCAGGTGGCCAGCAGATTGGCAAAATCGGCCGATGACAACGATACGCCACCCTCGCCTTTCAGGTGATACTTGCCGTCACGGTAAAATTCGGAGCTTGCGCAATCGAGGCCCAGGGCAATCTGGGAACCCGCTTCGTAGCCGGCATCGCTGATGGCCTGCAAAATGAGCTGGATCGCCGCTTCGTGGTTGGCCACGTTGGGGGCAAACCCGCCTTCATCGCCCACGGCCGTGGACATACCCTGCTTGTGAATGATGGCCTTGAGCGCATGAAACACCTCGGCTCCCATGCGCAGGGATTCGCGAAAGCTTCCTGCACCAATAGGCAGGATCATGAATTCCTGAAGATCAAGTGTGTTGTTGGCATGTGCTCCGCCATTGATGACGTTCATCATGGGCACGGGCATTTGCAGAGGGCCGCTGCCACCAAAATAGCGGTACAGGGAAAGACCGGAGTCATCGGCAGCGGCACGTGCCACTGCCATACTGGCCGCCAGCATGGCATTCGCACCCAGCCGGCTTTTGGATTCGGTACCATCAAGATCGATGAGGGTACGGTCGATGAAGGTTTGTTCCTGGGCATCGAGACCCATGAGCGCTTCGGAGATTTCTGTATTCAGGTTCTCGACGGCACGCAATACACCCTTTCCCAAATAACGGGATTTGTCACCATCGCGCAGTTCGATCGCTTCGCGCGAACCGGTGGACGCACCCGAAGGAACGGCAGCACGACCCATGGCGCCCGATTCAAGCAAGACATCGCATTCAACGGTGGGGTTGCCGCGTGAATCAAGGATTTCGCGACCAATGATATCTACGATTGCACTCATGTCAGTTTTTACCTGCGTGTGAAGATCAAAAAATGTGAAGACCCGGCATAAAACTGCAACGGCAGTTCACCAGGAAGATTCTGTAGACGTGATTGTACCCGCGCCCGGACCGAACGCGTGGCGATGCGCACATAAATTCGGGAAGATGCTTGTTCAGCTACGCTGCAATGCCGCAGCCAGGTCGGCATTCAGGTGATGCTCAAGCGTTTTGAGCATGGAAGTCAATGCAACCACTTGCTCCTGGCTGAGATCCCCAAATGCATTCTCGATAAATGCTCCCCGCTTGGGCAGCATTTCGTTGACAACCGCGCAGCCTGCATCAGTCAGGGCCACATTGGTCAGCCGGTTGTCGGTCGCATCGTTGCGCCGGGCAATCCAGCCTTGTTGCTCGATGGCTTTGATCAGACGCGTGAGGGCGCCTGGATCCATGGGAAGACGCAGCGCCAGTTCTTTTTGGGACAGTTCGCCCAACTGATGCAACAGCAAAAGAACACGCCAGCGCTGCATGGACAACCCGATGTGTGCCTCGAAGGCTGAAAGATACGCCCGGTGCGTTCGCCCAAGTTGCTGTATGGCAAGAGTCTGGATCGGTTCATGCATTGCTTTACCCTTTTCCCGGAGGATCATCGCGCCCCTGGCCCGCAGCCTGAGGCTGTGGTCGCGACAGCCTGACCAGCGGAACCCTGTAAACCCAGACCAGAGCAACCAGGCCTGCAATGACCAGGGTCAGGAATCCGATATGAACCGAAGTGACCAGCACGCCACGCGCAGCATCGATGAAGGGGTCGGCGTTCAAGCCTAGACGCTGCAGATCCGTTGCAAAACCCGTTTGACTGTCTTGGTTGACCAGCATCTGGGGATCTTTGAGCTTATGGATCCAGTCGGTACCCTGACCTTCCGTCACGACCCGCTCAATCTGGCTTGTGTAATACTGCACCACAATGGCGCCGACAATGGTCGTACCCAGCATACCGCCGATCATGCGAAAGGACTGCAGCACAGCCGTTGATATACCCAGCAAAGAGCGTCCGGCAAGTTCCTGAACGAAGATCGTCAGATTAGGCATCACAAAACCCAGCCCCACACCTGCCAGAATCATGTAGAGATACACCAGGGGCTGAGGTGTGCCGGCATGGGTGACAATGAAACCGGCACTGGCCAGCACAAGGCACATGAACCCGGTATACAACACCAGATTCGGACGCGGCAAACGAATAACCACGCGCGCGTTGATCAGACTGCCAACCGTGATACACACGACCATGGGTGTGATCAGCACCCCAACCTGCCTGGGGTCCAGCCCGAACCCGCCCTGCAGCAACAGCGGCAGGAAAAACAACAGGGCGAACATGACAAAGCCCGTGAAAAACGACAAAAAGAACAAGGCCACCACCCCTTTGTTGCGAAACAGCTCGGAGGGCAGGATAGGTTGGGGAAAGCGTCGCTCCCAGACCACCAACGCAAGCAGAACCAGCGCGCACACCAGGGCAAGCACAAGAACTGTAGCATCGGGCCCATGCCGGGCCAGACGCTCGACCAGCAACTGCAAAGAAGCAAGCACCAGCGCAATCAGCAGGGCACCAGGCCAGTCGAGCCTGATTTTGCCACCCTGAATCTGGCGGATATGAGGTAAATAACGCCAGACAAAGT
>JAAYGT010000134.1 GCA_012727555.1 Alcaligenaceae bacterium | reverse complement strand
GTATAGAACGCGGCGAACATGGCGGTAATGTGCGCCGTTGTGCTGGCAAAGAAATAGTGGGCATACAGGTAAACCAGGGTCAGCAGGGTAGCGGCCGCCAGCCAGTTCATGCCCAAGCTTTCAATACCCCCCTGCAAGCTGGTGGAAAACCAGGCGATCAGGCCTAGTTTGTTCAGGAAGGTGGCCATCATGACCAGTGCCGAAAACCAGACCACGGTGTCCCATGCGCTTTTTTCAGAAAGAATGTCGTCCCATTGCAGTACGCCGGTTACCAGAAGCAGTGCCAGGCCGCAGGCGGCCGTTGTTGTTGCATCAACGCTGTAGGCATTGCCAAAGATCATGGCGGGAATGCCGGCCCAGAGCACCAGCAGGAAAAGAAATACCCCGAGCAGGATTTTTTCATCGCGTTTGACAGGCCCCAGTTCCTGAAGGCGTGTCAGGGCAAATGTGCGTGCGTTTTCTGTTTTGCGGATTTCAGGCGGATAGATGACATAAAGCACCAGCGGCATGAGCAGGATGGCAACCAGGCCAGGCAGCAGCATGGCCAGGGCCCAGGTGCTCCAGGACAGTGAAATCTGTGCGCCGGTTGCATCGGCCAGCAATTTCACGACCAGTGGGTTGGGCGCCGTGGCGGTAATGAACATGGCCGAGGTGATGGGGTTGGCGTGGTAGTTGACCAACGCCAGATAGCGGCCGATCTTGCCCTCTGTACCATCTTCGGGCCGTGAATCGAAGCTGCCCGCGATGGATTTCATGATGGGGTGAATGATGCCCCCCCCGCGCGCAGTGTTGCTGGGTGTGACCGGGGCGAGTACCAGTTCCGACAGGCTGAGCGCATAGCCGATGCCCAGCGTACGGCGCCCGAACAGTGAAATGAAGTAGTAGCCAATACGCGCACCCAGACCTGTTTTAAGCAGGCCGCGGGAGATCATGATGGAAATGCCGATCAGCCAGATCAGGGAGTTCGAGAACCCGCTGAGTGCATCGGCAATGGCTCCTGAGGGTTTGCTGTTGGTGACGCCAGTAATGGCAACCAGGGCAATGGCGATCATGGCGATGGCGCCGATGGGCAGGGCCTTGCCGATGATGGCTGCGATGGTGCCCACAAAAAGGGCCAGCAGGTGCCAGGCGTTGGGTTTGACCCCTTCGGGTACGGGAATAACGAACCAGATGATCAGCGTTATGGCAATGGCCACCGCTGCCGGAACTGGTTTGAGTGCGTCTTTTTTCATGGTGTCCGCTTTGGGTTGGGTTCTTTGGTGGTGGGCAAATGAGCGCCTTTGGACGTGTTTTGCAGCAAGATGGGCTCCGGGCAACGAGGTGCCGCATCGTCATCCTGGCGACAATTGTAAGGATGTTTGAATGCCGCGTCATTGAGATTTGACAATTCCGGGGATAACGCCATCACGCACAGGCCATTTTTCGGGTATGGTTTGTGTCTCGAGTCACAGGTTTACTGTGCCCGGCCAGCCGGTGATCCAGGCCCGTCAGGCGGCCAGCAGCCCGATCAGGGCATGGTCCGGGTGTATGGTTTTTCAGTATGGAGCGTATGTATGTCCTGGGTATTTTGGGTGGTTACAGGTCTGGTACTGCTCATGAGCGAGCTGTTCGTTGGTGCCTTTTATCTGGTACTGATCGCCCTGGGTTTCTTTGCGGCTGCCGTACTGGCCTACGCTCAGTGGGGTCTGCCTTATGCTCCCTGGGTGGCCGTTAGTGTCGGGGCGCTTGCCGCGTTTGTGTTGCTGGGCATGCGCAGCCGGCAGCGGACGGTGCGCCATCCTGCCCAAAGCAATGCCGATTTCAACCCCGACATCGGGGCTGTTCTGCTGGTGCCGGATGCCCGTGCTGGCGTCACTTGCCGCGTCAGTTACCGGGGGGCGCACTGGGATGCTGTCGTGCCCCGGCTCTCAGCGGATCACCGGTACCGCATTGCCGCCATCCAGGGGGCCCGGTTAGTGCTTGAGCCTTTATCACCCGTTGCGGTCTCCAGTTCCTCACAGGCCGCCGACACTTCGTCTTCGTCCACCTCAACCGAGTAAAGCCCCATGGAAATTTTCTTCGACTCCGGCCTGATGGTCCTGTTTCTGATCGCCGCCCTGGTTTTCATCATCGTGGCCAAGTCGGTGGCCATTGTGCCGCAGCAGCACGCCTGGGTCATCGAACGCCTGGGCAAATACGACCGCTCCCTTTCCGCAGGACTCGGTTTTTGTGTCCCGTTCATTGAGCGCGTTGCCTATAAACATTCGCTCAAAGAAGACGTCCTCGATGTCGATCCCCAGATCTGCATCACAGCCGACAACTCCCAGCTCAAGATCGATGGTGTGTTGTATTACCAGGTTACCGATCCACGGCTCGCATCGTACGGTTCTTCGAATTACCTGGATGCGATCCGCCAGTTGGCCCAGACAACCTTGCGCTCGGAAATCGGCCGGCTTGAGCTTGATAAAGCGTTCCAGGAACGTGATGCCATCAACACCAAGGTGGTCAGCGTGATCGACGAAGCGGCCACGAACTGGGGCGTCAAGGTATTGCGCTATGAGATCAAGGATCTCACGCCGCCGGAAGGAATCCTGAAGGCCATGGAGGCCCAGATTCGTGCCGAGCGTGAAAAACGTGCGCTGATCGCCGCCTCGGAAGGGCGGCGCCAGGAGCAGATCAACATTGCCGAGGGTGAGCGCGAGGCTGCCATTCGCCAGAGCGAGGGTGAAAAACAGGCCGCCATCAACAAGGCCGAAGGCGAGGCCATGGCCATCACCCTGGTGGCTGAGGCAACGGCACAGGCCATTGTGAAAGTGGCTGGTGCCAGCGAGGCACCTGGCGGCATGAATGCCATCAACCTGCAACTGGGCGAAAAGTATGTAGCCGCATTTGCCGAACTGGCCAAGGAAGGCAATACCGTCATTTTGCCGGCTGACCTTTCCAGTGTCGGGTCATTGGTGGCTGGTGCCATGGGCATTCTGAAGGGTGTGCAGCAGGGCGGGGCAGGCCAGGGCGATGCGCTGCGGCGCTAACCTGCAACGGCTGACAGCCGTGCCTGGAAAGCATCGGCTGCCTTGTTGCTTGTCAAGACCATAGGTATAAAGCCCGGTCATTCCGTGAACTGGGCGCCCGTGAAAATGCGCCGTATCCAGCCCTGGTGCGGGGCAACCCGCGTGAACCAGGAATAATCGCCATAGCCTGCAATGCCGGATCCACTGGCGTTCACGCCCACGATCACCCAGTTGTCACGCAGTTTCATCCAGGCCGATCCGCCGCTGTCTCCTGCGCCCAACAGGCCGATCAGGCGTGTGGCGGGTACCCGCGCGCCCCCGTCGGGCTCCGGTTCGCTGCCGTCTTCACGGGGCATGTAAACCCCGATATACCCGCCCGCGTCCTCGTCTTCATCGGGCATGGGATCGACCAGATCAACCCAGTCATCCACAATGCCTTGCGCGGCAGCGGCCACGGCTTCCCCGCGGTGGAAACGCTCGTCTTCGCCGGTCGAGCCGATGCCACGCATTCCATAGCCTACAAAGGTGATCAGTTCGCCGGCTTCTTGATCACCTACGTACAGCTCCGGTGGCTGACCCAGGCCCTCAAGACGCATGGGCAGTCGCAGAATGACCAGGTCATAGCCTTCGCGGGCATCGGAATCACCGTTCCAGGCTTTGTGCATCCAGAGACGGTCCGGGTACACCGTGCGACCATCGGGTGTGCGCACGGCATATTCCCGTTTGTCGGCTGGCAGATCGTAGATGTGAGCCGATGTCAGCAGATACGCGTGTTTTTCATCGTTGCCGATCCAGGTGGCCGAGGCTTCACCCCAGCTTTCTGCATCGGTGGCCAGTGCCAGCACACCGCGAAACTGCGGCTCGGCGGCCAGCGCAATATGAGCATCGAACCCTTGCCACTCGCGCCCCTTGCGGCCCCCTTCTTCCCGCCAGGTTGAATCCAGGATGACGACGGCGCCGGCTTCCGGCGGCACGGATGTTGCCAGTCCGGTCAACAGTGTGATGGCCAATGCTGTACAGCGCAGGGTAGATAAAGGGCCGGTTGTCATCGTGTCAAACCTGTGTTTTCGGTGTCTGCTGCCCGTATGCCGGACGATAAGCCCGCAAGTATATCCATTTCGGCCGCCCTGCAATACGCGCCCGGGCTTGGTGGATTCCCTGACCGTGTCACCCTGGGCGGCGACAGAGCGTGTGGTGGCCGTCGATGTCGGCCGGCAGGCTGTTTTCCGGTTTTTGTCGTGGCTCTAAAACACGCCATGGGCTATCATCGACCCATTATCTTCCGGGAAATTGACGCCATGATCGAGCGAGAGCTTAAACTGCATGTGCCTGCGGGGGCACGCGCAGGTATCGCCAGGGAATTACGTGCCCAGAAAGCACGTCGTATCACTTTGCAGGCCCGTTACTTCGATACGCCGGGGCGTGATCTGGCGGCCGCCAACATTGCCCTGCGCTTGCGCAAGGAAGGGCGTCGCTGGGTTCAAACCATCAAGGCGCCGGCTGGCGATACTTTGTCGCGCATTGAAATCAACCATGTCCGGCCCTCGCCGGAGCTTGACATCACGCTGTATGCCGGTACCGCCCTCGAGGCTTTTTTCAGTGGTCTCAAGGCGCCGCTCACGCTGCGCTACGAAACCCGGGTTACGCGGCAGGTGCTTGAAATTCACCACAATGAAGCGGTCGTTGAGCTGGCCTACGACCAAGGGGCCTTGTACGCAGGCGAGGCCGAGCTGCCCATTTCCGAACTTGAGTTCGAACAGGTGTCCGGCGATCCCGATGCAATCTTCCAGGTAGGGCGAGAATGGCTGGTGCGTCATGGCCTGGTCATCGATCTGCGCAGCAAGGCCGAGCGCGGCGATGCCCTGGCCAATCGGGCATTGTCCATCGTGGCGGGTCCCGATGGCCTGGTGAACCTGGCTACCGTTGCCCAGCCTGCCGTGCACACGCTGTTCAAGGCCGTACGGGCTGCGCCGGTCACTCTCAAACCCCGCATGCCCGTTGAGCAGGCGTATGTGGTGTCGGCGTCCGAATGCCTGTTCCAGATCATCCAGAATACGGCGTTTGCGGCCGGAGCCGATACCGCCCAGGCCGGACACGATGCCCACATGGAATACGTTCACCAACTGCGGGTGGGTATCCGTCGCTTGCGTTCCTGCTGGAAGCTGTTTCGTGGCTGGGTACCTGAAGCGCCCGCCGAGGCCACGGCGGTTTTGCGTCAAAGTTTCGGCGCATTCGGCAATTCACGCGATCTCGATGTCGTCACCAAGGTGGTGGCGCCACGTATCAAGGCCCACGGATTGCCCGACTGCAGTTTTCCCCGGCGTCGCAAAGCGGCCGACCAAGACCAGGATGCCGTTGCCGCACACCCCGACTTCCAGCTGGCCCTGCTGGCTTTCCTGCAACAGCTCATTCAGTTGGGCGATGCCGTGGCCCAGGCTGCACGTGCCGATACCCCGGATCTCGCCCTGCCGGCGGGATCGCCGGGCTCCGCCGATCTGGTCCCTGTGCCTGCCAGTGCGGTTCCTGATGCAGCATCAGGGGTGCAACCCGTCACCCCTGATACCCCCGCCCGGCTGCGCCCGGCGCTGGTGCGTCGCCTGAACGACTGGTTGCGCCGCATTGCCAAAAAGGGGGCCAAATTCACGGTGTTGCCCATTGAAACGCAGCACGATGTTCGCAAACAGGTCAAAAACCTGCGGTATTGCCTCGATTTCTCGGAAGGTGTCTTGTCCCGTTCCAGTCTCTTGCCGCTCAAGCGCCTATTGGCCGAAATCCAGGAAGAACTGGGTGATCTGAATGATTTCTACGTGGCTGAAGAACACTACAGACGTCTGGTCGATCGGCAACCCCAGGCCTGGTTTGCAGTGGGGTGGTTACGGGCCATGCAGGCACATCAGTGCACCCGTGCTCAGGGTCTTTTCCGTAAACTTGGCAAATTGTCTGAACTGAAAGGTTGAAGGGGAACACGCATGTCTTTGCAACAGTTGCTGCAACAGGTTTTGCAGTCGGGCCAAGACCTCACCCGGTCGGCGGCTTCGGGTATTGAAAAAAAAGCGTCCGGTTCTCCGCTCGGGGGCTTTACCGGCGGTGCGGTCGCCGGTGGTGCGCTGGGTTTGCTGCTGGGTAATAAAAAATTCCGGAAAATGGGTGGCAAGGTGGCTCGCTACGGGGGCGCTGCCGCGCTGGGCGCCCTGGCACTCAAAACTTGGCAAGACTGGCAGGCCGGGAAGGCAGCCCAGGTACCGGCAGCAGGTACGGCTCCCGCGCCGGGCGCGACCGCAGGGGGTGTCCAGGCCACCGGTTCCTGGGGAGCAGCATCGGTTCCGGCAACCGCAATCGGGCAGCCTGTTTCCGCCGAGCCTGGCTGGGCGCCCGCCCAGATCGAAGAACATAGCCGTGTCATTCTGGCTGCCATGGTCGCCGCCGCCAAGGCCGACGGCCATATCGGGCCTGAAGAGCGTCAGTTGCTCGAAGGTGAATTGGTGCGTTTGTCGGCCAGTGCGGCTGATCGCGCCTGGTTGGAAGCCGAAGTGCAGAAACCGGCTGATCCTGCCCATATTGCCCGTTTGGCCCGCTCGCCGGAAATGGCGGCTGAAATTTACCTGGCCAGCGTGTTGGTCATTGACGATGAAAGTTTCATGGAGCGTGCCTACCTTGACGAATTGGCCCGCACGCTGGCGCTCGAACCTGGCCTTAAACAACACCTGGAAGAGCGCGTGCGGGCATTGGCGGCTTAGATCAGGTGTTTTCAGTGGGCCTGGCGGGGGGCGCTGCCGGGGAATGTGAGCCTGTGGCTGCAGCATCGTTGCCCTCAGCATCTTCCCAGTCGTTCCAGACCGGATTGTACGTGTCGAGGTAGTCGTTCACGGCTTGTCCGATTGTGGGGAAGAAGCCCACCCCTTCAAATTGCTCGTAGATGCCAAAACGCCGTAGTTTGTCTTTGACCGGATCTTTCATTTCCGCAAAGCAGATCTCTACCCCCCGGCGCCCCAGAAGGGTATGCAGTTCGGCCAGCATGTCGGCGGCCGTGACATCGACACTGGTAACGGGTTCGGCGGCAATGACCAGCCGCTTGGTGGTGTGTCCGGCGTTGTCAACGGCTTCCTGGGCCAGGCGGCTGAACCATTCGGCGTTGGCAAAGAACAGGGGGGCATCCCAGCGGAACAGCACCATGCCGGGCACTTGTCGGGCTTGCGGGTAGCGTTTCAGGTCGTGGTAGCCTTTCAGGCCATCGACTCGTCCGAGCACGGCGTAGTGGGGGCGCCAGCCGTCCCACAGGAACTCGATCACGGCGATCACGATTGCCACGCCGATGCCTTCGATCGGGCCCAGAATGACAACCCCTGCACAACAGGTAACCGACAGCCAGAATTCCCACTGCTGGATCTTGTAGATACGTTTCAGGTCGGTCAGTTCAAACAGGCCGATGGCGGCCATGATGACGACGGTGGCCAGAGCGGCAGTGGGCAGATGGTAGAGCAGGTCGGGGGCAAACACCAGCAGTGCGGCAACGGCCAGGTCGCC
>JAAYGT010000018.1 GCA_012727555.1 Alcaligenaceae bacterium | reverse complement strand
TGTCGACACCCAAAGTATTCGTCTGGAGCAAAACTACCGTTCCACGGCTAATATTCTTAAAGCAGCCAATGCCTTAATTGATAACAACCAAGGTCGTCTTGGTAAAGAATTGTGGACTGACGGCGAAAATGGCGACCTGATCAACACGACACATTGGCAGGCTGTGGCTTAATTCGGGCCGTTCGCTACGCTGAACAGGCGCGATGCTTGAGCTATTCGGTTGGATAATGACGGGTTCACGGCTGGTTGCCACATAAGCTCGTAGCCTGTTTCCGGGCAACTGGGTTTCTCCGAAAGCCCAACCAGGCACCGGCATGATCCTTGTCAGGCGCATTCCATGCAATCAAAAAACAAACACATCACAACATGGCATGGCATGGCCAATACGGCACGGCACGGCAAAACCACATCACAGCATGTAGTTTTAAATGTCTCACGCACAGCAAAGCTCGGATACGCGCTTGAACAACTGCGAGGTTCTGGTGGGGTGCCGGTGCGGCGAACGTGCTTGAGCCCGCCGGCCTTGGTGGCCTGACCGGGGAATCAAGGGCCCAGCCTGTTTGAGTGCGGCGCTTTCGACCAGCCGGGGGCTGGTCGATCCGCACGAGTCCTGGGCCCGCCCCGGACGGGCCGCCAAGGCCGGGAAGCCCGCAGGGCCGGGCGATGCACGAGCGCCGCACCGGCACCCCGCCAGAACCATCAAAAGAAACCAACGGCGCCCCAAAAAAACGTAACCGTCAAAAGAAACCAGCAACGCCCCGCTAAAACCCAGCCAACGCAAGAACCCAGCCCCTATGAATCGAAGGCAACGGACTCAAAAAAACCAAAAAACAGCGTCAATCCTCTTTTTTGCCATGCCCGAGCCCAAGGTAACTCTCGATCACCCTTGGATTGCCGGTTAACTCTTTGGCCTTGCCCTCGAGCACGACCTCGCCCGTTTCAAGCACATACCCGTAATCAGCCACCTGCAAAGCAGCACGCGCATTCTGTTCGACCAGAAGAATGGCCACACCAGTGCTGCGCAAGCGGGAGATGATCTGAAAAATTTCACGGACAATACGTGGCGCAAGACCCAGGCTGGGTTCATCGAGCATCAGTAGTTGGGGCTGCGCCATGAGCGCGCGACCAACGGCAAGCATCTGACGCTCGCCACCTGATAGCGTACCTGCCTGCTGCGCACGACGCTCGCGCAGGCGTGGAAAGAGGTCGTAAACCTCTTCAATGGTTTCGCGCCAGCCATGCTTGCCCGCACGGTACAAACGAAAACCACCCAGCAACAGATTGTCCTCGACAGACATGCTGCCAAACAGTTCCCGGCGTTCAGGCACCAGTGAAATACCGTTCGAAACCCTGCGCTCAACTTGCCATGAACCAATATCGGACCCAAGATACTGCACGGAACCGGCACTGCTTCCTGTTGCAGGCAAAGCACCCATGATCGAATTCAGCAAAGTGGACTTGCCCGCACCGTTACCACCAATGACCGTGACGATACTGCCACGGGTTACTGCAATATTGGCACCCGAAAGCGCGGTAACTTTACCGTAACGCGCTGAAAGATCTGTGACCTGTAAAACCGGATGCCTGGGCATGGAATGAGCAGTCATGACGCACTCCCGGTCGCAGCCACACCCGCTACAGCACCTGGAGGCGCATCCGGTTGATCGAGTTCCAGATCATCGTCGATACCACCCAAGTACGCTTCAAGCACGGCCGGATTGGTTTGAATATTGGCAGGCATGCCTTCGGCAATCTTGGTGCCGAAATCCATGACCACCAGGTGATCGGTGAGATTCATGACGAAATCCATATCATGTTCAACCAGAAGAATACTCATGCCCTCCTGGCGCAATTGATCAAGCACACGCGCCAGATCCTGTTTTTCTTTATAGCGCAAGCCAGCAGCGGGCTCGTCGAGCAACAAGAGCACAGGATCGGCAGCCAGAGCACGGGCGATCTCGAGAATACGCTGCTGACCCAAGGCCAGGTTACCCGCCTGTTCATACAGATAATCACCCAGACCGACACGCTCCAGCTGTCGAGCCGCCTCATGCAGGAGCTCGGCTTCATCGCGCCGATCAGTATGAAGAACAGCAGACACAACACCGACATCACTGCGCAGGTGAGCACCCAAAGCAACGTTTTCCAGGACTGTCATGGTGGGCAGCAACTGCACGTGCTGGAACGTGCGACCGACACCAAGACGCGAGATCTCGCGAGCAGGCAGGTTTTCCAGTCGTTGACCCAGAAAACGGACACTGCCTCGGGTTGCCTGCAAAACGCCGGTAATGAGGTTGAATGTCGTGCTTTTACCCGCACCATTGGGACCAATCAGCCCCATGATCTCGCCCGCCTTGAGCTTGAAACTGATGTCGTTGACTGCAACCAGACCGCCAAATTCTTTGCGAATTTCATCAACCTCGAGCACAAGAGAACCCGCTTCCGGACGCCCGCGCTGCACCAGCAACGGTGCAGGTGCAGGCGCCTGACGTTGACGTACATGGTCGGATCCGGTCAAGGCGGAAAACCAGCCGGTGAGAATGGGCCACACACCTTCACGGGCAAACTGAAGCACCAGAATCATGAGGACACCAAAAACGATCAACTCGAAGTTGGCCGTGGTATCAAGAAGCTTGGGCAAAACATTCTGAAGTTGATCTTTGAGCGTCAGGATGATGCCTGAACCGATCACCGCCCCCCACACACTGGAGGCGCCGCCCACCACCGCCATGAACAAGTATTCAATACCGTAATTCAGGCCAAAGGGACTGGGACTGACCGCCCTTTGCATGTGGGCATACAACCACCCGGAAACACACGCCAGCAACGCCGCATACACAAAGATGATGGTTTTATAACGGGCCGTGTTGATACCAAAAGACTCCGCCATACCACTGCCGCTTTTGAGTGCACGGATGGCCCGGCCTGGGCGCGAATCGAGCAAATTGCGCGTAGCCCAAAGAGAAAACAGCACGATGACCCAGATCAGGTAATACATGGTACGGCCATCACCAAACGACAGACCGAACAGATCAAGTGGGGCAATGCCGGCAATGCCATCGTGTTGACCAAGAAACTGAAGATTGCCGAACAGGTAGTACAAAGAAAGCGACCAGGCCAGTGTGCCAAGCGGCAAATAGTGGCCAGACAAACGCAGGGTAAGACTACCAAGTACGTAGGCAAAACAGAAGGTGAGCGCCAGACCCACCAACAGCGTCAACCAGGGCGACCACCCGAATGCCGTCGTGAGCCAGGCTGTCGTGTAAGCACCAAGCCCCACAAAAGCGGCCTGGCCGAACGAAGTCAACCCACCAACGCCGGTCAGCAGGACCAGGCCCAGCACCACCAATGTTGCCAGACCAATGTAGTTCAAATGAGTGATCCAGAACTCGGGCGTAGCCTGCACCGCTGGAAGAATGGCCAGAACAGCCACGAACAGAATCAATACGACGCGACTCATGAATCTACTCCTCGTCGTCTGTGTGATGAGAACCAAAACTGCGCCACAGCAGCACGGGAATAATGAGCGTAAAAACGATCACTTCCTTGTAGGCACTGGCCCAGAATGACGAAAAGGCTTCGAGGACACCAACGAAAATGGCGCCGACTGCGGCGACAGGGTAACTAATGAGCCCGCCGAATATGGCCGCAACAAAACCCTTCAGACCGATCAGGAAACCCGTGTCGTAGTACACCGTCGTGACAGGTGCAATCAGCATGCCGGACAAGGCACCGATGGCTGCCGCCAATGTGAACGTAAGACTGCCTGACATATTCGTACTGATGCCAACCAGGCGTGCACCACGACGATTGACAGCCGTGGCACGCAGGGCACGGCCATACAAGGTTCTGCCGAAAAAAACCCAGAGCGCAATAATGAGCGCTGCACACGTACCCAGTACAAAGAAGGTTTGAGCCGACCAGGTGACAGGCCCCATCTGGACCTCGCCCTGCATGAAGGGCGGTGTGCGCCAGCCCTCGGCACCGAAGAAAACCAACCCCAGACCCAACATGGCAAAATGAACAGCGACCGATATGATGAGCAGCACCAGGACACTGGCCTCAGCCACAGGCTGATACACAAGCCGGTACAGCATGGGCCCCAGCGGCACGACCAGCGCAAGTGAAAAGATCACGTTCAGCCACAGTGATGTTTTATCGCTGACGATATACGGCGCCAACAGATAAAGACCGATAGGCAGCACGAGTGTCCAGGCAGCAGTTTTGCCCAGGCCCGACCAGTTTCCGCTACGCCAGCACGAAACAGTTTCCACCAGAAAAACCAGCAAACCGACAATCGGCAGCATCAGGACTGTGCCGGGCATGCGACCGTTGACCATAAATGCAAGGGTCAGGGCACCGAAGGCAACAAATTCGCCTTGCGGAATGAAAATAACGCGTGTAACCACAAACACCAGCACCAGGGCCAGGCCAAGCAAGGCATAGATAGCCCCGTTCATGACGCCATCCTGGAGCAGGATCAGGAGAATTGTTGAATCCATGGGGTGCAACCGAAAAATTGGCCGGATGATCAGGCCTGAACGGTACCACTTCCCGCAGGTTCAGGGCTGCATACCCGGAGCCTGCAGAAAACAGAAAACACGGGAACCGCACAGTTAGCCTTGTACCCGCCCAAAAAAGGGCACAAGGCTACCACGACAAATGAATCAAAGACCAGGCTGGTAGGTCCATTTGCCATCGACCACTTTGACCATGACGCGCGCACGCTCGTCAAGACCGGAGTGATCTGTTGCGCTCATGTTGAACACACCCTGGGAGGCAGGCAGGTCCTTGATTTGCTCAAGTGCGTCACGCAGCGCCTTGCGGAATTCGGGTGTGCCGGGTTTTGCGCCCGATTTGAGCGCCTGGGGAATGGCCGCATTGATCAGCAAACCGGCATCCCACATATGGCCACCAAACGTGTTGATGGTGCCCTCGCCATATTTCCCTTCGTACTTTGCTTTGTAGTCGAGGGCCGTTTTCTTGACAGGGTTGGTATCGGGCAATTGGTCAGCCACCAGCAACGGACCAGCCGGCAGGATCATGTCGTTGCAATCTTTACCGCAAACGCGCAGGACATCGTTGTTGGCCGCACCGTGTGTCTGGTACATGATGCCTTTGTAGCCACGGTTTTTCATTTCGCGCTGGGGCAAGGCAACGGGCGTACCCGACCCGGCAACCAGGATGCCGTCGGGTTTGGCCGCGAGGAGTTTGAGTGCCTGACCGGTAACGCTGGTGTCGGTACGGCCGTAACGCTCAACGGCCACCATTTTGATCCCTTTGGCCTGGGCGGCTTCGGTCATGACATTCAGCCAGCCCTCACCGTAAGCATCGTTGTAGCCTATGAAACCGAGCGTCTTTACGCCCTGCTTGACCATGGCATCGGCCAGGGCAGCGGCCATGAGTTGATCGTTCTGGGGCGTTTTGAAAACCCACTGGCGTGCCCCTTCAACCGGTTGCACGATACGGGCATTGGCGGCCACACTGATCATGGGTGTCTGGGTTTCACCCGCGACATCGACCATGGCCAGAGACCCCGGGGTGACCGAGGTACCGACAACAACATCGACCTTGTCTTCGGAAATGAGCTTGCGCATGTTCTTGACGGCAACCGTCGTGTCGGTTGCGTCATCGAGCACAATGTACTCGATTTTCTGGCCTGCAATTTCAGTGGGCAACAGCGATACGGTGTTGCGCTCCGGGATACCCAGCGAGGCTGCGGGACCGGTGCTGGCAACGGTTACGCCCACCTTGATCTGGGCGGAAGCCAACATGGGCAGGGCAAGAGCCAGCGCACCGGCGAGAACTGAAATACGAGCAGACTTGGGTGTCATGGTAGTGTCTCCGAAGTTATAGTAGTGGGCGCTGTTGCCGGGCTTGAAGCCCTGACGTTATACAAAAACCCAGACCTTCTTTAATAAAACGTATCACGTTGAGACCCACAAAAACCTTGGATGCACGCAAGGCAATACATACACCCTGGCATGTGGGTGGTCAATTATCATCAAAAAACGCCCGCTTAACCGCTAGTGAATTCCCTAACCTGGATCAATATTCTGTAACGGCAGGCTGCTTGCACGGCAGGCGGCCGCGGATAAAGCCGCCTTAACATGAAAATTGTGCGAACACACACTACACTAAAGGGTTGAAGCAACTTAACCACCCTGTTTTCACACTACACTGTCCAGCCAGGTATGCCTTGACCTGGCTGGCCATGCAGGCTTGATCAAACACACCACGCAAATTGTCCCCATGATCAAAATCACGAAATCCGATGCACAATGGCGCCAGGAACTTTCCCCCGAGGAATATCAGGTTGCCCGCATGAAAGGTACTGAACGTGCGTTCACCGGACGCTACTGGAACCTGAACGAACCGGGCATTTACCGGTGTGTGGGCTGCGGAACCGAACTCTTTGCATCCGACACCAAGTTTGATGCCGGTTGCGGCTGGCCCAGCTACTTCGAGCCTATCAATCCGGAACTGGTCCGCGAAGAGGTCGATACATCCCACGGCATGATTCGCACCGAGGTGCTATGTGCCGTGTGTGACTCGCACCTGGGCCATGTATTCCCCGATGGCCCTCCCCCCACAGGCTTGCGTTACTGCATCAATTCGGTTTCACTGCGTTTCGAACCGGTTTCCGGCAAAACAGATAACGCAACATAATACTGGCCTCTTTAACAAACCACGCTCGCCCCCATCTGTAGTCCACGATGAAAAAATTCCTGTTCGACCTGCTCCCCCTGATCCTGTTCTTCATTGCCTTCAGGTTTTACGACATTTACGTGGCAACAGCTGTAGCCGTCGTTGCCAGTGTGGGTCAGTTTCTCTGGCTTAAGGTCATGCGCCGGGTCATCGAAGCCACCCACTGGATCAACCTGGTGGTCATTGTGGTCTTCGGAGGCGCAACCCTGTTGTTTCAGAACGATGCGTTCATCAAGTGGAAACCCACTGTGCTGTACTGGCTGTTCGGCGCCGTACTGGTCGGAGCCCGTGTTTTCACCGGCCGAAATCTCATGCAGAAACTCATGGGTGAAAAGGTCAGCATGCCGGCTGCGGTCTGGGACAAGCTCAATTACAGCTGGGCCACTTTTTTCATCATTTCCGGCCTGCTCAACCTGTACGTTGCTTTTTCCGGCCATTTCACCGAATCGCAGTGGGTGAACTTCAAGGTTTTCGGCCTGATGGCACTGCTGATCGCATTCGTCATTGCCCAGTCTGTGTGGCTGGGCCGCCATATCAATGAACACGATTCCGATGCCTCCTGAGGCATCCGGGGAACCAAGTACAGGTCGACCATGTCTATTGAACTGAAGCAAGAACTTGAACAACGTTTGCAGGCACTTGAGCCCGACCACCTGCAGGTCATCGATGAATCACACCTGCATGCGGGCCATGCCGGCAGCCAAGGAGGCGCCCGCCACTTTCGCGTCATTCTCTGGAGCGCGCGCTTTGACGGCCTTTCCACACTGGCCCGACACCGTCTGGTCTACGACCGGGTGAACGACCTGATCCCTTTTCCTGTACATGCCCTGGCCATCGTTGCCAGACCCAACCCCTGAGGACACTCATGAAACGACTCACTCTACTTGCCGCTGCACTGACGATCGCTGTACCCGCCTGGGCCGAGACCATCGCCACCGTCAACGGTCAGGCTATTCCCAAAGAAAAACTCGATCAGTTCGTGACGCTGCTGGTTGAACAGGGTGCCCAGGACACACCTGAACTGCGCACACAGGTGAAACAGGAAATGGTTAACCGCCTGGTGGCCGTACAGGCTGCCGAAAAGGCAGGAGTCGACAAAAAACCCCTGGTGCAACAAGAGCTCGAACTGGCTCGCCAGGGCATTCTGGTGCGTGCCCTGATGGCCGACTACCTTGAAAAAAATCCGGTCACTGACCAACAGGTTCAAGCCGAATACGACAAATTCAAACAGGCCCAGGCTGGCACCAAGGAATACAAACTGCGCCACATTCTCGTCAAGGAAAAGCAAGAGGCCGACGACCTGATCGCCGCCTTGAAAGCCAAGAAAACAACGTTTGAGGCTGCCGCCAAGGAAAAATCGCAGGATCCGGGCAGTGGCCAGAACGGTGGTGACCTAGGCTGGGGGCTCACCAGCAATTACGTACCGGAATTCGCTTCGGCTGTTGAAAAAATGAAAAAGGGCGAACTGACCACTGAGCCCGTACAAAGCCAATTCGGTTGGCACATCATTCAGGTCGATGACACGCGTGATGCCAAATTCCCCGACCTGGCCGAAGTAAAGCCCCAGATCGAAGAAATGCTGCGCAAACAGCAACTGGCCCAGTTCCAGGATGATCTGATGAAAAAAGCCACGATCAAGTAATGACGGTTGCATAAACACCGCACCACGTACTGCGTGGTGCGGTGTTTTTTTACCTGCTTTAAACGCGGGCATTTCGTGGGCTCAGCCAGGCATTTGCCCAGACTGAAAATCGTTGGTGGCTCACTGACCGCAGTGAACTGGATTGCGGTATTCAACAACCGAAGCAACACAAACGACTAACGGCCGAGCAGTTCTCTGAGCCCCTGTTCATCGATAACGGGAACACCCAATTCACGCGCCTTGGCCAGTTTGCTGCCCGCTTCGTCGCCAGCCACCAGATAGGCAGTTTTGCGCGACACGGACCCACTAACCTTGCCACCGGCTTCGAGCACATAACGGGTTGCCTCGTCGCGCGTCCAGGCGGGCAAGGTACCCGTTAGAACCAGGGTTTTACCTGCCAAAGGCAAGGCGCCGGAAGCGGCCTCTTCGGGCTTGGCCACCACTCCGGCCCGCCCCAGCGCCTGAACAACCTCGCGGTTGTGAGGCTCTGCAAAAAAACGCTGCACCGAACCGGCCACGACAGGCCCGACATCGGGTACCTTGAGGAGATCGTCGGGGCCGGCCTGCATGATGGCGTCAATGGAGCCAAAATGTCGCGCGATATCGCGGGCTGTCGTTTCGCCCACATGGCGGATACCCAAGGCAAAGATCAGGCGTCCCAAAGAGGGCGAACGTGCCTTGTCGAGAGCCGCCACCAGATTACCAGCCGACTTTTCACCCATGCGGTCGTACAGGGCAAGTTCGTAACGTGTGAGGGTGAAGAGATCAGCCAGCGATTTGACACGCCCGCTATCGACCAGCTGTTCGACAAGCTTTTCTCCAAGGCCATCGATATCAAGAGCCTTGCGTCCAACGGCGTGCGTGATGCTTTGCTTGCGCTGTGCCGCACAAAACAAGCCACCGGTACACCGCGCAATGGCTTCATCTTCGGGACGCTCGATGGCCGAACCACACACAGGACACGCGGCCGGCATGATGAACGGCAGGGCATCGTCAGGCCTGACCTCGGGTACTGGCCCAACCACTTCGGGAATGACGTCACCGGCACGACGGACGATGACGCGATCACCAATGCGGAGATCCTTCCGGCGGATTTCGTCTTCGTTATGCAACGTGGCATTGGTGACAGTGACTCCGCCCACAAATACAGGTTCGAGTCGTGCAACCGGGGTGATTGCTCCGGTGCGCCCGACCTGGACATCGATACCGACCAGACGGGTGGTGACCTCTTGGGCAGGAAACTTGTGCGCAACCGCGAAACGGGGTGCGCGGGCTACGTAGCCCAGCACCGACTGAGCCGCCAGCGCATTCACTTTATAGACCACACCATCGATATCAAACGGCAATCCGGGGCGTTCAAGTGCCATACGGTTGTAATACGCCAGAAGCCCATTCCCCCCTTGCACGATGTCATGGCGTGGATCAACCGGCAAACCCAGAGACTGCAACCAATTGAGCATGGCCGCATGGGTATCACACGGCAACGAGAGCAGATCGGGGGATGGATCGAAAAGGTCGGTTTGAGCCGCTGCGGCGCCGCCTTTGGCCCCCTGCACGAGCCCCCATCCGTAAGCAAAAAAACGCAGGGGACGCGTGGCCGTAATACGGGGATCGAGCTGGCGCAAACTACCGGCAGCCGCATTGCGGGGGTTGACGAATTGTTTGTCGCCACGCTTGGCCTGAGCATGATTGAGCCGCTCAAAATCGGCGCGATGCATCAGAACCTCGCCTCTGACTTCGAGGAGATCGGGGGCACCGGGACGCAAGGCCAGCGGCACGGAACGAAGCGTTCGCATGTTGGCCGTGATGTCTTCGCCGGTTTGACCATCGCCGCGGGTGGCAGCCTGCACAAGAACGCCGTATTCGTAGCGCAAACTGACTGCCAGACCATCGAACTTCAGTTCAACCGCGTAGTCGACCTGCTGCCCCGGTTTGAGCAACCCGGCATCGAG
Organism: Alcaligenaceae bacterium; assembly: GCA_012727555.1. Classification (GTDB taxonomy): domain Bacteria; phylum Pseudomonadota; class Gammaproteobacteria; order Burkholderiales; family Burkholderiaceae_B; genus JAAYGT01. The sequence goes on along the minus strand of JAAYGT010000018.1, from coordinate 17,126 downwards.
CAACGTATCGGCAACACGCTTGTCGAAGGCGTGAACATCGTCAGGTTCGAAGGCGTTGCCAAGGGAGCGCATGGGTACACTGTGCCGAACAGTATCAAAACCCGGCAAAGGGGCACCACCCACACGCTGAGTGGGCGATTCAGGTGTAACCAGTTCGGGGTGGAGGGCCTCAAGATCAATGAGCTCACGCATGAGCTGATCGTATTCGGCATCCGACACAAGCGGTGCATCAAGCACGTAATAATGGTAATCGTGATCAGCCAACACCCGGCGCAGGTGTTCCAGACGGTCGGTGACCCCGGCCGAAACAGCCTGCATCACGAAAACACCCTGCACGTGCGCGGCTCGCCCGCCATGAAGCCCGCCTGCTCCAGCTGCAGATAAAGCGCATGCAACTGTTTATCGATGGTTTGATCAGTTTGTTCGGCGACCGGATTGCCTTGATCGTCGAGCAGGCGGCCACCCAGGCGGCGGGCAAGATCGCGGCCAACCGTGGCCATGCGGCTGAACGCCTGGTCGTCGGGCGGGCTATTCGGAAGATCGATGAGAAGGTCGATACGTGCAACTGTTTCTGCCTGGAAAGCCAAGGCTGGCTGGCCATCGAACAAGGCTGAAAAGCGTGGTTGACCTGCATCGGACATCCAGGACAACTGATGCTGGTAGGAAAGAAACCCGACATCCTTCAAGACCCTGGAAACATCGGCAACGGGGACGGGCTCGCGCAACTGAAGCGCCAGACCAACCTGCGCATCAAGGGCGGCGCACTGAGTGTCGAGCTCAACAGCACGAAACAGGACCTGACTTTGCTCGGGCCCTTCAACCGATGCATCGAACTTACCGGCGAGTTCCTGGGCAAGCGTCCAGAAACGCGACCATTCGATGTCGGTGATGGCGCCACTGCGGTTAGCCAGCAAAATGGCAAGATGCAATGCCGTATAGGCTTCGCCTGTGCGCAATACCGAACGGTGTCGACCACTTTCGGACTCAGCAAAGAGACGAACCGGTTTGGTGCCAATACGCTGCAAGGCCTCAAGGGCAGGATAAAGCTGGATTGCCTCGACAGGCTGCGGAAAGCGGATATCAATCACTGCCTCGGTGGCTGGATCGGCTTCATCCGGGTCATCGGTATCGACCTGTTCTTCGGCCAGACCGGGGTCAGGCATGACGTGCAGGCCAAAACCCGGTTCACGACGGGCGACCTCGGCAGCGGCCGTTCCCATGAGGGGATCGTGTTCGCGCTCGGGAAAGTGATCCTGCATTTTCCGCCGGATGCGACGGTCTTGCCACCAGTTGAACATGACGACAACCAGTATCAAAAGAATACCGAGCAAAATCATACTAATCTGTAGGTCACTCATGTTCAGCCTCGTGAAAACTTCGAACAGCCCCAAGCCTGGTGAAGGTCATGTTTTTGTGCATAAACGGGTTCGCGCGCATTATGTCTGGGCCATATGCAACGCTGCATCAATATCAACAGCCACTATACGCGACACACCTTGTTCCTGCATGGTAACCCCGACAAGTTGCCGTGCCATCTGCATGGCTATTTTATTGTGCGAAATGAACAGAAACTGGGTTTGGTCGCTCATGCTACGCACCAGATTCGCATAGCGCTCGGTGTTGGCGTCATCAAGCGGTGCGTCAACTTCGTCGAGCAGGCAGAACGGTGCAGGATTGAGCTTGAATAACGCAAAAACCAGCGCGGTCGCTGTCAGGGCTTTTTCCCCCCCTGACAGCAAGTGGATGGTGCTGTTACGCTTGCCTGGCGGCTGAGCCATGACCTGCACACCGGCATCAAGAATTTCATCGCCTGTAATGATCAGTCTGGCCTCGCCTCCGCCAAACAGACGCGGAAAAAGTTCGCCAAAGTGCTGATTCACCGTATTGAAGGTTGACTGGAGCAGTTCGCGGGTTTCGCGATCAATTTTTCGAATGGCATCTTCAAGGGTCTGGATTGCCGTGGTCAGGTCGGTGTGCTGTGCATCCAGAAAACCCTTGCGCTCACGCGCTGTATTCAGCTCGTCGAGCGCGGCCAGGTTCACCGGACCCAAGGCTTCAATGGCCCTTGAAACACGCTGTACCTCGGACTGCAACCAGCTTGCCTTGCCCCATTCGGCAGGCGCCTGTGCCAGCCAGGCCTGCAAGGCAGCCCGATCCACCTGGTGCGCATCAAGCTGTTCGGAATACTGCTCGACCGACAGACGACTGGCTTGCTCTTGCAACTGCAGTTCAGTAATGCGTGCACGCAGCGGCTCAATCGAGCGTTCCAGTTCCAGCCTTTCCTCGTCTGCCTGTTTGAGCGAAGCCGTGAGCTGATCAAGGCTCTGCCGAGCCAACGACAGCGCCTCTTCGTGCCGGGCGCGTTCCTCAAGAGCCTCCTGGAGGCCTGCCTGGGCTGCCGACGCATCCAGTTCAAAAAGCTCCCCCTGAAGACCGTCAAGCTCGACCTGTGCGCGACGGGCCTGCTCGATGGCCAGATCGCGTGTACGATCAAGTTCGGACAAGCGGGCACGCAGGGTCCGTTCGGCAAACTCGGCTTCCTGCACAGAGCGCTCCAGATCGCGCACCTGCTGACGCACCGCATTGGCTTTTTCAGCCAGGGCTTCGGCAGCCTGCAAGGCGTCTTCGACCTGCATCTGGTACTGGCCCACCTGCTCGTCAAGCGATTCAAAGCGCATTTCGGCATCGTGCCGGGTTGCACTCAGGGTTTCGATCTGGTGATTGAGATCGGCGAGGTCTTCCTGCAAACGTGCGGCACGGTCGCCGGCCTGTTCGGCCAACTGGACCATGCGAGTCTGTTCGAGTTCGGCCGTATGCAAACGCTGAGTAAGTTCGGAAACACGCTGGCGCGCCGGTATGACAGCCGAACTGGCCTGCTGCCAGGCGGCGTCTGCACGAGAAGCATCGGTTTGTGCCTGGTCGGCAATCAGCTGGTGGGCCTTGAGTTCACGACGCAGGTTTTCGATGTCCTGCTGGCGTGCCAGCAAACCTGCCTGCTCGGAATCGGGGGCGTAGAACCTGACCCCGTGACGATCAATGCAGTGTCCTTGGGAAACCACCAACAAAGCCCAGGGGGGCAATTGTTCCCGCAGTGCCAGCGCACGGACCAGATCGGGCACCACATAGACATCGTGCAACCAGCCGGACAAAACGGCACGCAACTCGGGATCGGCCATGCGCAGCTTTGCCATCAGGGGTTCAAGATCAAGGCTCCCGGGCTGTGCGGGCCCGGGAACCGGCAACTGGTAAAACGCAAGCCGTGCAGGGGGAGCATGAGCGGCAAGGGCAGTTACATGGTCCAGCGATCTGACCTCAATCCCGGTCAGACGCTCGCGCAGCACCGCCTCCAGCGCGGTTTCCCACCCGGACTCAATGTGCACCTTTTGCCAGAGCCGCGACAAAGTATCCAGCCCCTGCTCTTTCAACCAGGGCTGAAGACTGCCCTTTTTCTGAACATCCTCCTGGAGTTTCACCAGCGCACTCAGACGGGCCTCAAGGCGGGCTGCCTCATCGGAGGCCCGGCGAAGTGCCTGGGCAGCCAGGGTACGCTCATGATCACAGACCGGCAGACGTGCCTCGGCCTGTGTCAGCTGCTGGTGCGCCTGCTGCAGCAATTCGCGTGCGCTGGCCGCCTCGCCTTCAAGCCGACGCAGGTCGATGGGGTCGGGCACATTAAGCCCTTTGTGCTCCTGGTCAATGCGCTCACGACGCAGCTGCAAGGCCTGAATCTGACGATCCGCATCACGCTGGCTCTGGGCAACCAGCGCCAGCTCCTGTTCAAGGCGCGCAAGCGTGACCCGCAATTGCTCGCGTTCCTGGGCAGACTGACGCACTTGCTGATCGTAATCAGGCAAACCGGACTGTACCTGTTCCAGCTGTCCGTGCAGAACTTCAAGACGGGCAGCAGCCTCTTCGATGTCGCCCAGCACCTCTTCTTTCTGTGCACTGCAATGTGCCTGCTGCTCCTGCCATTCACTCAATTGGGCGTGCAACTGATCACGACGAACCTGAACACGGTTTCGGGAATCGGCCACATGGCGGATTTCCGCTTCAAGGCGACTGACCAGAGCACCGGCCTCGTAGACGCGAGCCTGGGCAGCATGCACGGCGTCACCGGCTGCGTAATGCGCCTGGCGACGTGTTTCAAGGGCAGACTCGCCTGCACGCAAACGGGCAACTGCGCCCTCGAGTTCGGTCTGGGCCTGTTCAATGGCCAGAAACCGTGTGCTTTGATCCTGACGCGCCTGCTGCTCACGCAGCAACCACAGTGCATGCTGTTTACGTTCGCCATCGGCCTGCAGTTCACGGTAGTGTCGGGCAACTTCAGCCTGGGCTTCGAGCTTTTCAAGCTGCGCTTCAAGTTCGCGCAGTATGTCGTCAAGTCGAAGCAGATTTTCACGGGTGTCTTCAAGACGATTTTCCGTTTCGCGGCGGCGCTCTTTGTAGCGCGACACCCCGGCAGCCTCTTCGAGAAATACGCGCAATTCTTCAGGACGCGCCTCGATCAGACGATTGATCATGCCCTGGCCGATGATGGCATACCCACGTGCCCCCAGACCAGTACCAAGAAAAATGTCGTGGATATCGCGACGCCGTACTTGCTGGTTGTTGATCAGGTAGCTGCTGGTGCCATCGCGCGTAAGAATACGTCGTACGGAAATTTCAGCGTAGGTGCTCCATTGTCCGGTTGCACGCCCCTGCGCATTATCAAAGACAAGCTCGACAGACGCACGCGCCGCTGGTTTGCGTTGCCCGGATCCATTGAAAATGACGTCTTGCATGGATTCGCCACGCAATTCAGACGCTTTTGACTCGCCCAGCACCCAACGAACAGCATCGATGATGTTCGATTTTCCGCACCCGTTAGGACCAACCACACCAACCAACTGGCTGGGCGTGGGAATGACCGTGGGCTCCACGAACGACTTGAAGCCCGCAAGCTTGATCTGGGTTAAACGCACAATGAAAGACGAAAAAATAAAACCGGCACACGGAGGACGGGCCTGTATGATAACGCACCCGCCGGGGCATCCTGAAAAAACGGATCAAAACGTAACGGTAAAACGGGGAAATTACGGTATTATTTGCTGCCCCTTCGCATTGAACCGCGCATACAGTCCTGCCAACCACTTTCCGGAAAGCGTACGTTGAAAAAAGGCTTCTACCTGGTCATGATCGCACAGGCGCTTTCGTCTGTGGCCGATAACGCCCTGCTGATTGCAGCAATTGCACTCATTGCCGATCTGCACGGTCCCGACTGGATGGCCCCCATGATGAAATGGTGGTTCGCTTTGGCGTACGTGGTACTGGCGGCTTTTGTAGGCGCCTTTGCCGATGCGTTCCCCAAGGGCAAGGTCATGTTCATGACCAACGCCGTCAAAATCGCCGGCTGTGCACTCATGTTCTGTTACGGCAGCTTTGGTCTGGCCACCGAACATCAACTGGTCCTCATTTTTCTGGCCTATGCTCTGGTCGGCATTGGCGCTGCAGCCTACTCGCCTGCAAAATACGGCATCGTCACGGAAATGCTGCCCCCCGAAATGCTGGTGAAGGGCAACAGCTGGATCGAAGGCCTCACCGTGCTTTCCATCATTGTAGGCACCGTGGTCGGCGGCATACTGATCAGCCCCACGGTATCGCACACACTGCTTGCGCACGACTGGATCAGCACCTTGGTCGACAACCGTGCCGAAGCGGCCATTCTGATGATCGGCGTGGTGTACTTTCTGGCAGCGATCACGAATCTGCTCATTCCCCTGACCCACGTGCGCTACCCGCCCCAGAAACGCAACCCCGTGAAACTGGTACGCGAATTTGCAGGCTATGTACGCATTTTGTGGTCCGACAAACTCGGACAAATCTCGCTGGCAGTTACCACCCTGTTCTGGGGTGCCGGAGCCACACTTCAGTTCATCGTCATTGAGTGGGGTGCACAACAGCTGGGCTACCGACTGGACCAAGCCTCCATATTAATGGGGGTCGCGGCTCTGGGTACAATTTTCGGTTCCATCCTGGCCGGTCGTGTCCCCCTGAAAAAAGCCCTGAGCGTCTTGCCTGTTGGCGTTACCATGGGCTTTGCAGTCATGCTCATGATTTTTGTGCGTGAAACCTGGGCGGTCTATTCTGTGCTCATGCTGATCGGCTGCATGTCCGGTTTTTTTGTGGTTCCCATGAACGCCATGCTGCAGCACCGCGGCCACGTTCTTTTGTCGGCGGGCCACTCGATTGCCGTACAGAATTTCAACGAGCAACTGAACATACTGCTTATGCTGGGTATCTACAGCCTGCTGCTGTGGCTGGGTCTGCCGATCAATGCCATCATCGTCTTTTTCGGTCTGCTGGTTGCCGGGCTGATGCTGGTGTTCATCCGCTGGAATACACTGAATCATCGGGCCAACCCGCGCCTTGACGACATGATTGGCCAGCATGGTCATGGCCAGGCCTTGCATCACTGAGTGCGCAGTGCCTGCAGATCGCGCCAGGCCAGAGGCTTGAACTGCGGGCGCAACAACAATGAAGCCGGGTGGTAGGTCACAACCAAAGGCACAGACTGGCCATCAGCCATTGCATACGAAAGCAGCTGCTCCCTGAGCGTATCAAGGGGCTCTGTACGTTCGGTCAGCAGGGCGGCTGCCACCTGCCCAAGGGCAAGGATGCCACGAGGGCGCACTGCACTGATCTGGGCCCGCAAAAAAACCGAACAGGCCTCGATCGCGTCAGGCTCGGGCGGACGATTACCCAAGGGCCGACACTTCACCAGATGGGTCATGTAAACGCTGCGTGAACGATCAACCCCCACAGCCTGGAGCATGGCGTCCAGCAATTGTCCAGCCTTGCCCTGGAACGGACGACCCGCGCGATCATCGACGGCATCGGGCGCCTCGCCGACGATCAGCCAGTCAGGCTCTTCCTGGCCCTCGCCAAACACAACCTTGCCACGAGACTGATGCAGGGCGCATCGGGTACAGACGGCAGCATGCGCGGACAGTTCGACCAGCGAACCCGGCAACGCAGGCACAGCCCCTTTGTCGGCAGCAGGCTCGGGCAAGGCGGTGGTTGCCAACGCTCCCGGCTGCACCGCAGACCCTGAAAACGCCTGGGCCGGATGCTGATCCCCAACGGGTGGCTTGCTGGCACGACCCCGGGCAAGGACCTGCAAGGCCTGGGCCACCGCAGTACGATGATTCGGTGAATGTGCCTGGGCTGGCGATGGCACAGGCCCCGGAACGTTTCCGTGTGCATCGGGTGTGGTGTGCGGGCCACGGGCTGTAGCCGTTGCTGTTGCAGCCGGAAAACCTGCCGGCGCGCCGGCAATGCCGGGAGCACCGGATTGCCGTGTGAACAGACGCTTGTCGAGACCGAGTTCAGACAGCCAGGCTCGCTGAAGCGCGGAGGGCAAAGGCCAATCTGCCACAGGCTGTACGTGCAGAGTCGCCGCATCAGGAAGCACTGTGCCGGATTCCGGATTCATACAACCGTCTTTTGCAAAACACAGGCATCTTCACGCCCGCCATCGGCTGCAGGGTAATACCCCTTGCGCACAGAAAGCCGATCAAAACCGTGGCGATGGTAAAAAGCAAGCGCAGCGGTGTTGGAAGGCCTGACCTCAAGGATCAGTGATGCAAGCCCGTGTGCACGGGTTTGGTCGATGCAGTGCGCCAACAAACGACTGCCCAGCCCCTTGCGCTGCATGTCTGGATCAGTGGCAATGACCAGCAAATGCGCAACATCGGGGGCACACATAAGGACATAAAACCCCTGCACATGGCCACCGGACTGAATGACCCAGGCCGGGTAACCGGCGCGCAGCGCATCGGCAAAATTGCCGCGCGTCCAGGGGAAAACCTGCACTCGCTGTTCGATCAGCGCGACTTGCTCAAGGTGATCAGGGGTCATGGGCTCGATGGTGGAGAGCGGCATCGCCCGCGGATTCCCCCCCTGCCCCAGAGCGCGCTCTTGGGTAGTGAACGCAATTTTGTCACGCACATAAAGCGGCGCTGCACGATCAGGGGGTATTGAGCGACCGTGCTGCCAGTGCTGCCACCCGAGCCAGGCAACCGCAGAAGCCGTGGCACGAACGGCGGATGCACCGATCACAATACCTGATACATCATGCAATTGCGCAGACAGATCGGGAAATGCGGCCAGGGCATCACCCAGGATTTCAAGGGTGACGCCTGGCCGGTGACGGATAAAATCAGCCTGAAACCGCTGGAGCCACAGAGGGAGATCAGACACGGCCACCAGCAAAGGAGGCTGCTCGGTGACCCAGCCCGACTGCCCTGGTTCGCTGCGGTAGACCCCCAGATAAACCTCGTTCATGCGAGCATCTTGAACAAGGACTCGCACACGATCAAAGGAGGGTGTAGAATCTGTTGCAATAGATTGCACTACGACATCTTGCGTCGCGGCGGCCATCAGTGAGTCAACAGGCAGAACGGGAAGACCCAAGCCAAATGCAATGCCTTGCGCAACCCCGCATGCCACCCGAAGGCCGGTAAAGCCGCCCGGACCCTGCCCGAATGCAACGGCCGCGAGGTTGTTGCGTGCAACGCCCGCCTGGGCCAGCACATGATCAACCATCGGCAACAGTCGCTCGGCATGCTCGGCAGTTGCATCGTGCTGGTCGGCAAAAAGGCGTACGCCTTCAGCCGAGTGGCTCAACAGAGCAACACCACATACATGCGACGACGTTTCAAGGGCAAGAATATGAGTAGTCATGTCCGCCATTTTAACCTCTGGCCAGGTCATTCGATGCGACCTGTTTTAAGGCGTCTGGCGGGCGCACAAGCATTGAACCTGTCCGTACAATCATAAAACGCAATAAATTCATAGGAAATGTGTAATATCTTGCTATCTGACCCTGTACGGACTCCCTCCACCCTGTTACATTTGTCGCCATGAATACACAAGCACAACCCCAAGCCCGCAAGATCCTTGTGGTCGATGACGACCCCAGGCTTCGTGATCTTCTGCGTCGGTATTTGTCCGAACAGGGTTTCAATGTTTTCGTTGCCGAAGACGGCAAGGAAATGACCAAACTCTGGCAACGCGAACACTTCGACCTTCTCGTTCTCGACCTCATGTTGCCGGGCGAAGACGGGCTCTCGATCTGTCGCCGTTTGCGTGGCAATCACGACAACACGCCCATCATCATGCTCACAGCCAAGGCCGAAGAGATCGACCGCATCGTGGGCCTGGAAATGGGCGCCGACGACTACCTGTCCAAACCGTTCAATCCACGCGAACTGCTGGCACGCGTCAATGCCATTCTGCGACGCCGGGGAACGGAAGAGCACCCCGGCGCGCCCAGCCAGGAAAACGAATCCATCGAATTCGGTCCTTATGTGCTCAATCTTTCCACGCGCACCCTGATGCGCAACAACGAAGTCATTCCCATCACAACCGGCGAGTTTTCTGTTCTGAAGGTGTTTGCGCGCCACCCGAAAGTCCCGCTCTCGCGCGACAAACTCATGGAACTGGCCAGGGGGCGTGAATACGAGGCATTCGATCGCAGCCTCGATGTCCAGATATCGCGGCTGCGCAAGCTGATCGAACCCAACCCGTCAAAACCGGTGTTCATTCAAACGGTCTGGGGCCTGGGCTACGTTTTCGTACCCGACGGCGGAACCTGACACCGGGCACCGGGTAACCGGGTAGCGGCCTGCGGGCCGTTGTCTCCGGTTACCAGCAACTTTGCCGGTACATGCCCTTGAAGCTCCCAACTTTCCATCTTCACTCGAAGCTCGGGCTGTTCGGTCGCTCGTTTGCTTTGATTTTCGGGCTTATGCTGGTTAGCCTGTTCGCCTGGGTGCAGGTCTTTTTCAGCATGGAAGAAGTACCACGCGCCCGCGAAATGGCCCAGCGTGTCACGACCACGGTCAGCATCACACGCTCAGCGCTCATTTACGCCACCGAGGCCATGCGTCCCGACCTGCTCCTCGACCTGGCGACCAAAGACAGTCTGCGGGTTCTTCCCCGCTCACCCGACGACACACTCGAACCCCTGCCTGACTCGGGTTACTGGAATACCGTTGCCCGGGAAATCAAGGCACGGCTGGGCCAGGAAACCCAGATACTCTGGAGCGTGAATCACATGCCCGGCGTCTGGGTCAGTTTCGACATGCACAATCACGCCCTCTGGCTGGCGCTTGACCGCGAGCAACTGGGCCTTACGACCGGCGCCGAATGGCTGAGCTGGGGTCTGACAGCACTGCTGCTGGCCCTGATCGGTGCCGGTATCAGCGCACGGTTCATCAACAGGCCGCTTGCCCGTATCAGTGATGTCGCGCGGCAACTGGCACGGGGTGAAACGCCCAGCCCCCTTGAGGAAGAAGGCCCGGCCGAGATTCGTGAAATGAATACCGCCTTCAATCGCATGGCACGCGATATCCGTCAAACCGAGGCCGACCGGGAGCTCATGCTGGCCGGCATCTCGCATGATCTGCGCACCCCCCTTGCACGCATGCGCCTGGAGATCGAACTGAGCCAGATGAACGAAGAAGCCCGTCAGGCCATTGACGGTGATCTGGCACAGATTGACCACACGATCGGCCAGCTCATGGAATACGCCCGCCCGCCTGGCGCACTCCCCACCCAGGTCGTTGAAATAACCAGCGTACTGACCGAACTGTATGAGCGTGAACGCATGCACACCGAGGCGGCAGGCGGCAAACTGAGTGCCGACATTGCACCCGGTCTGCATGCCCGCATCAACCCCCAGAATCTGCGCCGCATTGTCAGCAATCTCATTGAAAACGCACGACGCTACGGGCGTTCGCCCCATGATGGTATCCCGCGCATCGACCTGATCGCCAAGCAACAAGGCAACGTGCTGGTGGTTGAGGTGAAAGACCGCGGTATGGGTATCGCAGAAAGTGACATTGAACGTCTCCTGCGCCCTTTTTCACGCGGGGAAACGGCCCGCACCGGCGTCAGCGGGGCAGGTCTTGGACTGGCCATTGTTGAACGACTACTGGCTCAGGCGGGCGGCAAACTGACGCTTGCCCCGCGCCCGTCAGGCGGTTTGATTGCACGCATTGAAATTGCCAAAATGCGCAATCGTGATCTGCCGCCACCCGTCGTCTGATCACACACAAGGCTTGCCCCGTGAACTCAGGCAGCGCACCTCATTCGCCCTTGCGGGCAAGCAGTGCAACGACCGTTGCAGCAATCCCCTCGGAACGGCCCAGATGACCCAGGCCTTCGTTGGTCTTGGCTTTCACATTGACACAATCGGGGGTTACGTCAAGATCGGCAGCGATATTGGCCACCATGGCGGCGGCATGGGGGCCTATTTTGGGAGCCTGTGCATGCACCGTGGCATCAACGTTCACAACCTGCCAGCCTGAATCCTTTACCTTCTGATAAGCCACCCGAAGCAAATGACGACTGTCGGCCCCTCGCCAGGCCGGATCCGTGTCGGGAAAATGCCGACCGATATCACCAAGCGCGGCGGCCCCCAGAATGGCATCCGTGACCGCATGAAGCAGCACATCGGCATCTGAATGCCCCTTGAGGCCATGGGTATGTGCGATGCGCACCCCACCGATAATCAGGGGTCGATCAGGCACCAATGCGTGCACATCAAACCCTTGCCCAACACGAAACGGAAAACGCATGGTTTTTTTCCTTGAAAAATGGCACACCGGCCAAGTGTGCCAGGAGCGATCAGAACGTAGAAGCACCGGTACGGCACCGACCCCCTGGCTGACTAACCGGGCAAGGCCAGCCAATGCTGCATCAATTCAAAGTCATCAGGCCAGGTCACCTTGAAATTGCGTGCGGACCCCGGAACCAGCAGAGGATGGTATCCGGCCAGTTCCATGGCAGAAGCCTCATCGGTCAGCATGGGATGGTCCGGACCCGCCTGCTGCAAGGCGGCGCATAGAGCACCGGCACGGAACATTTGTGGTGTCTGGGCCAGCCAGAGCCCCGTGCGATCAATGGTTCCCTGAACCTGCGCAAAAGCGCTGGCCCTGGGCTCAGCGCTGACCAACCCTGGTGGTTGCTGGCGTTTCACGGTGTCGGGCACCGGCATGGCCAGCAAACCACCCACCGGATGCCCCAGGCATGCGGAAACAAGACGGTTCAGCGCCTGACGTGGCAAACCGGGACGTGCTGCATCGTGAACGAGCACCCAGGCATCAGCAGGCAATGCGGCATCGAGCAGCCCCGCCAGCACGGTATGTGCACGCGAGGGCCCACCGCATGATCGAACCACACAACGTGCCAGCCCCTGCAACGCGGCGTCGGCCCAGGGATCATTGGCCGCCACGACCACCCTGACTTGGGCGATGCGGGGATCAGCCAACAGCGCCCGCACGGCATGGCGCAGCATAGGCTCGCCATTGAGCAGCTGATACTGTTTGGGCAAAGAAGCCGTCTGGCCGGACCGCAAAGCCCGTGACCCGATCCCTGCTGCCGGCACGAGGGCAATCAATTCTGTATTCATGGTGAGGCATTTTATAATGAGCCGCTTGAATGACGTATTGGCGTGACCACCTTGACCCTGCCCTCTCTGCCCAGTGTTCTTTCCGCCCTGAAAACAGGCCAGCGCCACGCCATCCCCACTCCGCCCGGTTCGGGTGATGCCTGGTACCTGGCGCACTTTGCACTGCAGGCCAAACGGCCTGTGGTCGTGCTGTGTGCAGAACCACTTGCAGCCCAACGCCTGCTCGATGAAATCGGTCTGTTTGCGCCTGACCTGCGTACCCGACTGCTGCCCGACTGGGAAACACTGCCCTACGACAGCTTCTCGCCGCACCAGGATCTCATCTCGGAACGCCTGCGCACGCTGCATGCCCTGATGCAATCGACGGTCGATGTTCTGCTGGTACCGGTAACCACGGCCCTGTACCGTCTGGCTCCCCCGGCGTTTCTGGCCGCCTACACGTTTTCATTCCGGCAAGGCGATACGCTGAACGAAGACGCACTGCGCCAGCAACTGATTCTGGCCAATTACACCCATGTCACCCAGGTCAGCGCACCGGGTGAATTCTGTATTCGTGGCGGCTTGATTGATCTCTTCCCGATGGGTTCGGTATTACCTTACCGTATCGACCTGTTCGACAACGAAATCGAAAGCATTCGCAGCTTTGACGTTGACACCCAACGCAGCCTGTATCCGGTCAAGGAGATACAGTTGCTGCCCGGCCGCGAATTCCCCATGGACGAACCCGCCCGCAACAACTTCAGGGCGCGATTTCGTGAAGTGTTCGAGGGCGACCCGTCACGCGCCTTGCCCTACCGGGACATCGGCAGCGGCATCGCGTTTGCCGGTGTTGAATACTACCTGCCACTCTTTTTCGAAGAAACGGCCACACTGTTCGACTACCTGCCCGCACAGGCCATTACCGTCACCCTGGGCGACATTCACAACGCCATCCACGCCTTCAATCAGGACACCGCAGGCCGCTACCAGTTTCTGCGTGGCGACCGGGAGCGGCCGGTTCTTCCTCCGGATCAGTTGTTTCTGAACGAAGAAGCGCTGTTCACACACCTGAAGCACTTTCCGCGTCTGGCGCTGGTACCGGATGGCACACACCCCGATATCACGCCCTCGCAGCCTGTGGCCGTGAACCGACGCGCCGAAGACCCACTGCACGCGCTACGGCTGCTGATCGCACAACGACCGGGCAAAGTCATTTTATGTGCCGATTCCGCCGGACGGCGTGAAACCCTGGCCGAGATGCTGGCCGAACACCATCTGGCCCCTGACACCGTTGCCGATACGCTGGCAGATGCCCTGAACACATCAGGTGCGTTTGTGCTGGTGGTTGCACCGCTGTCCCAAGGGTTTCAGTTGCCCTCGCTGCAGTGCACTCTGCTGACCGAAGCCGACCTGTACCCCACCCAGGGACGCAGCGTGCGTCGGGGTCGTCGCAGTCAGGAACGCAGCAGCGATGTCGACGCCATGGTACGCGACCTGTCAGAACTGCGTGAAGGCGATCCGGTGGTCCACGCGCAGCATGGTATTGGTCGTTATTGCGGTCTGCGCGAGATGGATCTGGGCGAGGGCCCGATGGAATTTCTCTACCTGGAATACGCCAACGGCAGCACTCTCTACGTACCCGTATCGCAGTTGCATGTCATTTCACGCTACAGTGGCGCCGACCCTGAACATGCCCCTTTGCATCAACTGGGGTCTGGCCAGTGGGAAAAAGCGCGCCGCAAGGCAGCACGCCAGGTGCGCGATGCGGCCGCCGAACTGCTGGCACTGTACGCCCAGCGAGCTGCACGTGAAGGCTTCCAGTTCACCCTGCCCCCATCTGACTACCAGGCCTTTGCCGAAGGCTTCGGATTCGAAGAAACCCCTGACCAGGCTGCCGCCATCCAGGCCGTGATCAACGACATGACATCGGGCCGCCCGATGGACCGTCTGGTCTGTGGTGATGTCGGTTTCGGAAAAACCGAGGTCGCATTGCGTGCGGCCTTTGTGGCTGTGATGAACGGAAAACAGGTGGCGGTGCTGTGCCCCACCACACTGCTGGCCGAGCAGCACGCACAGACCTTCACCGACCGCTTTGCCGACTGGCCCGTGAGGATCGTGGAACTCTCCCGCTTTCGGTCGGCCAAAGAAGTAACGGCGGCCATCAAGGGTTTGAATGAAGGTCAAGTGGATATTGTGATCGGCACCCACAAAATCCTTTCCAAAGACGTCCAGTTCAAGCGCCTGGGTCTGGTCATCATCGATGAAGAACACCGTTTCGGCGTTCGCCAGAAGGAGGCACTCAAATCGTTGCGTGCCGAAGTCGATATCCTGACCCTGACGGCCACACCCATTCCACGTACTCTGGGCATGTCGCTTGAAGGCATCCGTGATTTTTCCGTGATTGCCACAGCCCCCCAGAAACGTCTTGCCATCAAGACTTTTGTACGGCGCGAAGACGGCAGCACCATCCGCGAAGCATTGCTGCGCGAACTGAAACGGGGCGGTCAGGTGTACTTCCTGCACAACGAAGTGGACACCATCGATAACCGTCGTGCCCGTCTGGAAGAACTGGTGCCAGAAGCACGTATTGCGGTAGCCCATGGCCAGATGCCTGAACGTGAACTGGAAGAAGTGATGAAAGGCTTCTACCACCAGCGCTACAACGTACTGCTGTGCACAACCATCATTGAAACCGGTATCGACGTGCCCACCGCCAATACCATCGTCATTCACCGGGCCGATCGCCTAGGTCTGGCCCAGTTGCACCAATTGCGTGGTCGCGTCGGGCGCTCGCATCACCAGGCGTATGCCTATCTGCTCACACCGGGTGAAGACGCCATCACGGCCAATGCGAAAAAACGTCTCGAAGCCATCCAGGCCATGGAAGAACTGGGTGCCGGCTTTTTCCTGGCCATGCACGACCTTGAAATCCGGGGAACCGGTGAAATACTGGGTGAATCACAATCGGGCAACATTCAGGAAGTAGGTTTTTCAATGTATTCCGATATGCTGAACGCGGCGGTGAAGGCGCTGCGATCCGGCGAAGAACCCGATCTGGAATCACCTTTCAACGCGCAGTGCGAGGTCAATCTTCATGCACCCGCGTTATTGCCCTCCGACTACTGCCCGGATGTGCATGCGCGTCTGGGGTTCTACAAAAAACTGTCGCACGCACGCTATGCCGATGACCTGATCCAGACACAAGAGGCCCTGATCGACCGCTACGGCAAACTGCCTGAAGCGGCCCAGACCTTGCTGGCCACGCATCGGCTGCGACTGATGGCGGAACCACTTGGCGTGCTGAAAATTGATGCCCATGAAAACAGTGTGACAGTGCAGTTTTCAGCGAAACCCGCCATTGATCCACTGCGCATCATTCAACTGGTGCAGGAGCGCCGCGACATTAAACTGGCCGGGCAGGACAAACTGAAAATGGAATTGAAGGACGGGGCGAACCTGACCAAGCGCGTGGAAAGTGTGCGTGGACTGCTGAAGGCCCTGGGGGGCAACTGAGTAATCTTTTCATACCTGGCAAATGGCACTCTTTTGCAGTGCCAGCTTCTTGCCAAGACGGTTGTTCTTAACAAGCTCTGCTCTCTTGCAGCAGCTATTGTTCTTGAACCGGTCCGGGCGGGGGGCGCGAAGTTGCGGATGCATCACACGGCCCTACGGGCTTCCCTCTCACGTGCGACCGACGGGGGCGGGCCCTGAACTCGCCCGGCCGATCCAGTGGATCGACCAGGCTCAGACAGCAGGTCCCTTTAACCCCCCGTCGGACACACCGTGTTCGGCGTGTTCAAGCATCCGCAACTTCGCGCCCCCCGCCCGGACCTGAACAAATCAGCAAACCTGAGAAAACAAAACCGGGAAGTTATTGACACTGAATCGACTGTTTTTCTATACCTGCCGCGCTAAAGGTTATAGCCAAGGTTGCGGCGATCCAACCGACGCAACAGGCCTGGCCAGGCCAGTGCGGCCTTGTAAGCACGGTCAGCACGAGACTCGATATGTGCTCGTTCCATGACATCAGCTGGAATGGGACTCAGCTCACCGCCAGCCTGGGCACATACCTGTACCATGCAGGCAGCTTCAAGCCGGTGCATGGCATGAAAAGCCTCGGCAGGGCTTTGCCCGATGGTGAGCAGCCCATGATTGCGAAGAATCATGTATTGGGTGTCGCCCAGATCACGCACAAGACGCGGTTGCTCGTCCGGGTTAAGCGCCAGACCTTCATAGTCGTGTTGACATCCTCCTCGCCCTAAAGGACGAGGATTCCTCCTGCGAGACGCTCATGCCCGAGCGCGAGAATGTTCCTGGCTGCGTTGATGTCACGGTCATGGACCGTTTCACACACGCTGCACTGCCATTCTCTTATTCCAAGACCTGCGATACCTTTTGGGCCGCTGCGCGCACCGCACGCAGAGCAGGTTTGGGATGAATAGGCTTCGTTGACTTCTTCGAACCATACGCCAGCGCAATCGCTTTTATACTGAAGCATGGTTCTAAACGCGCCCCAGCCCGCATCGTACACAGATTTTGCCATCCGTGTTTTTGCAAGGGCCGACACGTTTACGCCGCCAACAAAGAGCGCACCATACTGTTTGACCAGTTGGGTGCTCAGTTTATGAAGGGCATCCTTGCGACGATTGGCGATCTTCGCGTGAATCGCACGGACACGTTGTTTCTTGCCGGC
>JAAYGT010000133.1 GCA_012727555.1 Alcaligenaceae bacterium | reverse complement strand
GCACACGAAACTGCAGCTAAAGTCAGCCAGATATCTTTTGAAACCATGCCCTGTGTGGCGAGCACCAGGCACAGCAGACCCGCTGAACAGATGCCCACGCCAACCCCGGCAAAAACAATGCCGGTGCGGTGCCCTGATCCGGCTGCGTTCAGGCGTGCCATGCACAGGGCGGCAGTAGAGACCAGAACCCAGGCACTGCCCAGGCCGGCCAGAAAACGCCATACCAGCCACAAGGCATAGTGTTCTGAAAGCCCCATCAGGCCCGTAGAAACCAGAACAAGCAGCAGGCCCGTGGCCAGTAAACGGACAGGTGGCTGCGATGCCCGTGCCGTTACCACCAGGGCACCCGCCAGGTAGCCCAGGTAGTTGGCGCTGGCAAGAAGTGCGCCGTCTTCCAGACTGAGCCCCGCATCGTTTTGCATGACGGGCAACAACGGCGTGAACGCAAAACGTCCGATACCCTGGGCGATGGCCAAAGCGACAAGGCCGGCAAGGGCAAGCCAGAAGGTCGATGCGTTTTTGGGCGAATGCATGCGTTGAGTTCCTTTTGAGCCCAACACTTTAACCCGTCCGCGATGACCCAGGCCAGCAGAAACACGCGCGATAAGTTACATTAACGGATTACCCGCACTTACTGCCCAGGTCCTCTTTTTGCCATGCACCAGCGTATCCTCATTCTTGATTACGGTTCACAGGTTACCCAGCTCATTGCCCGCCGCGTTCGCGAAGCAGGTGTGTACTGCGAAATTCATCCCGGCGATGTCTCCAATGAATTCATTCGTGAACAGCAGGGCCTGAAAGGCATCATTCTTTCAGGCAGCCATGCCTCGGCCTATGCTGAAGAATCACTGAAGGTGCCGTCCAGTGTCTTTGAACTGGGTGTGCCGGTGTTGGGCATCTGTTATGGCATGCAGTCCATGGCCGCCCAGTTGGGTGGCAAGGTTGAATGGTCTGATCAGCGTGAATTTGGCTACGCCGAAGTACGTGCCCACGGTCATACACGTTTGCTCGATGGCATCAGCGATTTCACCACGCCCGAAGGCCACGGCATGCTGCAGGTCTGGATGTCGCACGGTGACAAGGTCACCGCTTTGCCGCCCGGCTTTGTTCTCATGGCCTCTACCCCTTCGTGCCCCATTGCCGGTATGGCCGATGAATCGCGTGGCTTTTATGCCGTGCAGTTCCACCCTGAAGTCACGCACACCGCGCAGGGGCAGGCCATGTTGTCGCGTTTCGTGCGTGAAATCTGCGGCTGCGCCGGCGACTGGAACATGCCCGACTACGTCGAAGAAGCCGTGGCGGCCATTCGCGCCCAGGTCGGCACCGACGAGGTCATTCTGGGTCTTTCGGGCGGTGTCGATTCCTCGGTGGCTGCCGCCCTCATTCACAAAGCCATCGGTGACCAGCTTACCTGCGTGTTCGTCGATCACGGCCTGCTGCGCCTGAACGAAGCCCAGCAGGTCATGGAAACCTTCGCCGATCACTTTGGTATCCGTGTCATTCACGTTGATGCCACCGAGCAGTTCATGGGCAAGTTGGCCGGTGTTTCCGATCCCGAGGCCAAGCGCAAGATCATTGGTCGTGAATTTGTCGAAGTCTTCCAGGCTGAAGCCGCCAAGTTGTCCAATGCCCGCTGGCTGGCCCAGGGTACCATCTACCCCGATGTCATTGAATCGGCCGGTGCCAAAACCGGCAAGGCCGTTGCCATCAAGTCGCATCACAATGTTGGTGGTCTGCCCGATACCCTGAATTTGAAGTTGCTCGAACCGCTGCGTGAACTCTTCAAAGACGAAGTGCGCAGTCTGGGTGTGGCCCTTGGCTTGCCACCTGCCATGGTGTACCGTCACCCGTTCCCGGGCCCGGGTTTGGGGGTGCGTATTCTGGGTGAAGTCAAACAGGAATATGCCGATCTCCTGCGCCGTGCCGACGCCATTTTTATCGAAGAACTGCGTAAAATCATTGATCCCGTCAGCGGTAAATCGTGGTACGACCTTACCTCGCAGGCCTTTGCGGTGTTTTTGCCGGTCAAATCGGTCGGCGTCATGGGCGATGGTCGTACCTACGACTACGTCGTTGCCTTGCGT
>JAAYGT010000017.1 GCA_012727555.1 Alcaligenaceae bacterium | reverse complement strand
CGAGCTCAGGCGTGCGCTGATGATTTTTTATGCAAGCCGCTGACGGCTTATTTCTGGAGACTGCAATGCGTGAATCATGTCTGGTATCAACACGCCCCATGGGCTTGATCAACCTCCCCATCAACACTTCGCGGCACGCGTGGTGCACGGGATCGCAAACGGCGCGTGAGGCGCCTGGGGGCGCCGGTCCGACCCCCCTCGGGGATGCCACGCCGGCAGTGCGTGTGCACGATCCCGCGCAGCGGGGCTTTTCCCTGATCGAGGTTTCCATTGTTTCCGCCATCATTCTGCTTCTGGCGATCATTGCAATTCCCGCGATCAACAATTATGTCGTTGAAAACAGGGTGCCCAAAGTGGGCGAGGCGTTGGCCCGTTTTATCGTTCTGACTCAGGTCAACGCCTCGGGCGGATCTGCGACGCCGTATGCAGGCATTGATACGGTGAATCTGGCGAATGTGCTGGGGGATGCCAGTATTTTTTCAGTTTCCGGATCCGGTGCTTCAACTGTAGTTGCCCATGGCTTGGGTGCGGAGGGTAATGTTGTGGTTGCGCCTGTAGGCGCAGGTAAGCAATTCAGTGTCAGCTTATCGAAGGTCAGTGACGCTGCGTGTCCTGGCATTGCATCGGTACTCCAGCGTGTCGCACGAAGTATCTCTGTACAGCCTGACTCCGGGACGGAGGTCACGCTTAAAAGTGCTTCGCAAGCCTATTCAGCCATGGCGGCAGAGGCAGGGTGTGACAAAGGCAGTGTCAACACCTTTGTCTTTACAGCAGGCTGAAAGCGGATCTGTCCAGCGATCAATAGCGTGTCCCGGGAGGTTGTCAACATGACTCGCCAGCAAGGATTTGCCCTGTTCGAACTGCTTTTAGCCACGGTGCTGGTGACCCTGCTGGCGGTCTGGGGCGTGCACGCCATGGTGCAGCGCATGCACGATGCCGCTGTCGGCAACGACGCGGCCTGGGCGCTGGCCGTGCGCGGCGCATTGAAAGGCTTTCTGTCACGGCACGAGCAGGATATTGCCGTGGCTGCCGGTTCTGACGCTTTGGTGGTCTCGGGTTTTCCGGATTGGTCTGAACCGACCCTTGCCCAGTTGCGTACAGCTGGTTTTTTGCCTGCCACTTTCCCGGAGTCTGCCCTGCCCGGCGGGGCGGTCATCCGGCTATTTCGTCAAGGTGTATGCCCTTCGCCGGACTGCCGGGTGCATGTTGTTCTGCACGCCCGGCAACCCTACCTGCAAGGGGCGAGCCTTCGTGTTGACGAAAGCCGTGTTGCTCAGTGGTTGATGGCCACAGAAGGTTGGGGCGGGGCGGTTCAGCCGCTGGATCCAGGCCGTATTCGCGGGCCTGCCTTCAGTTTTGCAAATCCACCATGGGCGGGGCCTGCTCTTGCACCAGGAACCCCCCTTGTTGCACTGACCAGTGAACAAGTGTCCACCAGTCATTTTTTGCGCCTGGGTGATCCTCGCAATCCGGATTTTCAGGGGGATGCCTCTGTGCAGGGCACCTTCAGTGTGGCCAGTCATGTTCAGGTTCAAGGCGCGTTGCGACTGCAGCGCAAACAGGTGGCCGGAACAGCGTGTTCAACACCGGGCGATCTGGTTTCGTCGTTCGATGCATCGTTGCTTGTGTGCCGGGACGGGTTTTGGGCGCCCGTGGCTGCTCAGCATCCCGGCGGCTTTTCCATGAATCAGTTTCACGATTGTTCATCCAGTCAGGGCTTGTCAACGGCCAACCCGGTAACGGGTGATTGCTCATGCCCTGTGGGAGCGGCCATGGTGCAGATCAGTGACAGCGGTCCCCAGGCCTGGCCTGAAGGTCGTACGCAAGGTTTTTTATGTGTGCCCTGATAACGGAGCGCCTGTCAGTCTGAACCGAAGGGGGCTGGTCTCTGGATTCCGATGTGCCGGGTTGTGTTGACGCAGTTTTACAACACTTTGCTCGGGGGCGTGCGGGGGGCACAACAGCCTTGCGGTGCCCTGCCGGGCCTTTGCCGTTCATGGTGCATAGCCCGCCCGCCGAAGTACCTCTATAATCGACAGCCAACCTATAACCGTGTTTTTTCGCAATGAAAACCTCCGAAATACGTCAAAAGTTTCTTTCTTTCTTTGAATCGAAGGGGCATCAGATCGTTCCATCGTCCTCGCTGGTGCCAGGAAACGATCCCACGCTGCTCTTCACCAACTCGGGTATGGTGCAATTCAAGGACGTATTCACCGGCAAGGAAACACGCCCGTACGTGCGTGCCACATCGTCGCAGCGTTGCGTGCGTGCGGGGGGTAAACACAACGATCTTGAAAATGTAGGGTACACCGCGCGCCACCATACGTTTTTCGAAATGCTGGGCAATTTCAGTTTCGGTGACTACTTCAAGCGTGAAGCCATCAGCCACGCCTGGGAACTGCTCACCACCGTGTATCAATTGCCCGCCGAAAAACTGTGGGTCACGGTTTATCAGGAAGACGACGAAGCGTACGAAATCTGGGCCAATGAAGTCGGTGTGCCTCCCGAACGCATTATTCGCATTGGCGATAACAAAGGCGCGCGTTACGCGTCCGACAACTTCTGGCAAATGGCCGACACTGGCCCGTGCGGCCCATGTTCGGAAATTTTCTATGATCATGGTCCCGATGTCTGGGGCGGGCCGCCCGGGTCGCCCGACGAAGACGGTGACCGCTACATTGAAATCTGGAACCTGGTGTTCATGCAGTTCGATCGCGATGCCCAGGGCAATATGCCGCGCCTGCCCAAGCCGTGTGTCGATACCGGTATGGGGCTTGAGCGCATTGCCGCCGTCTTGCAGCATGTGCACTCCAACTACCAGATCGACCTTTTTCAGGCATTGATCACGGCGGCTGCCCGCGAAACGGGTTGTACAGATACCGACAACAATTCACTCAAGGTCATTGCCGACCACATTCGTGCCTGCAGTTTCCTAATTGTCGATGGTGTCATACCCGGCAATGAAGGTCGCGGCTACGTGCTGCGCCGCATCGTGCGTCGCGCCTTGCGCCATGGCCACAAACTGGGTCAGACCAAACCCTTCTTTCATCGTCTGGTAGCCGATCTGGTCCAGCAAATGGGGCCGGCATATCCCGAACTGGCTGCCCAGCAGGCGCGGGTCGAACAGGTACTGCGGCAGGAAGAAGAACGCTTCAGCGAAACCCTTGAAAATGGCATGAAAATTCTGGAAGCGGCACTGGCAGCCATTCCCGCCAAGGGCACGCTCGATGGCCAGACACTCTTCACCCTGTACGACACGTATGGCTTTCCCGTTGATCTCACGGCCGACATCTGTCGCGAACGTGATGTTCAGGTTGATCACGACGGTTTTGAGTCTGCCATGCAGCATCAGCGTCAGCAGGCGCGGGCTGCAGGTAAATTCAAGGCCGCAGAAGATCTGGTCTATTCGGGCCAGGAAACCGTTTTCCATGGTTACGACCGTCTTCAGACCGAAGCGCGCATAACGGCACTTTATGTGCAGGGTTCGCCCGTTCAGTCGGTGTCGGCTGGTCAGGATGCCATTGTGGTCCTCGACAATACACCGTTTTATGCTGAATCCGGTGGTCAGGTGGGCGATGCCGGTGTGCTGGCGTCGGCATCCGGGCGTTTCCTCGTGCTCGACACCCAGAAGATCCAGAGCCGGGTTTTTGGGCATCATGGTCAGGTGTCGGAAGGCATGCTCAGTGTGGGTGATCTGGTTCAGGCCGGCGTCGATACCGAACGCAGGGCCAACACCATACGTAATCACTCGGCAACACACCTTATGCACAAGGCCTTGCGTCAGGTGCTGGGCGATCACGTGCAGCAGCGTGGATCCCTGGTCGATCCCGAAAAAACCCGTTTCGATTTTGCACACGATGCAGCGCTCACGCCTGTCCAGATCGAACACGTCGAGGCCATTGTCAATGCCCAGGTTCTGGCCAACCACGATGTCCATGCAAACCACATGAGCTACGATGAAGCCGTGCAGGGCGGCGCTGTGGCACTGTTCGGTGAAAAATACGGTGATACAGTTCGCGTGCTCGACATCGGTTTTTCGCGCGAATTGTGTGGTGGTACCCACGTTGCGCGCACGGGTGATATCGGTTTGTTCAAGATCATCTCCGAAGGTGGTGTCGCGGCGGGTGTGCGCCGTGTCGAAGCCATCACGGGAATGAATGCCTTGCGCTGGGCCCAGGCAACGCAAGGCTGCCTGCAGCAGGCAGCCTCTGCACTGAAAACCCAACCCTCCGAACTGGTCGAGCGTATTGGTCTGGTGCAGGGGCAAGTGAAGTCCCTCGAGCGCGAGCTCGATCAGCTCAAGAGCAAGCTGGCAGCCTCGGCGGGTAACGACCTTGCTGCCAAGGCCATCAATCTGGCGGGTAATGTGCGTTTGCTGGCGGCTGCGGTACCGGGCGCTGATCCCAAAGCCCTGCGTGGTATGGCCGACCAGCTCAAAGATAAACTGAAATCGGCTGTTGTGCTCCTGGCAACCATCTCCGAGGGCAAGGTCAGTCTTGTGGCTGGTGTTACTCCTGATCTCACCGCAAAAGTCAAAGCCGGAGACCTTCTGGCCATGGTTGCAGCCCAGGTGGGTGGCAAGGGCGGTGGTCGTCCCGACATGGCCATGGGCGGTGGCACTGATCCGGCTGGTCTGCCGGGGGCCATTCAGTCTGTTCAGGCGTGGGTGCAGGAACGCCTTGCATCCTGATCCCGCCGTCCGTTTTTCCTTTAACGCCTATGTCTGATTCCCCGTTACGTGTTTCTTCACCGGGCACAGCAGAAGCCGGATCCTCCGCTCCAGCTGTGCCGATGGCTCACCTTGAAGTCGATGCAAGCGGTCTGAAATGCCCGCTGCCTATCTTGCGGGCCAAGAAAGCCCTGGCCCAGCTTGAAAGTGGTCAGGTGCTCAAGGTCATTACAACCGACACGCATGCTGAACGTGACTTCCAGGCCTTTGCCCGTCAAACCGGCAATGCGTTGCTGGTCCAGTTGTCTCAGGGTGATGCCCTTCTGCACTGGATACAGCGCCGTTAAATGCCCTGGTGGCCTGTTGGCTGCCGGTATGGGTTCAACAGGCCAAATCGCATGTGGCCCGGCCTGTTGTCAGTGTTGCTTTTTTAATCATCATTTACTGGTTTTGGCGCTTTTGTAATTGCTAAGGCAACTCTAAAACTGCTAGAATCATGTGTTTTTCACAGTATTTTCAAAGGATTACCAATGGTTGTGATTCGTCTTGCCCGTGGTGGCTCGAAGAAGCGTCCGTTTTATAACGTTGTAGCAGCTGATTCGCGCAACCGTCGCGATGGCCGCTTCATTGAGCGCGTGGGCTTTTACAACCCCGTTGGCGGCGAAGGCCAGGATAACCTGCGCATTGCCCTCGACCGTGTTGAATACTGGACAAACAACGGCGCCCAGTTGTCGCCTGCCGTTGCCCGTCTGGTCAAGGAATTTTCCGCCAAGGCTGCTGCCTGATCCATCGCGTCATGGAACATCAGGTACCCCACGACCTTGTCGAACTGGGTCGGGTGACGGGTGCCTATGGCATCCGCGGCTGGCTGAAAGTTCAGCCCCACGCGACCGGCGGAGCCGCATTGCTCAGTGCACGTCAGTGGTGGCTCAAAGAGCCCGGTTCCTCTCTGGAAACCGGGCTTTCCGTGTCATTGGCACCTTTTTCCGTACAGGCCAGCCGGCCCCAGGGCAGTACGGTTGTAGCCCAGCTGCAAGGCCTTGCTGATCGCAATCGGGCCGAAACGTTCAAGGGGTTCACCATCTGGGTTCCTCGAAGCCAGTTTCCCCAGGCCGACGACGATGAATACTACTGGGTTGACCTGGTCGGTTGTTCACTCTACGGCCAGAATAACGGGGTGTCCGAACTCATCGGTCTGGTACGCGAAGTCTCCGACAATGGTGCCCATGCCGTCCTGCATGTCGAGCGTGGCAATGTGTCAGATCAGGGTGGCTTTCAGCCCGTGCTTTCGCCCAAAGGTCAGTTGCAGCATGTTTTGGTCCCGTTCGTGAAAGCCCACGTCCATACGGTCGATCTTGCAGCACGCCGGCTCGACAGCAATTGGCCTGTCGAACTCTGATCCGGCATGCGTTTCGACGTCATCTCACTGTTCCCCGACATGTTCGGCGCTGTCCGCGATGTCGGCGTCACGGGGCGTGCCCACCGGCAGCAGCGTTGGCAACTGCAGGTATGGAATCCTCGCGACTTCACTCACGATGTTCATCGCACGGTTGATGACCGCCCCTACGGTGGGGGGCCGGGCATGGTCATGCTGGCTGAACCCCTGGAACACGCGGTGGCGGCGGCAGGCCAGGCCCGGGCCGAAGCGACGCCATCCGTTATCCTCATGAGCCCGACGGGCCGGCGTTTTGATCAATCGGTGGCACAGGAACTGGCCGATGGGCCCGGTGCCATTGTCGTATGTGGTCGCTACGAAGGGGTGGATCAGCGCTTCATTGATCGTTGTGTCACTCACGAGCTTTCCATCGGCGACTTCGTTCTTTCGGGGGGGGAACTGGCCGCCATGGCGATCATCGACAGCACGGTGCGTCTGTTGCCCGGTGTTTTGAATACAGCAGATTCCGCCTTGCAGGATTCCTTTCACGAGACCCTGGCAGGTTTGCTCGACAGCCCGCATTACACACGGCCGGAAGAGTACCAGGGGGAGCGTGTACCCGAACCCTTGTTGTCCGGGCACCATGCCAATATCGAACGCTGGCGGCGCGAGCAGTCACTGAAACTGACCGCGCAGCGCCGGCCTGATCTTATCCTCAAGGCACGGGAACAGGGGCGATTATCGGCGGCTGACGAAAAATTCCTGCAGATGCTCGATCGTTGACCTCAACGAACCAGGAACCTTCCACCCAACCGTTGCAGCCGCTCATCAGGTCAAGGGTGTAACGTCGCTTTCACGTGCTCCAGCATAATTGATCCCGGCCATTGGCCTTCGCGCTGTACAGGGCCTGATCCGCACGTTTCAGGGTGCTTTCCAGCGTGCATTCATGCGGCTGATGCTGAGCGAGCCCTACACTGATCGTGAAGTGCAGAATGTGCCCGTCATGCCTGATCGGGCTGCTCCTGACCGCATCGCACAGGCGGCTTGCGATCTGCCCGGCGGCCGGTGCCGGTGTGTCAGGCAGGATCAGTGCGAATTCTTCACCCCCCAGACGTGCCGGCAGTTCGTCTTTTCTGAGAATTTGCCTGAAAATGCCGGCCAGATGGCGCAGCACAAGATCACCCATCGCGTGTCCATGAATATCGTTGATCTGTTTGAAGTGATCGATGTCGATCATCAGGACGCTGTAGGGTATGTTTTGCGTTACGGACAAATCGGCTGAACGCGCCGCCAGATAGTCAAAAAATGCGCGCCGGTTTGGAAGTTCTGTTAGAGGGTCGGTATTGAGCAGGGTTTTAAGACGCTCTTCAAGCCCGCGTCGCATGGCAATTTCAGTATCGGCATTCTGGATTTTTTGTTCAATGGACTGGCGGTTCCTTGTGGACCAGCCGAGTTCCTGCCTCAGCTGCAAGGTCCGGCAAGCCAGCCCTGTTTGCTGGGCCAGGAACGCCAGCACAGGCCGTTGATCAGGCAGGTTTTTTTCAGGTGTTCGTTCCAGGTAGAGCACGCCGTACAGTGTATCGTGACCGCGGATGGGCTGATAAACCCGTACCTCGTCATCATGGGGGCGTTCGTCGTCGAGCGAACAGGTATAGACACGCTCGATGGTGTCCCGGGGCAGGGGGGCGGGCCAGTCGTGCACAGGGCACGAAATGCCCGTTGCATGCACTGTGTCTGGCACCAGGCTGTCTGCAAATACGTGAAGCACGTTTTCGTGAGTGAACAGCACCACTGCACGGGCAATGCCGGAACACCCCATGGCAAGGCCAGCCAGTTCCCTGGCAAGACCAGGCAGGCTGGTGTGTCTGGCCAGACGTTCGGCCTGTTCTGCCGCCTGCATCCAGGGCGGCTGTGCTGCTGCCAGAGTTGCCAGCCCTGTTGAATGCGTACGCGTCCAGTGGCTGCTGATCGCTTCCGAGTGGTGTTCACGGGCTGCCTGGGTCAGTTCATGTACATACACGGCAGGCAGAATATCGGCTTCAAGGCCCTGGATTCCCTGAATGGCACTGCGTGTGACGAGCATGCGGGTGATCGGGTTTTTCTGTGCGCGGGCCTCTTGAAGGGCTTTTGCATAGAATTGCAGCATGTCGCGAGTG
>JAAYGT010000132.1 GCA_012727555.1 Alcaligenaceae bacterium | reverse complement strand
GCAACACCGGCACCGATACCGGCACCCTGGTCATCGACACCCTGGCAGGCACCACCGGGGCCGCCCCGGTGGTCACCATCACCGAGGATGCCAATAACGATGCCTTCATCAGCAGCAGCGAACTCAGTGGCCTGGTCGATGTGCGGGTTGATCTGCCCGCCGGCAGCGTCGCCGGTGACACCATCCGCGTCAGTGATGGCACCACCACGAACGACCTGGTCCTGAACAGCACCGACCTCACCAACGGCTTTGTCAGCACCACGTTTACCGCACCGGCCGAAGGCGCCACCCTCAACGTGACGGCAGTACTGGTTGATCAACTCGGTAACACCTCCGCCACAGGCTCCGACAGTGCCACGCTGGACACCCTCGCAGGCACTTCCGGGGCTGCCCCGCTGGTCACCATCACCGAAGACAGCAACAATGATGGCGTCATCAGCAGCACCGAACTGTCCGGCAATGTCGATGTCCGCATCGATCTGCCCGCCGGCAGCGTCGCCGGTGATACCATCCGCGTCAGCGATGGCACCACCACGAACGACGTGGTCCTGACCAGCACCGACCTGACCAACGGCTTTGTCAGCACCACGTTTGCCGCACCCGCCGAAGGCGCCACCCTCACTGTGACGGCGGTACTGGTCGATCAACTCGGTAACACCTCGAGCGAGGGCACCGACAACGCAATCATCGATACCACTGCTGATAACAATGCCAACAGCAGCACGGTCGCCATCACGAGCATCTCGGACGACACAGGCACACCCGGTGATTTCACCACCAACGATCAGACGCTCATCATCAATGGCACCGTCGACTTGGCTGACAACAACACCCTGACGGTCGCCGCCAATGCCACCACCTACACCGTCGGCGATGGCTTCCTGTCCGTCGACGGTTCAGGCAACTGGACCCTCGACCTGAGCGGCACCACCTTGGCCGCCGGCACCTACCCGGTCACCGCCACTGTGACCGATTCAGTGGGCAACACTGCCAGCGCAACACAAAATGTCGTGATCAACCAGGCTCCAGTTGTCACATCAGCAGTGACTTCTGTTTCCGAAGAAGGCCTGACTGGCGGTAACCCCGACGCCATCGGAAGCCCGAGTGACACAACGAACGAAACCACTCGCTCTGGCACCATAACCCTTACTGATCCTGACAACACCATTACCTCAGTGTCCGTAACGGCGCCAGCCGATATCAGTTCAAACGGCACACCAGTCACATGGAATGGCTCGTACGATGCAGGAAACGGTATCTACACATTAACGGGTACGGCTGGAGCCACGACTGTTGCCACCGTCACACTAAATACGGCAGGGGCCTATGCCGTCACCCTGAGTGCACCTCTGGACCACGCCACGGCAGGTGTGGAAGACGTCCTACCGCTGAACTTCGGCCTTACCGTCACAGACAGCGAAGGTGCCACAGGTACTGGTACCCTGACCGTCAATGTTGAAGACGACATGCCGGTTGCTTCCAGTGTCACTCTTTATGAACTGGGGACACTACCTGCATCAGGATCAGGAGAACTGATTGTTGCTGAAGGCGCAGACGGCAGCGCCGTCACGAAAATCAGTATCGACGGGTATTACCTGACCTATGACCCTGCGGCAAATACAGTCACTCAAAGTGGCGCATCTGACCTTGTTTACGACTACTCGTATGATGCTCCTTCAAAAGACCTGACCCTGCGTACGGTCAAGGGTGAGACCTTTGTCATCGACATGGACACGGGTCACTACACGTACAGCATTTCCAGTTCGCCTTTGATCAGCGCGGAAACGGCAACACCACCGGTTGTGCAATTAGCGGCTGGCAGCCTGTTAGGGCTGATCGGTGTCGATGCACTCAACCTGATTGATTTCGCTCAATCACAGCTGTTTTCAGCAACGGATGTCAACAACAACATCAAGTCAGTCACAATTCGCATAACTGCCCTCAGCATTAGCACTGGCGCCGGCTTTGAAGTGGCCGGTGGCTTGACGATGGCCAACGAACTGGGGCTGACTTTCGACAACACGAACAAAATGGAGGGGCTTGATTTAGTCGCCGAAATCACCATCTCGTCGATCGACGGTGGCCCCATCGACAATCAACGCATCAACGAATTCCTGGGTTCCGTTTATTTCAACACCAGTTTGCTGAATATCGGGTTACTGTCGACCGTAAGGATTACGGCAACCGATACGACCGACTTGTCGCATACGGTTTCCAACTCAAACGTGCTTGACCTTGGCTTGCTCAGCGCCTCTCCACCGGCTTACCTTGATCTTGGCACCAGCTCAAATGACACCTTGGCTGGTACTGAAGGGTCTGACCGCATGTATGGCTACGCTGGTGATGACGTGCTCAATGCCGCCGGGGGAGCTGACCTCTTGCGCGGCGGTGCTGGCAACGATGCGCTGTTCGGCGGCGATGGCAATGACGTGTTGATCGGAGGCGCAGGCAATGATTCCCTGACTGGCGGTACCGGCAGCGACGTCTTTATGTGGGAAGCGGGTGACGAAAGTGCAGTAGCTGGCGTAGCCACTGCAGTTACAGACACCATCACAGATTTCAATGCCAGCCATGTTGCCGCAGGCGGTGATCTGATCGACCTGAGCAGCCTGTTGCAAGGCGAAGGCACACTAGGTAGCGACCCCGGCAACCTGACCCGTTTCCTGCACTTCAGTTTTGACGGCACCAATACCGTGCTCTACATCAGCACTGACGGCAATTTCGTGGGTGGTTACGACCCTGCCCAGGTCGACCAGATCATTACGTTCAACAACGTCAACCTGGTCCAGAGCAACGCCACAGACTTTGACGTCATCTCGCAACTGCTCGCTCACGGCAATCTGATCGTCGATGCAGCGACCTCCACCACCAACCTGCTGGGAGGTACAACCACCGTTAACGCAACCATCACCGACAGCGATGGTGACAGCGCGACGACACAAGTAATTTTTGACAGCACCGGTGCAACAGCGCCCCCACCCGTCGAAGGGAATGTGGCGCCCATTGTGCAGGCCGATAATCAGGCATTGCTGGGCCTGCTCGGTGTTGAAGCCTTGTCTGTCATAGATCTTAGCAATCAGGATCTGACGGCGGTTGACCCGAACGGCAATCTTGAAACCGTCACGGTGGCATATCGCCCGTTGCTCGATATCAACCTGCAACCGCTTGAACTCACCGCGTCCAGCCAACTCGCGGCAGAGCTTGGCTTGCAGTTCGTTGTTGATAACGATGCCGGCCTGCTCGGCCTTGTTGCGCCCTCGTCAGTGCTGACCATTTCCGCCATCGGGGGTGGCAATATCGACAACCTCGCCATCAACGAGCTTCTGGCGACCGTCAAATTTGACAACGGCGCCAGCCTGCTTGGACTAAGTCTGGACTTGCAGGCAGCCATACTGGATGCCACCACAATTACCGCAACCGACAGTGCCGGCCTGAGTGCATCAGATTCGCTGGGCAATCTGGCAGATCTAAGCGCCTTGCAAACGCTGCTCGGAACTGACTCCAGTGTTATCGAAGGCAGCACCAGCACGGATACGTTGACCGGTACAGCAGGCAATGACCGAATCTATGCCTATGGTGACAACGATACGGTTTATGGCGGCGAAGGAAGTGACCTGATCAGCGGCGGTGCAGGCAATGACACCTTGTATGGCGAAGGCGGCAACGATCTGATCATTGATGGGAACGGTGCCGACTTCATCGATGCAGGTGCCGGTGACGACACCATTGTGATCAAGGGAACAGACTTCACCTACATTGAGGGTGGCACAGGTTTCGATACGCTTGCACTCGATAACGGAATTAACCTGACACCAGGCGCAAATATTTCAGGTATCGAACAAGTCAGTCTTGGCGATGACGCGGCCAAGAGTGGGTCCGTTTTGACGTTGACTGAATCAGCTGTCCTGTCAATGACCGATGATCCCTCGAACACCCTGATCGTCGCAGGCGACAATTCAGACCAAGTGGTCATGATGGGCGGTTCGTTTGTCTCGAATATCGTTCTGGACGGGGTTGGATACGCCAAATACGTCATGGGGGAGGCCACCGTACTGGTTGATGAAAACATCACCAATGTCGTGGTTGGTTGATCGGCCTTTCACTGCAATCCCCCTGACAACACCCTAAGGTTCAGCATTGACCTTACTGAACCTTAGGGTGTTTGCGTCGTGGAAGATCCCCCTGCTTCGCACGGGATCATCCGCGCACCTGCACCACAACACGATCCAGCACCTCACCTTCCGTATTGATCAATTCAATGGCGTGACGCCCCGGGACAGGCTGCCACACTTGATCTCCCTGCCCTATAATCCGACCATTCACACGCCATACGGCCTGCCCTGCCCGATCACCGCGCGCTCGGAGCCACAGATGCTGACTGCTGACTGGAATATCCGGGTCAAGCGCATAGACTGTGCCGTCCAGAGGACTGGCAATACGCAGCATAGCCGCTGGCGGACCCGAGCAACACGGTTCAAAAGGCCAACTTGCCTGTGGACCTTCTGCAATCAGACTACCCCCGGTTTCCAGCACGAACAAATCCTGAGCGGTATCCCCCAGAAAAAATTCCTGACGCGAAGCCTCAAGCACAGGTTGGTAGGAAACGATACGCGCGCTCACATTCACAGGGGGCAATGGCGCGCCGGCAAAGGCGTGCGCACTGGCAGCAGAACCAGCTTCATCAGCGGCACCAGGTGAAGCACCAGCAGCACCACCAGTCAAACGCCCCTGCATGGACTGCATCAGTTCATGCCAGACCGGGCAGGCACCGGACACACCTGACACATTTTGCATGCTGGCACCCTGGCTGTTACCCACCCAGACCCCCACGGTGTAGAACCGCGACCACCCCACACACCAATTGTCACGCATGTCCTTGCTGGTCCCTGTCTTGACTGCACTCCAGAACGGTGTTGACAAGGGGCTGTCCAGACCAAAGGCCGGGCTACGGGCCAGGCGGTCGGCCAGTATGTGACCAATAATCCACGCAGCACCGGCATCAAAGACCTGTTGCGTTGTCCCTGAAGGTTTTGGGGCACGGCCACCCAAAAGCCCGGAACCATGCGCATTGCCGACCGACGGCTCGTTATCCGGCAAAACCGTCACTGGCCCATGTTCACCCAGATTGGCCAAGGTTCGATAGGCGTTGGTGAGCGACAAAAGCGTGACATCTGCACTGCCGAGCGCCAGGCTGTAACCGTAAAATTCACCCTCACGGGTCAACGGCAAGCCCAGCTGAACCAGACGTGCGGCAAATGCATCCGGGGTCACCTGAACCAGCGTACGAACCGCAGGAATATTCAGGGACGAAGCCAATGCCGTACGTGTACTGACCCAGCCTGAAAAATGCTCATCGTAATTGCGTGGCTGATAAATCCCGCCACCGCCCGGCAAACCCAACGGGCTGTCATGGATCAACGAAGCCGCCGTGAGGCGCTCCTGCTCAATGGCTTGGGCATACAAAAACGGCTTGAGGGTGGATCCAGCCTGACGCAATGCACGGGCATGGTCCACACGGTGTGCGGATGAATAGTCCCCCGATGACCCCACATAAGCCAGCACCTGCCCCGTCCGGTTGTCCAGCACCACAATCGCCCCATCGTTGACGTTAGCGCGTGTCAACACGGCCAGTTGACGCTGCAAAGAAGCCTGTGCCTGGCGCTGCAGGCCAGCATCCAGACTGACACGCACCACGCCAGACGGTGGCAGCGTGTATCCTAGCGAACGCAACAGGCCAGCCACGTGCGGTGCATCGCCCGGCGCATCAGCCCAGGAAGCACCGGTGCGCTGCACGGCCAGACTGACCAGACTGCGCAATGCGCTGCACTGCGCACTGCTGCCCATGGCCAGCAACACCTCGCAGGCGCGACGCTCAAGAACGGGAGCAGGGGCATTGGGCCCCCTGAGCAGTGCTGCCGCCAGCGCCGCCTCCGGCGCATTCAGGCCTGAAGGATGCTTGCGAAACAAAACCCGTGACACCGCATTTACCCCCACCAGTTCCCCCCGAAAGGGCGTCAAATTCAGGTAGGCCTCCAGAATCTGGTCTTTGCTCCAGCGCGCCTCCAGTGCGCGCGCCTGCAGGATCTGGTCAACTTTCTGGAGTACGCTGCGCCCCCCGGCCCCGGGCGCCAGGGACGTGTCGAGCATACCCGCCAGTTGCATGCTGAGTGTGGAAGCGCCGCGCGAGGTTCCGGAAACCAGTTGTCCCCAGCCGGCCGCCGCAATGGCCGACCAGTCAACCCCTGCGTGCTCATGGAAATGCCGGTCTTCTGATAACAAGACAGCACGTTGCAAGGCCGGCGAAATCGCATTCAGTTCAACCCACTGGCCACGTCGGCGGTGAAAATCGGTACGAAACTGATCCAGCGCAACGCCCTGACGATCCAGGATTTGCACGCTGGAGGGTCTGTGGGCCGCCCGAACGGCAGGGTAATCCGGCAGGCTCTGGGCGAATGGCTGCGTGGGCATCAGAAGCAATCCGCACAGGCTCAAGGCCCCAAAGAATCCGTATACCCGACGGGCTCCCGAAACGCTCCGCTGACACCGAACCCCCAGTGAACCGGCCTGGTGAACAAAAAACCTCACGGTGCCGGCCCCACACGCAGCGGAGCGTTAGGCCACTCGGCGTGGATATCCGGGCTATACATGACCTGGGCCCGACTGGCCGGCATGTTGAACTGACCCTCGGTATTCAGGCGCACGGTGTACTCCAGCACAAGCTCACCGGCCGGTGCAAAGGCGTAGTAAGCCCGAAAGGCATCAAACTGGCGCTCCACATAGGTGGGTAGGCCACCAAAACCGGAAAAACCGGCATCCGTTGCGCCAGAGTCCGTCGGTGCAGCAAGGGCCAGCGCGGAATCACGCCCCAGACCCGAACCCAGAATGGTGGCACCGGCGGGTACCGGATCATCAATCACCAGCCAGGTGGCTGGCGCACGCGACACCAGTTTCAGACGAACCCGATAAATATCCCCCCGGCTCCAGACACCCGGAACGGCCTGACTGACCGCCTCCACGGTACGCTCCATGGCAAGACCGGCCTGCACAGGCGCAGTCACGGGCACAGCAGCCAATGATTCCACACTGGCCCAGACAGTGCCCTGCCCTTGACGCTGCAGCTGCACGACGGCAGGCGCACGGCCCGACCAGGGAATCAGGGTGGACGCCTTGTCATCAACAGGCATCAGCCCCGAACGGCCAGACACCGACCAGGCCACCGCCCCGGACGGTGCTAGTGACTCAAAACGCTGGCTGTAGGCCTGAATGGCCAGCACACCCCACAGGTTGGCGGTCGTGGTGGACCATGCGCCCCGCTGTTGCAGACTGATCAGCCCGCGGGCCAGCAGCGGCACGTCAGCCCGCCACTGCGGATCATCGCGCACCAGCAACATCAAACGAGCCAGATTGGACTCGGCACCGGCCATCAGCCACCAGGACTGATTCAGTGCATCGCCTGAAAACACCGCCCCGGTTCCCGAACTGACCAGACGCGAACGCAGCACCTGCAAGGCTTGTTGTTGGTGGTGTGCAGCCTGCGGCACACCGGCCACACGTTGCAGCACGGAGACCCAGTCGATCAGCGCCACTGTGGGCATACGCTGCAGCACCAGATGCAGGCTGTCAAAGTGCACGGGCCGTGCAAGACCATGGCGCGATAAAGCATCAAGCACTGCCAGCTTGCGGGTATCAAGATCCTGCTCGGGCGCCCAGCGCTGACGCACGATGCGCCCCTCGACAAAGGCCAGCAACCCCGCCAGCATGCGCCGGCGGTAGGCTTCGGGAATGACAAAACGCTGCTCTGACGGATTCAATGCAGCCGCCTGTGCGGTGACAGACAACACATAGGCGGTAAGCACTTCATTACCCTGACGCTCGCCGGGGAAATACGCCAGCAGCCCGTCACGATCAAGGTAATCGGGCAAACGCTGCATCAAGGCATCCCATTGCGCCGGTGACTCAAGCCCCAATGCGCGTGACCCCAACTGTTCGAAGCAGGTGTAAGGGTAGGACTCGAACCACTGACGAACAGACGCCAGGCCCGATGCCAGCGCGGGCTGGATCTGCAACTGCACGCCACCTTGCACTGCCCCTGCCGGGCCGGCAAGCGCCCCGGATGGCGGTTCCAGTGTCAGGCGGGCTGATGCGTGGGCGGGATCAAGTGACACCAGGCTGGCTTGCTGAACACGCACAGGCACGGCAGGCATCACGGTTTGCGTGACGACCAGGGCATCCTCGGCCGCCGGGCGGGATGCCTGATCAGCCACAGCCAGTTCATGAACACGAATTGCCCACTGTAAACGGCCGCTGCCCTGCCCGGAAGAACCCGAACCAGCGACCGGCTGCGCAGGTATTTTCACCGTCCAGGACAGTGTTTGGGCCTGACCGGCGGCCAGTTCAAGTAACCGGGGTTCGAGTGCGGCAACGTTCTCACCCGCATCGTTGCTGTGGGCACCCGACTGGGGTTGGGCACTGACCTGCACCTGCATGGCACGCGCACTGGCATTGCGCACCGTAACCTGTGCTTGCCAAGTGTCGCCGTCACGCACCAGCGCGGGTAACCCGGAAATAATCTGCAAATCACGCACACTGCGCAGCCGGGTTTGCCCCGTGCCAAATCGGTTCGCGCCGTAATCGGCCATGGCAACCAGGGTGAATTCCGTGATGGCATCATTCAGCTTCAGGGGGATGGTTGCCCGACCCTGCTCGTCGAGTTGAATGTCCGGATACCAGGCCAGCAAGGTATCGAGCAGTTCACGTGTGGGGCTTTTGCCCCCACCGCCACCCGCCGGCAATGCCTTGCGCCCGAAATGGCGCCGCCCCACCACCTGCGACTGGGCGGTGGCCGTTTCCACCCCGTAATCATGGGGCTGACGCATGGCGTGCAGCACAGCCCAGGTGGTATTGCCCGACAGTTCCAGCAGCGCCTGATCCACGGCAGCAAAAGCAATCGTTGCACCCGCTGCAGGGGTGCCATCCGGCAGATTCACCTGCACCGCAACGGGCACGGTCTGTCCGGGTGCATAAACCGTGTGTTCAGTGCCCACAGTCACCTTGAGCACATCGGTTTCATCGTCCACCTGAAAAGGTGCAAGCCCAAAACGGTAGGAGGGTCGGGCCAGATCCACCAGGGTGGTGGGCTGCGGGGCGGCCCCCTGGCCCTCTTCGTGCATGTTCCACCATAGTCCGGGATCCTGATAGCCCCATTCCAGGAATGAGCGCCAGGGCACGTCGTACACACGGCCACGCACAGCCAGCACCGACAGGTAGGCATTAGGCCCCCATTCGGGCTTCACAGGAATCCGGATCACCGGATCGGATGCTTTCAGCGTGACGACCTGGGTTTCCAGCACGCCCTCACGCTCAATCGCAACCAGCGCGGTCGCTCGCCTGAAGGGCATGCGCACCTGAAATTCAGCCACGTCACCCGGCTTCCAGGTTTTACGGGCGGGAATGATGTCGATACGATCATCGTTGCCGGCCGTGAACCAGAGATCATCACTGCCCGTGACCCAAACCTGCGTCTGGGTGGCCGACACCCGCCCCTGGTCATCGGCGGCTTCGATCACCAGCCGGATGCGCCCCGTCTGATCAAAGCGATGTTCACAACTGACTTGCCCGGCGGCATTGGTTTCGCCCTGGCAGACCACCCCCAGTTCGCGCACGGTACGCACACTGTCGTAGGCGTAGAAACCGCCGACCAGGCGCCTGCGGATGGTATCGTCCTTGTCTTCGTAGGCACGGATGGTCAGGGGCACGCCGGCACGCGGCGCCCCCTGCACATCAACCACCAATCCGGTGAAGCGAAACGGTGTGTCTTCCTGAGCCCAACCTTCGGACTGAAGACCCGTTTGCACGGCCGCAGGCCAGACAGGAACGGTTTGAGTCAGGGTTTGCACCTGACCGTTAGGATCAAAAAAACTGGCTTCGAAAACCCACTGCTGGGGGCGATTGACGGCCGGCAGATCGGTCAGGGTGAGCTGCCCGATGCCCTGGCGGTCCAGGGTCAGGGATGCACGGTCAAGGAAAGGACGCCGACCACTCGCAGGGCTGGCAAGATCGGCACCAATGGCGCCAGCCCCCCCTGCAATTTTCAGGGTCTCGCCCTGTGCAGCCGGCAAGGAACCGGCCTCCACAGGCTCGAAAGAAAACGCGTCATAGCCCTTGAACTGAATCATTCTGTCCTGGGCCAGAGCGGACAACCGAACCTGCTGACCCGAGGCGGGTCCACCCGAAAGGTAAGCCAACTGGACATCGGCCTGCACCTGCGCGGGTGCAACCAAGGTGCCGGCGTCTGACGCAGGCGCACCGGCCTGTGCAGAAGACGCTGAGGGCGAAACGGCCCGCACGGCCACTTCACCGGTTAGCACGGGCAAGCGGAATGCCTCCACACGGAACTCGCTGCCGGGGCCATACCAGTTCGTGGAGTTCTCGTCATCGAGCCGGACTGTCCAGGTGCCCAGACGGGCGGTGGGCGGCAGACTGAACCGGCTCTGGGCCGACAAACCGCCGCTGGGGGTTTCCTGCCATTGCAGGGGAATACGGGTACTTTCACCACTGCCCTCGTGGGTAATCAACACCTGCGTGGGGCGTGATTTCCCTTCCGGAGGCACAGCCAGCCCATCACGTGTCTGCTGGCGCAGATAGTGCTTCATGGAAACCTGTTCACCCACCCTGAACAGAGTACGGTCAAGCACGGTGTGCGTCACCAGCGTGGGTGAGCGGCGCGAATTGGTGGGCACATTGAACCGCCAGGGCTCGATTCCCCGGTTCCAGTCGGACAACACAAAGGAAAAATCCGCCTTGCCGTACGCCGCCGGGTGAGTGGCCGGCACGCGGGCAGACACCATCACCCCGCTCAAACCCGTATCCGGGCAAAAATCGGTGATTTCAAGCGGCTTGATGCTATGCCACACGCCGTCGTCATTGGTCTGGCCCTGCGCAAGCAGCCGACCCGTGCAATCCAGCGCAGCCACTTGGGCGCCGGCCACCGGTTTGCCGGTATCCAGAGCCGTCACCCAAGCCATGAGATCATCACGGCCAAACTTCATATGGACGGACAGATTGGTGACCAACACACTGGTCCGCACAAACATGGGTTTAGCGGATTCCAGCAAAGCCTGTCCCAGTCGCGGTGATTCGACTTCCAGCACATGAAAGCCAGGCTCAGGCACCGGAAGGCCAATGACCTCAAAAGGCCGAACAGCCGCACTGTCTGCTGGGCTCCCTGATCGTTCAATCTGACCGTTGGACGTTTGCGGCTGGGTCGCGGGCGGCAAGGTCAGTGAACGAACGCCGGGCGTGTGACTGAGCGCCGACACCCCGCGCACGTCAATCAGGGATTCTTGCCCGGAACCACTGTAATCAATGGCACGATCGGCCAGAATATCCTTGATTTGTGCCGCCGTAAACGCGCCCTGTTCAAGCCGTTTCAAACGCACAATCCAGCGCAGTATGTCCCGGTCGGAACGCACAACGTGATCGGATACGGTGCCGGCCGATACGGTCAGGTCACGCGTGGCCAGGGCGCTTTCCACCTTGCGCACGGTCAGTGGCACTAGCGCAGGTTCGGTGTCAGTACCAGCCGCCCCCGGTGCCATCGCAAAACGCTCGATAATGCCAAACGGCGCCGCCGCGAATTTCACGAGCGGCGGATAATCAGCAAGGGGAATGTCAAGGGGGAACTGACGTGCATTGCTCAGGGGGCGCCCACTGTCATCGACCAGGGCGTCCGGAACCACCAGGCGCAAACGTGCACCGGCCGGAAACGGCCCGGGAAAACGCACCTCGGCCATGTCTGCCGATGAATCGGTCTCGGACCGCTGGGGTGGATACGCCTGGCCATCAGCACCCAGCAATTGAACCCCGGACGCCCACTGCGCCGGCACAGGCGCGGAAAACCCTAGCACCAAAGGCAACAGGGGCGTACAGTTGGCACGGGCATTTTCACGCTGGCACGACAACGTGGCCTTGAACGGTGGCCGCACGACGTAATCGAGCGCAACAGACTGTTTTGACAGCAGGGAATCTGCAGAGCGTTGCGCAGCAGGCTGAGAACCGGGTGAAACGTCTGATGTTTCCTGTTGCTGCGTGGCCGCTGCCATACGGACACCCGCTCCGATCACCAAACGCACCGTGGCATCAGGTGGCAGACGTCGTTTGCACTGCACCAACTGAATGTCGGGCGTATCAATCTGCGCTGTGTTCTGGTCAGAAAATTCGGCACGCAGAATATCGGACCGCATCTGACCCGTAACCAGCCGAACCGGCACCGATTCGCCCACCCCTTCAATCTGGCAACGGGCCACCTTCACCAGCGATGATGGATCGATAGCCGCATTGAAACGCAGCACGAAAACCTGGTCTTCGCTGATGGGGCCGCCCCAGTCAAACGGCCGGGACTGCACAAGCGCAGGACCGCCTGATGAAAACGTAAACTGCGTGGGCGCCTGCAAGGCCGCACCCGCCAGTGTAAGAAAATCGGGACGTGCGTCCACGCTGCAGGTCTGACCAGCCACCAACGGCTGCGGCAAAGAAAACACCCAGCGCGAGGGATCAAGCCAGCGCCCCGAGCCTTCAAGGGGACGCTGGTTGCAAAGAATGCTGACCGGCGCTTCGTGGGCCGGATTGCCGGCGGGCGCAACCGGCGTATCGAAAACAACGGAAACGGCCTCGATACGGCCCTCGGTGGTTTCCGGCACAACCTGTTTTATAGATGCAGCCTGCACCGATACCAACCCGCCTGCCAGCCCCAGAACAATACTACCCAGCCATTGCACAATGTGTCTCCCCGCGCTGCTTGCGCGGGAACCATAGTAGCGCTGCAACGCCAGGGATTCAATCCGTGGTCAGAACGTGATATTGGCTGACAACCACAGACGACGCCCTTCCTGAATGCTGTAGTAGGCATTGCCCCAGCCCGGTGCACCCGTGGTGGAGTAAGCACCGTAATCAACAAATTTCTTGTTGAACAGATTTTCGACGGAGGCATTGAACACCACGTTCTTGTTCAACTGATACGAGCCCCCCACACCCACCAGCCAGTAGGGGCGGTAATATTCCTCGGTGCCCTGGTCATTGATATGCGAAAACTGCTTGGCACGGTATTCTCCTCGCACCCAGGATGACATCTGTTCGTTCATGGCCCAATCAAGACGCATGTTCAGCATGTGGCGCGGATCACTGTTCAAAGGCTGCCCCGCCTCGATACCGGAATCGCGCTTGGCATTCGTATAGGTATAGTTGCCACTGAACACCAGATTCTGGGTCAGCGGCAAGGAACCACCCAACTCCACACCGCGCACGGTGGCCTCATCCACGTTTTCCCAGCGGAAAAAGTTTTCGACGGGCTGGCCACGACGACGCCAGTTACCCAGATCAAGGCACCCTGGAACACGATTTGCACGGCAATTCGGCACCGTGTTGCTGAGCAATTTATCGGTAAACGACGTATGGAAAAAGGTGATATTGGCCCGGGTACCCGCCGTATCGTCGTAATACAGACCCAGTTCGGACGACGTGCTTTTCTCGGGTGTGAGTGTGGAACTGCCCAGAATCGGCATGGTGCCCTGACCCCGCAACCCAATGATGCCATCGGTCATGATGTTCAGATCGGGCGCGCGGTAGCCGCGGGCTACACCGCCTTTGACTGTCCACTGAGGTGCAGCATTCCACACCGCATAGGCGCGTGGGCTCCAGTTACCACCAAACTGCTCGTTTTGATCATAACGGGCACCCAGTGTGAGCGCAAAATTTTCAACAATGCGCCACTCGTCCTCGATGAACAATGCCCACTGCCATTGCTTGAGATCCAGAGGGGATGTCACCAGGCCGTCCTGGAATTTCTGCTCGCGCCACTGACCGCCGAATGTCAGGTTGTGTGTATCATCAAGCAACGACCAGTTCCACTTCGAATCAAGCACCAGGTTGTCATACTGCAATTTCCGGGGTGCGCCGTCCGTAGACAGGCGCGGCACGCTCATGGGGTTGGTGCGGCCCTTGGTTTCCGTGGTTTCATAAATAATGCTGGAGTCGGCAACAAGATCACCGTACCGCCCCTGATGCGACAAACCATAGCGCGTCTTGTCGTAGCGCTGGGTGGTTTCATACCCACCACCCGCAATGCCGGCGGGCGTCTTGAACGACAACTCGCCCAACTGGCCATTACTGTTGTCGTAGCGCTGGGAACCGTGTTCGATATCGAGCAGAATATCGTTATTGCGATTAGGAGTCAGGGCAAAACGGATACCGGAATTCACAATTTTCGAATCCGGAAAGCCATTACCGGAAATATCGCCGGTGAAATCACCGCTACGCGCCTCGGCCTCGGTGGCCGGGTAGGTTTCCTTACCGGCCAGATTACGCTGATAACTGCCGTACACGGAAACACCCAGCAGGTCCTCCTTGATCGGACCGCTCAGGTAAATGGACGGGCTGTAACTGTTGCCAAAGTCACTGTTCATCTGAACGGTGCCTTCCAGCTTCACACTACCCCCCCATTCACTGGCCACCTTGCGCGTAATGATGTTGATCACCCCGCCCATGGCATCGGAACCATACAGTGTGGACATTGGACCACGCACCACTTCAATACGCTCAATCGCCGACAAAGGCGGAATGAACGAAGTATCAACGTCGCCGAAGCCATTGGGACGAGACCCTGAACTGTTGCGGTTGACACGTTTCCCATCAACAAGAATCAGCGTGTAATCAGGTCCCAGACCCCGCATGCTGATATTCATTCCACCCGTTTTGCCGCCACGCTCGACAGAAACGCCTTCAACGTCCTCAACGGCTTCCCCAAGGTTTTTGAACGGTTTTTTCTCCAGCTCTTCACGGGTGATCACCGTAATCGAAGCCGGTGCATCGCGCACCACCTGTTCAAAACCGCTGGCGGTCACAACCACGGTTTCCATTTGCTTGACGTTACCTTGTTGCTGGGCCTGCACCGAAAAGGCCAAACCCAGCAAGGTCACAGCGTACACCGGACGCATGATCGACTTCCCCTTGATATTCACTGGAACTCCCTTGAAAACTTGATGACGCTCTTAGTAAAAATAATGCTAACGATAATAATTCTCGTTTGAATTATATCAAGAATTTTTTTCTTGACGGGACAGAACAAGACAAGATCGCAAACAATGAGCCAACACCTGACCCGCACCGTTTTCCACAACATCTGTTGATGCAAACCCAGGAAGCCCAACGCAAAACCCTGTACCATGCGGCCTGACTGAAACCACGCAAACGCCACCCATCATGCGATCCGCTCTCGCTGCCCTCTCCTGCCTTCTGGTTCTTGCCGGATGCTCCAAACCTGAAAACCTGGCCGATGAAACCCGGCCTCCGCTGGTAAGAACACACACATTGACTGAAGCTGGACAGTCAAACCTGACACTCACAGGTACCGTGCGGGCACGCGTTGAATCGCCGGTTGCATTTCAAGTCGGCGGACGGATTGCGCAACGTTATGTCGATGCGGGTCAAACCGTCACAGAAAACCAGATACTTTTCGAACTGGACACACGTGAACTGAACGAAAGCGTCCGTGGCGCCAAAGCTGATCTGGCCGCCGCTGAGGCGGCTGTGCGCAATGCAGACGCTGACCTGAAAAGGCATCAACAACTGGTCACGATCAATGCGGTCAGTCAACAAGCACTTGATCGCGCACACCTGGGCAAGCAAGAAGCGATTGCACGCCGCGATAGCGCCCAAGCCCGACTGACGCAAGCAACCATCGCACTGGAGCATGCGGGTTTGAAAGCTCCGGCCGCAGGTACCTTGCTGGATGTCACTGGAGAAGTTGGCCAGGTCGTTGCCCCGGGAACACCGATCGGCACACTGGCCCATGCAGGTGAACGCGAAGTTGAGGTGTATTTCCCCGATGACTTCACCCCCCCGGAGCGGGGGGAAGTATGGGTTGGCGATAGCACACTTCCTTTGACCCTGCGGGAAAAAGCGGGTGCTGTTGATGCCCGAAGCCGTACCCTCAGAGCACGCTATACCCTGCCCTTGGGTGCCCACGACCTGCTGCCGGGCAGCGTTGCACGAACGCGCTTTACCGATGCCGACTCAAAACCCGGATTATTCGCTGTACCGATCGCCGCCCTGAACGAACGCGGCAAGGGCCCCGTTGTCTGGGTCATCAAAGACGCCAAAGTTCTACCCGTTGGCGTAACCGTTGTGCGCATGGAAACCGAGCAGGCCCTGATCCAGACCTCGCTAACCGCAGGCGAACGCATTGTGGCTTTGGGAACTCACCTGCTGACCGAAGGCCAGGCGGTTCGGGAGTCGGGACAATGAGTTTCCCCAATCTTTCGGCGCTTGCCGTGCGTGAACGGGCGCTGACGCTATTCTTTTTGTTTCTGGCCATGGTGTCTGGCATTTACGCCTTTCTTTCCCTGGGGCGTGCCGAAGACCCTGCCTTCACCGTACGGGCCATGGTGGTATCGGTGGCCTGGCCGGGCGCCACGCCCCAGGAACTGCAAACACAAGTCGTTGACCGCCTGGAAAAACGCATTCAGGAAGTTGACTACATTTACCGGATCGAAACCTCGATCCGCCAGGGGCAAGCCAGCCTGCAAATCGAGTTTCATGACTATTCCCCCAAAGAGAAAGTGCCTGATCTGTTTTACCAGGTCAGAAAGCGCATGCAGGAGGAAGCGGGCAATTTGCCTGCCGGTGTGATCGGCCCCATTGTCAACGACGACTTTGCCGATGTGTATTTCAACCTGATCGCCCTGAGCGCGCCGGGATTACCCATGCGGGAACTGACCCGTGAAGCCGAACAACTCCGGGATCGCCTGACCCGCGTTCAAGGGGTACGCAAGGCACTGATTCTGGGCGAGCGGCCGGAACGGGTTTTCATTGAATTCGACCCCGACCGGCTGAACAACCTGGGCATCACGGCAGCCGCCATTTTCCAGGCCATCGAGGCCGGCAACCAGTTGCTTCCAGCCGGACGTATCGAAACCCGTGGCCCCTCCCTGTTCCTGCGACTGGACACCGATCTGGCTGACCTTGACACGCTGGCAGCCCTGCCGATCCGGGTGGGCAACCATCTTTTGAAACTGTCAGATATTGCACGTGTGCATGCGGGTTACGAGGACCCACCCGCCTATCTGGTTCGAT
The DNA here is from genome assembly GCA_012727555.1 of Alcaligenaceae bacterium. Taxonomy (GTDB): domain Bacteria; phylum Pseudomonadota; class Gammaproteobacteria; order Burkholderiales; family Burkholderiaceae_B; genus JAAYGT01. The sequence continues at coordinate 1,809 of JAAYGT010000132.1, read as the reverse complement.
CCCGTGGTCAGGATGCCATTTTGCTGGGTGTCGTCATGGCCGAGGGCGTGAACGGACTCGACCTGGGTGAGCGCCTGTCCGGATTCATTGCCCATGAACAGGCAGCACTTCCTTTGGGCACGCACCTGCAGGTCCTGACCAACCAGGCACAGGCCATCTCGGGCGCGGTGAACCTGTTCCAGGTGAAATTCCTGGTGGCGGTCGCCGTTGTGGTTGCCGTCAGCATGCTGGCCATCGGTATCAGGGCCGGACTCATCGTTGGTATTGCCGTCCCCCTGACGCTGGGCATCACCTTCCTGATCATGCTGCTCATGGGCATCAATCTGGACCGTATTACCCTGGGGGCACTGATCATTGCCCTGGGTTTGCTGGTCGATGACGCCATCATTGCCGTGGAAATGATGCTGGTAAAGATGGAGGCCGGCTGGGACCGCGTACGGGCTGCTGCGCACGCCTGGACGGTTACTGCTGCACCCATGCTGTACGGCACGCTGGTCACCGTCGCCGGGTTTGTACCGATCGGCTTTGCGCGCTCAGGCGTGGGTGAATACGCCGGCAACATCTTCTGGGTACTGGGTATTGCCCTGATTGTGTCCTGGCTGGTCGCCGTGGTGTTCGTTCCTTATTTGGGTGTAAAAATGTTGCCCGCCCCTCACCACGCATCACCCGGCGAGCGCACTGGCCCGAATGGGCATGCAGCCGCCTACCAGACACCACTCTACGTGCGTCTGCGCACAACTGTGGCCTGGTGTGTCAGAAATCGCAAAACCGTCGTGGGGCTGACGGTTGGCCTGTTGATTCTGTCTGTCGCTGGTATGGCTACCGTTGTACAGAAACAATTTTTCCCGTCCTCCGACCGTCCGGAAGTCCTGATCAGCGTGTATCTACCCCAAGGTTCCAGCATTCAGGCCACCGATGCCACTGTACGCGCACTGGAGAAACTGCTTGATCCCATGCCTGAAATCCGGACCTTGTCTGCCTACGTGGGTGCTGGTGCACCCAGGTTCTTCATCTCGGCGAATCCGGAAATGCCGAATCCTGCCTTTGCCAAGCTGATTGCCGTCACGCATGACGCTGCGGCACGCGACCGGGTCATTGCCAGACTGCGCCAGGCCATCGAAGATGGCGCATTTCCCCAGGCACGGGTGCGCGTCACAGCGCTCTTGTTTGGTCCGCCGGTCATCTGGCCGGTAGCCTTTCGTGTGCTGGGTCCTGATCCTGCGGTACTACGGACACTGGGCGAGGAGGTACGGAGCATCATGGCCCGTAACACGCATATCGTTGACGCCCACCCCGACTGGAACGAACGCACCCCCACACTGCACCTGGCCATGGATACCGAACGCCTGCGCCTGCTGGGCCTGACACCCCAGGACGTATCACGCCAGATGCAGTTCCAGATGGATGGCATTGTAGTGACACAATTGCGCCAGGGCATACGGTCGGTCAATGTGGTGGCACGTATGGAACGTGCCAATGGCCTTGCCGACGTTTCTGTTCTTGAACGCATCGAAATACTTACGCCCGACCAGCAGAAACTGCCCTTGCGCCAGTTGGGTGAGGTGTCTGTACGCTACGAAGAACCCTTGATCAAACGCTATAACCGCCAACGCATGCTGATGGTGCAGGCGGACATCCAGAACGCACAGCCGAATGATGTCAGCCAGCAACTCTGGGCTGAACTGGCGCCGGTTCGTGCTCGGCTGCCTGAAGGTTACAGCCTGCAGATGGCCGGCTCGGTGGAAGAATCAGGTAAAGGTGAAGCCTCGATCCAGAAACTGCAACCCCTGATGGTGGCCATGATGCTGG
>JAAYGT010000131.1 GCA_012727555.1 Alcaligenaceae bacterium | reverse complement strand
GTCCCGGGCTTGCTGGAGTGCATTTAAAGTTTCCGGGCCTACTATGCCGTCGGCCAGAATACCTTCAGCTGTTTGAGCGCGAAGCTTGTCGATCCACCGGATCGACCGCGCGAGTTCTGGACCCGCCCCGGTCAGGGCTGCAACAACGGGAAGCCCGCAGGGCCGTGCGATGCACCCGATGCGCCCCCACACCCCGACAGAACCGCCCAGGCATACTGCCCCCCCCTTCGCACGACAAATGATCACGGAAAAGCAAAAGGTGCGTGCTAGCCGTGTGTGACGGCGGGTACCTGACGTGCCCTGACCGACAAAACCGCCTGTTCCTGACCAGATTCTGCGGGTGTGATGTCTTTCAGGATCGGGGATACGCTTTCCAGCCCGGCCGCCGGATCCAGCCGGAACACACTGACCACCTGCGTCAGAGCCCGGGCCTGCTCCTGCAACGACAGCGATGCCGCAGCGGCCTGCTCGACCAGGGCAGCGTTCTGCTGGGTAACCTGATCCATCTGGCCAATGGCGATATTCACCTGCTCGATACCCCGGGTTTGCTCGTTGCTGGCTGCCGTGATCTCGCCCATGATGTCAGTAACACGTTGAATACTGTCAACAATTTCGTTCATGGTTTTGCCGGCAGCGGCCACTTGCTCGGTACCCTGCTCCACTTTGCTGACCGAATTTTCAATAAGCACCTTGATTTCACGCGCCGCCGACGCAGAACGCTGCGCCAGCGTGCGGACCTCCGACGCGACAACAGCAAAACCACGCCCTTGCTCACCGGCCCGGGCCGCCTCGACAGCGGCATTGAGCGCCAGGATATTGGTCTGGAAAGCAATGCCGTCGATCACGCTGATGATGTCAACGATCTTGCGTGAGGCCTGATTGATCTGATCCATGGTGCCCACCGCCTGCGACACCACGGTTCCGCCCTGCTGCGCAACCGACGAGGCCGTGCTGGCCAGCGTATGGGCTTGACGGGCGTTATCGGCATTCTGCTTGACGGTCGATGTCAACTCTTCCATGGAGGCCGCCGTTTGGGTCAGGGAACTGGCCTGCTCTTCGGTGCGGGTTGACAGGTCTTCGTTGCCTGCTGCAATTTCATGCGATGCAGTCGCCATGGACTCCGTACCGGAGCGCACCCGGGCCACAATACCCACCAGACTTTCATTCATGTCTTTCAAAGCCTGCAGCAATTGACCGGTCTCATCGGTGGACGCAACGGTAATGGTGCTGGTCAGGTCACCGGAAGCCACGGTTCGTGCAACCGTGACGGCTTTACGCATGGGCCGGGTTATTGAGCGTGTAATCAGCCAGGCGAGCAAAACACCGCAGGCAATGGCAATGGCTGTGACCATTGCAAGCCACAACTGTGCTGCCGCAAGGTCGCGCTTCAAGGCGGCTGCGCTGTCTGCCGTGAGCTGAGTCTGGTACTGAACCATTTCCGCCACAGTAACCTGCAAACGGCTCAGTGCCGGTAACGTTTCTTCATTGAGGGTTTTCCGGGCCTGAACCGCACGATTTGCTGAAACCTGTTCGTCGATCAGGTTGAAGGTATTCACATAGGTGGCACGCTCCTGCTTGAACCGGGCCAGCAAAGCCTTGCCTTTTTCCGAGATGATTTTGCTGTCGAGAATGGCTACGGCATCGTCAATGGCCTTTTTATTGGCCTGAATGCTGTCACGAACTTGCTGACGGGAATCGCCATGCACAAAAAACAGTTCCATATTGCGCCGGGCGTTGTCGCGCGTGGAAGCATTGATGGCATTGACCGCCTGCAGCTTCACCCAGTCATCGTTGATCACATTCTGACTGACGGTTCCAACCACAGACAAACTGTACATACCGACGGCTGCAATGACAACGACCAACACCAGTACCACGGCAAAGCCGGCGCCCAGACGGGTGCCTATGTTCAGATTGGAAAGTTTCATGCAGCCTCCGGTTGTCGTACAAGCCGGAGGTTTCATCAAGAAAACAGCCCCCTCGGCCCGAGGATTATTCTTTTAATGGATACGTTTGAAGGCAAGTATAACGATGATCGCTGCCAGGCATGGCGACTCCCGTACTAGTGATTACACCGATGCTGACGATGAAACGCCCTACTTAAAAAAAACGGGGCCATGCATCAACATGGCCCCGCCCTTGCACAGCAAGCTGCGTCTACTTATTGCGCAATGGCTTCCAGCGCGATATCAAGCGTCACTTCATCACCCACAGCAGGCACGAACTTGCCGGCATTAAATTCACTGCGCTTGATGACGGCCGTGGCGTTGGCACCTACGGCGTCTTTCTTGAGCATGGGGTGAGCTTTGTTGGTGAACGACGTGATTTTCAGGGTGACCGGCTTGGTAATGCCTTTGATGGTCAGGTCGCCTTCGACACTGACGGGTTTATCGCCCTCGAAGACCACTTTGGTGGATTTGAATGTAGCGGTGGGGAATTGGGCAGTATCAAGGAAATCGGCGCCCTGGATATGGCCGTTGAATGCATCGAAGCCTGTGTCCACCGTTTTGGTATCGATGGTGACATCGACCGAACCTGTTTTGGCTTCTTTATCGAACACAACTGTACCGGTTGTTTTGTTGAAACGCAAAATTTGCTTGGACAACCCCATGTGATCGTACGAAAAGCGGGGGAAAGTATGCGACGAATCGATGGTGTACGTTTGAGGTGCCGCGAACGCAGGTGCAGCGATCAGAGTGGCAAGGGCAGCAGCAAAAAGCGTTTTTTTCATGGTTGTGTTCCTTTTGAAAGGGGAAAAATAGAGCGGATAAGCTCGTTTTAACTTGGATGAATCTTTACACCTGACGGGCCTGTTGCAACCCGGGAATCCGGTTATTCATGCGCTCAGGCAAGCCAGGAACGGGTCAGCGCCCGGCCACCACATGGAACTTGATGGTCACTTCGTTCGCAACAATGCTGAAATCACCCCAGGGGCCTTTGCCAATACCGAAGTCGGCGCGCTTGAAACCAAATTGCCCGGTGAAGACGCCCTGATCGCCCTGGGCGGCATAGGTGAAGGGGATCGTGACATTCTGGCTGACCCCTTTGATGCTGAGCGTTCCGGTCACTTCGAAGGCATTGTTGCCCAGTGCCTTGACGGCAGACGATTGAAACGTTGCCAGAGGATGCGCCGATGTAGCAAACCACTCGTCTTTTTTCAGCTCATCATTGGCCTCGGCACTGCCGGAATCCACACTGGCCAGCGGTACTTCAAGGTTGACCCGGGCGTTCTCGGGTGCATCGGTATCAAACTGGAATTCCTTGGCCTGAAGCTGGCCAAACTTGCCTTCCATGCCCACATTCATTTGCGTGTAGCCAAAGGTGATGTGGCTTTCGGCGGGAGCAATGCTGGTATAGGCCACAGCGTGTGCGGTACCGGCAACGCCCAGGCCGAAAACCAGCGGGACTGCAACGGCAAGTGTGCGAGAGATTTTGGTCATGATCATTCCGGTTAGGGTTAGATGAAGCAGGTTCGTTCGATGACGCAACTTCGCCTGGGTTTCGTTCGGCAACATATGTTCGACAACACATGCCCTGAACGCTCAACACCTGGCAAGGCGAATGTTCAGCGCTTGATCCAGGGCAGCATGCGCCCCAGCAAGCCGTCGTTGTCAATGAAATGATGCTTCAGTGCAGCAACGATATGTACTAGGACAACTGCCAGCAAACAATAGTTCAAAATAACGTGAATCTGGCCCAGGACAACACCCAGTTCTTTGTTTTTGGCGACAAGATCGGGCAAAGGCACCAGCCCGAACCAGACAACAGGGAAGCCCTGGGCCGAACTCATGAGCCAGCCACTGAGCGGAATGCCCAACATAAGGCCGTACAACACCCAGTGCGCGGCATGGGCAGCAAGGCGCTGAATGGCAGGCATGCCTTCAGGCAGCCCAGGCGCCGGATGCCCGACCCGCCACGCCAGGCGCGCCAGCGCAAAAAGCAGCAAGGTAATACCGGCCCATTTATGGTACGAATACAACTTCAACTTGGTGGGTGACAGACTGAGGTCGGCCATGTAAAACCCGAGCGCGAACGTGCCCGCCAAACCCAGTGCCATGGCCCAGTGCAACGCAATTGAAGTTGATGTGTAACGGTGATTCATGATGACCCGAACGGTTAATGTTCAGGCCATTGTAATCTTGATATGTGGCAATAAAAATAAGGCAAATGTGCACATCATTGTTCTACTGGTGGAACAATGGGCGGGCGGAACACGTGAAGGCCGGTTCTTCTGCGGGGGCGGATTCGGGCGGGGCAGGTTCTGAACCCGATCTGTGCCGGGGTGCGGGGTCGGTGGCTGTGCATCACACGGCCCCTGCGGGGCTTCCCGGCGCCGGCAGGCTGCCCGGGGCGGGGCCAGAACTC
>JAAYGT010000016.1 GCA_012727555.1 Alcaligenaceae bacterium | reverse complement strand
GCGCAGATCGCCCACCGCTATTCCTGGGATGCGCCGGTGGGCACCTTTTGGCGCTGAACAGGGCCAGCTGAGGCTTCCAGGCCCTGCAAGGCTACGGCAGACGCACGCGCCACGTGATCGGCACAGAGCTGACGCGCACGCGGCCCATTGCGCTGCTCCAGTGCTGACACGATCTCTTCCAGTTCGACCAGCGTGTTGCCAAGACGCCCCGGAGCGGCGAGCGACATACGACGCAGCAGTGTGACCCGGTTATTCAGCAACGTGAGCATGTTTCCAACGACCTGATTCCCGCAGCCTTCGAGCAAGATGCCGTAAAACCGGTTCTTGGCCTGCAGCACGGCATCCTGCCCGGCATCGGAAGGCAGGGTTTTCAGATGTTCGAGTGCGTCCCTGAGCGCCTGCATCTGGGCCGCATCGGCATGCTGGGCAAAACCCTCGCCTGCCAACGCTTCAAGGGCCTGACGCACCGCGTAAATATCACGGGCTTCTTTCAGGCCCAGTGTGGCCACCACGGGTCCTTTGTGCGGAATATTTTCGATCAGACCTTCCGCCCCCAGGTGCTGCAGCGCTTCGCGCACGACAGTGCGACTGATACCCAGCATTTCACACAAATCGCGCTCAACCAGTTTCTGGCCGGGCTCGAACAGGCCGCTGAGTATGGCATCGCGCAAGCGTTCGATCACCTGCTGACGCAATGAGCTTTGCCGGCGCGGTATCAAGAGATCAAAGGTTTTATTGGGGGTCATGCCATGGGCTTCCGTACTGGGAACAGGGTGTTGTGTTCTGTCATTGGGCAAAAGTATAGCGTGTTGCCATTGCGCAACCCCCCTGCTTATACATTAATATTGTCATACAATCAGCCAATCAGATCGCATATATTCAGCGTACCGATTGTCTTGCCCCTTTCCAACCGCTCTCTTCAACCTTTTTCGCCAAGGATCCACCATGAGCAATTCCAATCCACTTGACGCCCTGTTCCAGGAAGGCCTGCAAACCCGCCGTGAAGTACTTGGCCCCGACTACGTTGATGGCTCATTGGCCAAAGCCAATGACTTCATGATGAGCTTCCAGCGCATCACCACAGAATGGTGCTGGGGCTACGCCTGGAATCGCCCCGGCCTTGATCGCAAAACCCGCAGCCTGTTGAATCTGGCCATGCTCACGGCCCTGAACCGCTCGAACGAAATCAAACTGCACGTCAAAGGCGCCCTGAACAACGGAGTCACTGTCGATGAAATCAAGGAAACCCTCTTGCACGCCACCGTGTATTGCGGCATTCCGGCCGGTCTTGATGCCTTCAAAGTAGCCAACCAGGTGCTCGAAGAAGAAGGCGCCTTCAAGAAAGACCAGGAGTAACCCATGAGCCAAGGCCTGCCCACCATCGGGTTCATCGGCATCGGCAGCATGGGTAAACCCATGTCGCAGTGCCTGATCAACGCCGGTTACACCCTGATCGTGCTCGACGCCAACACCCAGGCTGCCGCCGATTTCGCTGCCCAGAGCGGCGCACGGCTTGCCACCCATGCTGCGGATCTTGCCCGCAGCAGCCAGATCATCATCACCATGCTGCCCACCAGCGCCATCGTAAAACAGGTACTGGAAGGCGAAAATGGGCTGCTGGCTGGCCTGCAGCCTGGCACCCTGGTGCTGGAAATGAGCTCGGGCATTCCCACCGCCACCCAGCAACTGGCTACCCAGGTGCAGGCGGCCGGCGGCCTGTTGCTCGACGCCCCGGTTTCAGGCGGGGTACCACGTGCCATTACCGGCGAGCTGGCCATCATGGTCGGTGGCCCGGCCGATGCCGTCGAAACCGCCAAACCTGTGTTGTCCGCCATGGGCAAAAGCATCGTGCACACGGGTGATGTCGGTTCAGCCCATGCCATGAAGGCACTGAACAACCTGGTGTCGGCAGGCGGCTTCCTGATCGGTGTCGAAGCCCTCATGATCGGGCAGCGGTTCGGCCTCGACCCTGACGTCATGGTCGATGTACTGAACTCATCAACCGGCATGAACAATTCCACCCAGAAGAAGTTCAAGCAGTTTGTGCTTTCACGCGCTTTCAACTCAGGGTTCGGGCTTGATCTTATGGTGAAAGACCTGACCATCGCCACCGGAATCGCCCAGGAATCAGGCACTCCCGCGCCATTTTCAACCCTGTGCCGTGAACTGTGGGCATCCAGTGCCTCGCTGCTGGGCAGCGGCCAGGATCACACCGCCGTGGCCAAGCTGGTTGAACACCTGGCCAACACGGAACTGACGTCACAAAAAGACTGAAAAAACCACGCCATTACGGCACAGCCTGCCGCGTTGGCCTGGCAGGCTGTGCCGCATAACCCTGATGCCACCCCATGGCCTGGCCGGTCACTGCAAGCGTAACAGCGGCGTTTGTCCAGGCGCCTGTTCACTGGGTTCAACATGCTCGGCCATGCCGCCCCCTGCGGCAGAGAGTCCGGCGACATGACCGGCCACGCGAAACCGCCCGACCAACGCCACCAGATCATGCGCCTGATCCTGAAGATCACGTGCGGCGCCGACCATCTGGCCCGTCAAGGTGGCGTTCATGCTGGTGTTTTTATCCATCTGCGTAATGGCATCAGTCACCATCTTCACACCGGCGGACTGCTCTTCACCGGCCAGGCGGATTTCCGACATCAGCTGCGCCACCGTCCCCACGTCGGCAACCACCTGCTCCATGGTTTTGCCGGCCTGATCCACCAGTTCGGAACCCGCATTCACCCGCTCGACGCTACTGGCAATCAATTCGCGGATTTCACGGGCCGAGGCAGCCGATTTGGCCGACAGCGAACGCACTTCGCTGGCCACAACGGCAAAGCCTTTACCATGTTCGCCGGCACGGGCCGCCTCGACCGCTGCATTCAGGGCCAGAATATTGGTCTGAAAGGCAATGCTGTCGATCACCCCGACGATGCTGGCAATACGTTCGGACGACTGATGAATATCTTTCATGGTGCCCACCACTTTGTTCACCATGACCCCGCCCTGGTTGGCTGTGCGGGCAGCGTGATTGACACGCTCGCTGGCTTCGCGTGAAGTATCGCTGTTCTGCTGCACCGTCTGTTCCAGTTCAGTCATGGCAGAACTGGTTTGCTCCAGGGCAGCGGCCTGACTGTGGGTGCGGTCGCTGATATCCTGGTTGCTCTGGCGGATCTGTTGTGTGGCCGTTGCCAGGGCTTCGGCGTTACTGCGTACGCTGAACACAATGTCAGACAACCCTGTGCTGATGGCATTGATCGAGGCCACCATGCGACCGATTTCATCACCGCGCTGTACCTGCAGGGTTTGGGTCAGGTCGCCTCGTGCAATGGCATCGGCCACCTGCTCCACCCGACTGATCGGCCGAACGATCATGCGACGGATCAGGAAGAACCAGATAACGGAAGCCAGCAACACGGCCGCCAGGCCGATCCAGACCATGATGGACAACAACACGGTGACACTGTGGGTGTATTCACTGACATACGACCCGCCGGCAATCAGCCAGCCCCAGGGCTCAAAGGTGGCGTAGGCCACAATTTTTTCACGCGCCACGGTTTCACCCAGGCCTGGATTCATCCAGCCATAGAAAATGACACCCTGACGCTTCTGCAGCATTTCAGAAATGAAGTCATTGCCATCGCTGTCGCGCAGGCTGAGCACATTCTTGCCCACCAGCGTAGGGTGCACCAGCATATTGCCGCGGGTGGGGCCCGTGGTGGCATCGATCACATAAAAATAACCGGTATCGCCTGTCTTGATGGTACCTATGGCCTGGCGCAGCAACGTTGCGGTTCCCGAAAAATCAATCTGGGCCAGAATCCAGCCGGCAGGGTTTCCCTGGGCATCCGTCAGGGGTTGCAAGCGATTGAAGGTATAGGTATCGCCCAGGAGCGACAACGCTTCAACGGAGCGGTTGGCGGCAAAGGCCTCGGCCAGACGGCTTTGTTTCATGGCGTCGTCCACCAGGGCAGTGTTGTCCTGATCTTGTGCGGAAATGACCACGCGGTACCCGCCCGACTCTTTTTCAAGCACGGTCAGGGCAACGCCCGACGTTTGCGCCATACGGCGTATCTGCTCCTGCATGTAGGCCAGTGCATCGGCCGGCGGCACCCCATTGGCAATGGTCTCGTTGTTGATCGCACGGTACGCCTCAATGACACGTTTTGCGTTTTCATCGAGCCCCCTGTGTGTGGATTGCAGCATGCTGCTGATCAGTGCCGCGTTCTTGGCGACCCCCTGGGCCTGATCATTTTGCACCATGCGAGCGATCAATATGTATACAGCGGTCAGAATACCCACAACCAGCAAGGCGGTGATCAGAAAGTTCGTGACCGACAAGCGAGTGCCAATACCCGTAGTATGTTTGAAGAGACGCAGTTTTTTCTTCATGATGTGTTCTTGACGACGTTCAAGCCAGGCAAATTGAAGGGGCGCAGGAAACGCGCTGTATGCGGATTGCAGCTATTCCAGGCCGCCTGTATAAGCTTTCTTGCGCCGCACTTCTAGCCGAAAACTGACAAAGACCGGGAAATCCCTTACAAAAAACCGTCACAAATATCTGAAACAAGGGTAATCCCCAGCATGGAAACGCATTACGCATGATCACCCGTCACTTGCAGGACACTGCACTGAGGTACTTCCACGAGGTCGTTCGTTACGGTTCGATCAGTGAGGCAGCACAGCACCTTCACGTAGCCCCTTCAGCCATCAGCCGGCAAATCGCACGGCTGGAACAGCTGCTTGAAACCACGCTGTTTGAACGCCATGCGCGCGGCATGGTGCCAACGGCAGAAGGTGAAATTCTGGCTGATCACGCCCGCCGCATGCAGCTCGATGCCGAACGCGCCCTGCTCGACATCATGGCGCTGCGAGGGCTGCAGGCCGGACGGGTACGCGTGGCGGGCTCCGAAGCCTTCGTCAATGAATTCCTGCCGCCCTTGATCGCAGCATTCCAGCGCACCCACCAGGGCATCGAATTCGAGCTGAATTCCGCGCCGCCACATGCCATTTCCGATCAAGTACGCAGCGGGGACACCGATATCGGCATCAAATTCAGTCACACGCCCGATCCCGATGTGCACGTAGAACTGCGCCAGACCGCGCCTGTGGTGGTCGTGATGAACCCGGCCCATCCTCTGGCACACAAAAGCGTACTTGAACTGGTGCACCTGCAGGACTGCACGCTGGCGCTGCCTTCGCCCGAGAGCACGTTGCGACAGATGCTGGATATCGCCTGCAGTCACCAGCAACTGCACCTGAAGCCGCTGTTCACCAGCAATAACATGATGGCCCTGCATAATTTTGCTGCCGCTGGTGAAGGCGTTACGGTATCCAGCTACCTGTCGGTTCGAAAACAAGTGCAAAGCGGTCGGCTGGCAGCCGTTCCCCTGCGTGACCCGGTGCTTGACCAGCGCAGCATCGAAGTGCAGACACTGGCCGGACGCACGCTCCCGATGGCCGTCAATGCCTTCCTTGATGTACTGAAAACCCACTTGACACGCTGAAAACGGCTCAGCACAAGCATTGCCATTTCGGCAACGATCATTTACAGAATAGGTTATGGCACAGAAAGGTTGTTCTTCGTATCATCAGACCATCCCGAAATTGCCTGCACAGGAGAAATCATGCTGAAAACCGGACATCTGGGTACCGCACTGCGTGGCGGTCTGTTCACACTGACACTGATCGCCAGTGCCGTGGGTGCCGCACAGGCACAAACGGCAAGCACGACGCAGGCGGCGCCTTGGCCCGAGCGCCAGATCCGCATGGTCGTGCCGTTCCCCGCAGGCGGCGCCACCGATGTCGTTGCCCGCATTGTGGCCCAGCAGGCCGGCACCGAACTGGGCCAGCAGGTTGTGGTTGAAAACAAAAGCGGGGCCGGCGGCACCATCGGCGCCGGCGAGGCTGCCAAGGCGGCTGCCGACGGCTACACCATTTTGCTGACCACCAGCAGCACACACGCCGTATCGCCGCACCTGCTGCCCAACCTGCCCTACAACACCAAAACCGACTTCACCCCCATTGCCCAGGTGGGCGCCGCAGGCACGGTGCTGCTGGTCACACCCTCGCTGCCGGTCAAATCCGTCCAGGAACTGATCGATTACGCCAAGAAAAACCCGGGTCAGTTGAACTACGCCAGCAGCGGTAACGGCACCATCGTGCATCTGGGCACCGCCGCTTTCATGGCCCAGGCCGGCATCGACATGACGCACGTGCCCTACCGGGGTACGGGTCAAGCCATGACCGACCTCATGGCCGGCTCGGTTCAGGTGCTCATGGACGCCATCCCCACCGGTATGCCCTATGTACAGAAAGGGCAGCTGCGCGCCCTGGCCGTCACCACCAAAGAACGCTCATCCATGGCGCCTGAACTGCCCACACTGAATGAATCCGGCCTGCCGGGCTTTGAGTCCGTCACCTGGTTCGGTGTCTATGCACCGGCCGGCCTTGCCCCGGAACGCCAGGCCCGACTGCACGATGCCTTTGAACGCGCGGTACAAAACCCGGATGTCATCAAACGCCTGCAAACACTGGGCATCGAACCGGCCGGCGCCCATACACCGGAAGATTTCGCCCGCATGGTCGATGCCGACAGCGCCCGCTGGAAAAAAGTGATCGAAGACGGCAATATCACGGTCAACAAGTAAACGCTAACGGAACACGCCCATGACCACAGACTGGACCAACCCTTACCCTTCCGCCCGTTCTGCCGTGCTTGGCCGCAACATGGTCAGCACATCGCACCCCCTGGCGGCCCAGGCCGGTATCCGCATGCTGCTCGAAGGCGGCAACGCAGTCGATGCCGCCATTGCCACCGCCATGGCCCTGACGGTGGTCGAACCCACCGGTTGCGGCATTGGCAGCGATGCCTTTGCCATCGTCAGCACGCCCGATGGCCTGCACGGCCTGAACGCTTCCGGGCGCTCGCCGGCGGCCTGGTCACCCGACCGCTTCAAGGGCCACACCGCCATGCCCCAGAAAGGCTGGGAGGCCGTGACGGTACCCGGCGCAGTATCGGCCTGGGTCGAATTGTCGAAGCGTTTTGGCAAACTGCCTTTCGCGCGGCTGGCTGCACCCGCCATCGATTACGCACGCAACGGCTTCCCGGTCAGTCCGGTCATTGCCCGTTTGTGGCAGTTGGGTGGCGAACGCCTGGGTGATCAGCCGGGCTTCTCCGACTGCTTCCTGCCCGGCGGCCGTGCCCCACGGGCCGGTGAAATTTTCCGTAGTGCGGGCCATGCCGCCACACTTGAGGCCATTGCCGACACCCACGGCGAGGCCTTCTACCGAGGCGAGCTGGCCCGGAAAATGGCAGCACATGCCAAGGCTCACGGTGGCGCCCTGACCGAAGACGACCTGGCCGCCCACCAGCCGTTCTGGTGCGGCACCATTTCGCGCGGTTTTGCCGATGCCGTTGTGCATGAAATCCCGCCCAATGGTCAAGGCATTGCGGCGCTCATGGCCCTGGGCATGCTGGAAGCCCTTGGAGTGGGCAAACAACCGGTCGATCACATCGACACCGTGCATGCCTGCATCGAAGCCATGAAACTGGCACTGGCCGACACCTATCACCACAATGCCGACATCGACCACATGCGCGTCACACCGCAAGACATGCTCGATTCCGCCTATCTGGCCGAACGTGCACGCCTGATCGACCCGAACCATGCCGGAGATCCCGGCCACGGCGCACCCCGCCCCGGCGGTACGGTGTATCTGGCCGCCGCCGATGCCTCGGGCATGATGATTTCCTTCATTCAGTCAAACTACATGGGCTTCGGGTCCGGTGTGGTGGTGCCAGATACCGGCATCAGCCTGCAGAACCGCGGCCATGGTTTCACGCTGGAACCGGGTCATGTGAACGAAGTGGCCGGCGGCAAGCGCCCTTCACACACCATCATCCCGGCCTTTGCCACGCACGCCGATGGCACGCCCTTGATGGCGTTTGGCGTCATGGGCGGCCCCATGCAGTCGCAAGGGCACGTGCAAATGGCTGTACGTGTGCTGTTATACGGCCAGAATCCCCAGGCTGCGGCTGACGCTCCCCGCTGGCGCGTTACCGGTGGGCGGGGTGTGGCGCTGGAGCCCGGTTTCGACCCGGCTGTGGTTGAAGGCCTGCGCGCCCGCGGTCACGATGTCACCATCGAACCCGGTGACGGCGTGTTCGCTTTTGGCGGCGCACAACTGGTCAAGCGCACGGCATGCGGCACTGCCTACATGGGCGGGTCCGACCCCCGCAAAGACGGCCAGGTGGTCGCGTTTTAAGCGCGTCGTTCAAGCAGACCAGCAAGCGGGCTGTGCAAGGGCGGTTTTCTTTAAGGGAAATCGCCCTTTTTGTTTTCACTGTGATCCGCCTTTTTCCCGAGACATGACCTCTATGACATGAATTAAAAATTTCAATTGGGAATTGATTAACAATAACCATAAACTAACTATTCAATCACTACAGGAGATCACCATGTCAAGCCAAGGCAAATGCCCCGTCATGCACGGGGGCAACACGTCCGCCGGACAATCCACCATGGAATGGTGGCCCAACGCGCTGAAACTGGAAATCCTCCACCAGCACGACACCAAAACCAACCCACTGCCCGGTTTCAACTACCGTGAAGCCGTCAAGTCGCTTGACGTGAACGCGCTGAAAAAAGACCTCACTGCGCTTATGACCGACAGCCAGGACTGGTGGCCGGCCGACTGGGGCCACTACGGCGGCCTGATGATCCGCATGGCCTGGCATGCCGCCGGCACCTACCGTGTGGCCGATGGCCGCGGCGGGGCCAGCACCGGCAACCAGCGCTTTGCCCCCCTGAATTCCTGGCCCGACAACGCCAACCTCGACAAAGCCCGCCGCCTGCTGTGGCCCATCAAGAAAAAATATGGCAATAAACTCAGCTGGGCCGACCTGATCATTCTGGCCGGCAATGTAGCCTATGAATCCATGGGTTTCAAAACCTACGGGTTCTCGTTCGGCCGCGAAGATATCTGGCACCCTGAACAGGACATCTACTGGGGTTCCGAAAAACAATGGCTGGCCCCTTCAGGAAGCGAAGGCAGCCGTTATTCCGGCCAGCGTGACCTTGAAAACCCGCTGGCAGCCGTCATGATGGGCCTTATTTATGTGAACCCTGAAGGCGTTGACGGCAAACCCGATCCGCTGCGCACAGCGCACGATGTTCGCATCACCTTTGCCCGCATGGCCATGAACGACGAAGAAACCGTGGCCCTGACGGCTGGCGGTCATACCGTCGGCAAGTGCCACGGCAATGGCAGCGCCAAAAACCTGGGCCCCGAACCCGAAGCCGCCGATGTCGACGCCCAGGGACTGGGCTGGCTGAACACCGTTTCGCGCGGCGTAGGCCGTGACACCGTCACCAGCGGCATTGAAGGCGCCTGGACAACCCACCCAACCCAGTGGGATAACGGCTACTTCGACCTGCTGCTGAACTACGACTGGGAACTGAAAAAGAGCCCGGCCGGTGCCTGGCAATGGGAACCCGTCAATATCAAGGAAGAAGACAAACCGGTCGATGTCGAAGACCCGTCCATCCGCTATAACCCCATCATGACCGATGCCGACATGGCCATGAAGATGGACCCCGACTATCGCACGATCTCGGAGCGTTTCCACAAAGACCCGGCCTACTTCAACGAAGTGTTTGCCCGCGCCTGGTTCAAACTGACCCACCGCGACCTGGGCCCGAAAACCCGCTACATTGGCCCCGAGGCCCCGCAGGAAGACCTGATCTGGCAAGACCCCGTTCCTGCCGGCACCACAGGCTACGACATCAACGCCGTCAAGGCCCGCATTGCAGCCAGCGGCCTGAGCATTGCCGACATGGTCTCCACCGCCTGGGATAGCGCCCGCACATTCCGCGGCTCCGACAAACGCGGTGGCGCCAACGGTGCGCGCATTCGGCTGGCTCCCCAGAAAGACTGGGAAGGCAACGAGCCCACACGTCTGGCCCGTGTACTGGGTATACTGGAAGGCATTGCCAAAGACAGCGGCGCCAGCGTGGCCGATGTCATCGTACTGGCCGGCAATGTGGGTATTGAACAAGCGGCCAAAGCGGCCGGCATAAGCATTACCGTGCCTTTCAACCCGGGTCGCGGCGATGCCTCTGCCGAACAAACCGACATCGAATCCTTCGAGGTTCTTGAACCCCTGCACGACGGCTACCGCAACTGGCTCAAGAAAGACTACGTAGTCAGCGCTGAAGAGCTGATGCTCGACCGCACGCAACTCATGGGCCTGACGGCTCAGGAAATGACGGTGCTTGTGGGAGGCCTGCGTGTTCTGGGGACCAACCATGGCGGCACCAAACACGGTGTGTTCACTGACCGCGAAGGTGCACTGACCAACGACTTCTTCGTGAACCTGACCGACATGGCCTACACCTGGAAGCCAACGGGCAAGAACACCTACGAGATCGTGGAACGCAAAACGGGCACCACTAAATGGACCGCCACACGCGTTGATCTGGTCTTCGGTTCAAATTCCATTCTGCGTGCCTACGCCGAAGTCTATGCCCAGGACGACAACACCGAAAAGTTCGTCAACGATTTTGTGGCCGCCTGGACCAAGGTCATGAACGCGGATCGCTTCGATCTGGCATAAAGTTGCGGGGCTTGACGTCATTTGTCCTGGATTTACCTGGTCTGAGGTTGTCTGGCCAGGCACCGTCAAGGCCGGCAGCCTGGCAGACTTGACGCGTCGAGTCACAGCCAACGACCTCCAAAACTGACAGGTTGCCAGCGGCCCGACAACCCGATGCAACAAAGCCGCCCTGCCCTGGCCACAAACCCGGGCTGGGCGGCTTTATTGCATATAACGCTGCCAGCACACCCGGCGGCCCTGTTTTCTGTAAATACCCCGAAAAATGGTGAACACCTGTAAACGCGATTGACGGCAAATCATGGCTGCCGCGAAACTTTGATGCGGATTGCCTTTTTGCTGACCTTTCTTTGGGATCATCAGGCAAACTCTTTGAAAAGGACCGGCCATGACCACACTGAATGTAGCGCTTTCCACAAAATTGCAGAAAACGCTGGGTCAGGCCGGCGTCTGGGCCGAGGCGGTGTACTTCGACACGGCAGGCACCGCCCACTGGACACCTCTGGTCAACGATGGCACCGTTCAGGGTAATCTGGCCATTGATCTGCCCCAAATGAAGGGCGGCAAAGTGTATTTCCTGATCAACAGCGGCACCGCCGGGCAAACCACAAGCCCGCTGCAGTCCGTCATCACCAAAGAATCCGACATTTCCGTCGCATCCGCCCAGGCCAATGACTTCCGGTTCGACAGTTTCGAGTTCACACTGCAGGGTGATCCGTCAGACCAGGGCAACATGACATCCGTGGTGGGTTTCGGTATTCCCATGGGCGTTTCCATCAAGTACCAGGACCCGGCCAAGCCCGTGGCCACCCTGGGCTACAACACCAGCGGTGCCGACCTGTTCAAGGCCATTCAGGCCATCCACCCCGACAGCACCAGCCTGGTTTTTGGTTTTTCAGCCGGGCCGCTGGCCACGTCTTCGCCCGCCGTGTACCGTTATGCCGTCTCGCCATCGAACAGCGCGCAGGTCACCGACCCGCCGTTTGCCGCCAGCGACTGGAATGCTTATCTGGGCGACCTTCTGGCCACAGGTGGCACCGTGGGCCGATTGTCAGGCATCTTCAACGGAGCGGCCGATGCCAACGGCATCTGGCACAACCAGGGCTTTTTCAACTACACCATTACCGTTGACTACAGTGGTCAAAGCATTGTGCCCTTGCTGACCGAGATAATGGAGTCGGCCACCCCCCATGAACTGACCGCGCTGCTGTCAAAAGCCGCACTGGGGGCCCACTACCTGCATCTGCAGCAACAGTTTGGCAAATCATTGCAGCCCGGCAACACGGTGCACGACACGCTGGACCAGGTTACCCACACCCCGGACAGCCTGCAAGCCAGCCTGGCCCAGTTGCACAGCGCAACGATGGCCGAACTGGTATGAACGGTACCCGATCAGGAACGGCAGCCCCTGTTTAAAACAGGCGGCTCACAACAACAAACCCGTCCCATGCACGCCGGACACAGATCGGCGGAACCGGAACGGCTGTGCGGTCTCGGCATCCAGCCGTTCAGTCCGTCTCCTGCTAGAATTTCCAGCTGTCATTACTCCTGCAGCTTCGCCATGAAACACTTTTACAGCCGGATTGCGTTGTGTGTTGCCACGTTGCTGTCCGGCATCGTGCACGCTGCTGAAGTCAGCGTGGCCGTGGCCGCCAATTTCACGGCTCCCATGAAAATCATTGCGGGTCATTTCGAACGCGACACCGGCCACAAAGCCACGTTATCGTTCGGGGGTACGGGGCAGTTTTATGCCCAGATCCGTAACGGCGCACCGTTCCAGGTGCTGCTCGCTGCCGACACCGAAACCCCGGCAAAAATCGAACACGAAGGCCTGGGTGTTGCCGGATCACGCTTCACCTATGCCATTGGAAAACTGGTGCTCTGGAGTAAACAACCCGGTGTGGTTGATGACACGGGTGCGATTTTAAAGTCTGGCAACCTCGGAAAAATCGCCATCGCGAACCCCAAGCTGGCCCCCTATGGGGCCGCCGCCATGCAGGTGATGAACGCACTGGGCGTCACGTCACGCCTGACACCCAAACTGGCTGAAGCGTCCAATATCGGGCAAGCCTTCCAGTATGTCGCTTCGGGCAATGCACAGATCGGCTTCGTGGCCTTATCACAAGTGCTTGAAAACGGCACACTGAAAGAGGGTTCAGCCTGGATCGTCCCGTCGAACCTGTACAGCCCTATTCAGCAAGACGCCGTATTGCTCAAGGCCGGCGACAACAACCCGGCTGCACAGGCGCTGCTGAACTACCTGCGCACCGATGCTGCCAAACAGGTCATGACTTCGTTTGGCTACGCACACTGAATGCGTGGCCTGGCGCAGCGCACCTACCCATGCCGACGGCGCACGGCGTAGCGCCCCCACCCAGAGGCCCACGCGCACGGACCCACAACCATGGTAACGCCCCCCATTACCCCCGAAGCCTGGCAAGCCATTGCACTGACGCTTGAACTGGCCGCGCTGACGACGATCATTCTGCTGATCGTGGCCACCCCCCTGGCCTGGTGGTTATCGCAAACCCGGTCCCGCTGGCGCGCGCCCATCGGCGCACTGGTGATGCTGCCGCTGGTGCTTCCACCCACGGTGCTGGGTTTCTACATTCTGGTGTTGCTGGGCCCGCACGGCTGGATCGGCCAACTGACCCAGGCCCTGGGACTGGGCGTATTGTCGTTTTCATTTACGGGACTGGTCATTGGTTCGGTCATTTTCTCGTTGCCCTTTGCCGTGCAACCCATTCAGTATGCCTTCGAAGCCATCGGCAAACGCCCGCTGGAAGTGGCTGTGACCCTGCGTGCACGGCCGCTGGATGCCTTCTTCACTGTTGCCCTGCCACTGGCACGCCCCGGCCTGATCACGGCCACCGTACTCAGTTTTGCACACACGGTCGGCGAATTTGGTGTGGTCCTGATGATTGGTGGCAATATCCCGGGCCAAACCCGGGTGGTCTCCACCCAGATCTTTGGGCATGTGGAAGCCATGGAATACACCCAGGCGCACTGGCTGGCCGCCGGCATGGTGGTGTTTTCATTCGTGGTGCTCATCGCCTTGTCGCTCCTGAAAAAACGCACTGACCGGGTAATGCCATGACCCCTGCCAACCCCGCCGCACTGGAACTGCAGCTACACCTTGAGCGCCCGGATTTTTCCCTGGACGTGCAGGCTGAATTGCCGGCCCAAGGCGTCACCGTTCTGTTCGGCCCGTCGGGTTCGGGCAAAACCACCCTGCTGCGGTGTGTAGCCGGGCTGGAACAGGCCCGGGGCCGGGTGCGCATTGGCCAGATGCTCTGGCAGGACAGTGAACAAAAAATTGAAATACCCACCTGGAAGCGCGATCTGGGTTACGTTTTTCAGGAAGCCAGCCTGTTCGAGCACATGACGGTTCAGGCCAACCTGAACTATGGCGTGAAGCGAGTCAGGAAGAGCGGCAGCCGGCAAGCCCTGGAATCGGCTATTGAGTTACTGGGTATCGGACATCTGCTGACGCGCAAACCCCACAGCCTTTCAGGCGGCGAACGCCAGCGGGTGGCCATTGCCCGTGCGCTGGCGACCCAACCCGGCCTACTGCTGCTGGATGAGCCCCTGGCCTCGCTGGACATTGCCCGGCGCAAGGAAATTCTGCCCTGGCTGGAACGGCTGCACCGGCAACTGCACATTCCCGTGCTGTATGTCACCCACGCCATGGATGAACTGACGCGACTGGCAGACCATGTTGTTCTGATGAACAACGGGCAGGCAACACTGAGCGGTCCGGTTGCGCAGGTACTGTCGGATCCCCGTTTTGCCATGACCATGGGTGGGGAAGCCGGTGCAGTTCTTGATGGCACCGTGGCCGGGCACGATACCAGCTTTCATCTGACACAGATCCGTATTCATGAAACGCTGTTTCAGGTACGCCAGTGCACTCTGCCGCCAGGCAGTGCTGTGCGTCTTCACATTCACGCCAACGATGTCAGCCTGGCGTTGACGGAACCCTTTGACAGTTCCATCCAGAACAGGCTGCAGGGAACGATTGAAGGGATTCACGATGACATGCATCCGGCCAGTTGTCTGGTAGCTGTACGTCACCATGATCAGCATGTGCTGGCGCGTGTGACGCGCAAGGCGATCGCCGAACTGCAACTTCAGCCGGGCAAAAGCGTATGGGCGCAGATCAAGGCGGTGGCTCTGGCGGGGTATTGAAAGTTTTCGGCGGCGCAGAAGAGCCTCTTTAATGGATGAGCGGTCGGTGCCTTGCATCGACACGCTCGGCAAATCGAAGTAACCTTCGCCACGACAACCAAGGAAAAACAGCCATGAATATCAACGCATCCATTGTTGATCAACGTCTTGCAGGAATTCAGGACGAAATCAAAGATCGCGCTGCCGCGGAGCTCAACATCCATGATGCTGGACGGCTGAAATCGTTGGCTTTCGTTCATCTGTGCGTCAAAACCATGCTTGACCTGGATGTCGACGAGAGTTTCGACTGTCTGACCGATGGTGGCGGAGATTTTGGCATCGACGCTCTGCACCTTACCGAAGAAATTGATGGTGAGTTCGGAGTCACCCTGTTTCAGGGAAAGTACAAGCAAAGTCTTGAAGGAAATTCAAATTTTGAACAAAACGGGATTGAGGCGATGGTTAACGCTATCCGTCACATATTCGATCCCTCTGCCAACCTGGGGGCAATCAATGACCGCCTGCGTGTGAAAGTTGAGCAGGCACGCTCCCTGATCCGGGATGGTTTTATCCCACGTGTGCGCGCAATTGCCTGCAATAACGGTCTCAAATGGAACGAAGAAGCACAAACGACAATAGACCGCTCCGGCTTCGGCGATCAGGTTGTCTGGGAGCACGTTAATCATGACGCACTGGTTAACATTTTGCAGCGCGTAAAGCCTGTTGATGAAACGCTGCGACTCTCTGGAAAGGCCATCGTTGAGGACATGAACTTCAGTCGCGTCTGTGTTGGTCGCATTCCAGTGGCAGAAGTGGCCGCTTTGATGAAAAACCATGGGGAACGGTTGCTTGAGCGCAACATCCGGCGTTACCTTGGATTACATGGAAATCGCGTTAACGAAGGTATTCGTTCAACCTTGCGCTCAGCGGCACCGGAGAATTTCTATTTCTTCAACAACGGATTAACCCTGGTTTGCGACAAATTTACATACAACGCACTTCAACAAGGTGATTTCCAGGTCAAGGTAAAAAATTTGCAAATCGTCAATGGTGGACAAAGCTGCATGACGATCTACAAAGTGGCAGAGGAATTGGAGAAAGCAGGTGGCGCGCTACCTGCCTCGGCAAGCGTGCTAGTGCGGCTTTATGAGCTACCCAATGATAATAACGACGTTGTCCTGCAAATCACTCATGCCACCAACAGCCAAAACCCGGTCGACTTGAAAGACCTGCGCGCCAACGATGTAAAGCAACAGCAGTTGGAACAGAGCATTCATGAACTGGGCTATGCCTACCGTCGCAAGCGTATGGAAACGGCCGCCAAGCCGCTTGACATTACGGCAGGTGCAGCGGCAGAAGCGATTCTGGCTGTATGGCGTCAGGCACCACAGCAAGCCAAATTTCTTACCCGCGAACACTTTGGCAAGCTCTACAAAACGATTTTTACGGAATCACTCAACGGCGCACAGACTGTCATTGCCGCCCTGCTGTATCGAATCGCTGAAAATCATCGGAAGCGCCCACATGACGATGACCCGCTGTTTGTTCGTTATGCCTCGTGCTTCATCGCCATGCAGATGGGGCGACGACTACTCAAGGACTTGGGCGTAGCGTTGGATAAATTGAATCATCGTAACTTTACTCAGGCCAAACAGTTAGTGGATCAGCACGGGGAAACCTATTTCACCGCCTCGCGTCAGGATATTGATACTGCACTGAAAGCCCTGTATGGCGAGCAGGAAGTTTCCGTGCAGCAACTGTCTGCAACCTTTCGCCGTGGCGACCTGATCGAAAAGCTCAAACACGTCGAGGTCTGATTCATAGTGTAGGGCTTCTCTTTGGGCTTGGCCTGTTTGCAAGCAGGATCTGAAAGTTTCATTAGGGGGTATATGTCCATCCATTCATGGCAACACATACAGACGCAAAAAAACCCGCTATGCCAGTAAACATGCGGGTTTCTATACTGTTGTACCCTGTCGGGAACGAATTATTGGCGGACAGAGGGGGATTCGAACCCCCGATACGCTATTCACGTATACACGCTTTCCAGGCGTGCGCCTTCAACCGCTCGGCCACCTGTCCTATTTGCCTGACGCACCAAAGCACATCAAGCCAAGCCCAGAATCATACCACAATTTCCCGGGGTTGTTATCCTTCCATCGGGCAGGCATCAACCCGCCTTGTAACTGGACAAGCGCTCAACATAACGCGCCATGGTGTCCACTTCCAGGTTCACCGGCGAACCCGCCTTCAGATAGCGGAGCGTGGTGACTTCTACGGTATGCGGGATCAGGTTGATGGAAATTTCACAGCCCGTGGTGTTGTCTTCAACGCTGTTCACCGTCAGGCTGACTCCGTTCACAGTAACCGACCCCTTGTACGCCATGTAGCGCGCCAGGGCGTCGGGCACCTGAATACGTAAATTCCAGGACTCCCCCACCGGTTCGAAACGGCTGACCTGGCCCACGCCGTCAACGTGTCCGGACACCAGATGACCATCCAGGGAATCGCCCATGCGCAGGGCATGCTCCAGGTTCACAGGCCCCGGCACGTCCAGCCCAACGGTGCGGTTCAGGCTTTCGCGCGACACATCAACGCAGAACTGGTTCTGGCCCAGCTCGACAACCGTCATGCAGGCCCCCTGAATGGCAATCGAATCACCCAACCGTGTGGTGTCACGCAGAAAATTATCCACCTGAACCGTCAGGCGAACGCCTGCATCCGGGTTGCCGGCTTCCAGAGGATACACGGAAGTAATGGAGCCCACGGCGGTGATGATGCCTGTAAACATACCTTGAACCTTTCAAGAAACTGGAATTGAAACTGAAACCGCGTTAAGCAGCGTCTGCCAGCGCGCCGCGTGGCGGGCACGCACACGCAAGTCAGAGCCAACAGCCGCATGATCAAAAAACTCGAATTCGGGTACCTGCGACAAGGCGTCAAAGGCGGGAAGATGCACCATGCCCAGGCCATCGCCCAGCAATTTGGGGGCCATGTACAACAGAAGCTCGTCACACCACCCGGACTGCACCAAAGCACCACTGAGGCGCGCACCCGCTTCCACGTGAATATCGTTAAAACCGGCCTGCCCCAGCCACAGCAACAGATCGGACAGACTGACGTGCCCCTTGGCGTCTGGCGCCAGTGTAACAACCTGCACGTTGCGATCGGCCAGACGAGCCGCTTTTTCCGGGTCAGTGCGAACCGTGAATACCAGCACCGGATGGCCATCGATCAGGCGAGCCTGTTCGGGCAACTGGAAGTGTGTATCGACCACGGCCCTGACAGGAACGCGCGGAGTTTGCACGTCACGCACCGTCAGCGAGGGATCATCGGCCAGTACCGTACCGATACCTGTCAGGGTAACGCAGCTGCGGGCACGCCAATAATGGCCGTCGGCGCGAGCCTGGGGCCCGGTGATCCATTGTGACTGGCCATTGGCCAGTGCAATACGACCATCAAGCGAAGCCGCCAGTTTGACCCAGACCCAGGGCGTTTCTCGCACCATGCGCGCCACAAACCCGGGATTCATGGCAAGAGCCTGATCCGTACAGACACCCGTAGCGACCTGAATACCCGCCGCACGCAAACGCGCTACACCCTGCCCGCCCACCAGGGGGTTGGGGTCCAGCATGGCAACGACAACCCGCGCAGGACGAGCGGCAATCAGGGCATCGACACACGGGGGTGTCCGCCCGTGGTGGCTGCAGGGCTCAAGACTGACATAAACGGTGGCACCTTCAACGACCACACCGCGTTCGGCCGCCTGACGCAAAGCCATGACCTCGGCATGCGGGCCGCCCACCGGCTGGGTCGCTCCTTGAGCCAGACACTGGCCATCACGCACAATGACGCACCCCACCCTGGGATTGGGTGACGTAATGAAGGCAACGGTTTCGGCCTGCTGCAATGCGCACTGCATCCAATGCACATCATCGGCCCGATGGCCTTCAACACCGTTGGCGTTCTGGCCAAGCGATAACGATGAGCGTGGCGCCGCTACGGGTGCAGGCAGTTGATCAGACGCGGATATTGCATCAGGCGCGCTATCGCTGCCAGACGAACCATTCGAATTCAACGCAGCACTCACGATTTGGCCGGCACCTGGATTTCCGCGATGGTTTCGGCAAACTCGCGGATATCTTTGAAACTTTTGTAGACCGAGGCATAACGCACATAGGCCACCTGATCCAGCCTGCGCAGTTCCGCCATGACCAGTTCGCCAATGAAGCCGGACTCGACCTCGCGCTGACCGCTGACCAGCAGGGCCTCTTCGATGCGGGCGACGGCGGCATCGACGTCCTGGGTGCTGACGGGGCGTTTGCGCAGGGCCAGATTAAGGCTGGACCGCAGTTTCTGGCGATCGAACTCAACACGCGTACCGTTACGCTTGACCACGGCGGGCAGCGTCAGTTCCACCCGTTCGTAGGTGGTGAAACGTTTGTCGCAGGCGGCACAACGACGACGACGCCGAATGGTGTCGCCCTCTTCGGAAACCCGGGAATCAATAACCTGGGTTTCAGGATTGTGGCAAAAAGGACATTTCATGCGTCAATGATTGACCTTACACCTGCCACGGACCGCACACAGACGGCCCCGGGCAGGTGAGCGCAACCTGACCTTAACCGTACACCGGCAGGCGTGCGGTGAGTTCATTCACACGCGCACGCACAGCGGCGATGTTGGCTGGATCACGCGGATTGTCGAGGACATCGGCGATAAGGTTGGCGGTCAGTTCGGCTTCGGCTTCCTTGAAGCCGCGAGTGGTCATGGCCGGTGTGCCCAGACGGATACCGCTGGTGACAAACGGCTTTTCCGGGTCGTTGGGGATGGCATTCTTGTTGACTGTGATGTGGGCTTCGCCCAGCACGGCTTCCGCTTCCTTGCCGGTAATACCCTTGGCGCGCAGATCGACCAGCATGACGTGGCTTTCGGTACGGCCAGACACAATACGCAGACCGCGCTGGGTGAGCGTACGCGCCAGGACATCGGCGTTTTTCACGACCTGGGCGGCATAGGTTTTGAATTCGGGCGAAAGGGCTTCCTTGAACGCCACGGCCTTGGCCGCAATGACGTGCATGAGGGGGCCACCTTGAATGCCGGGGAAAATGGCCGAGTTCACGACTTTTTCAAATTCGGCTTTCATCATGATGACACCACCACGGGGGCCGCGCAGCGACTTGTGGGTGGTGGAGGTGACGAAATCGGCAAACGGCACGGGATTGGGATAGGCACCGCCCGCCACCAGACCGGCATAGTGGGCGATATCGACCATGAACAGGGCGCCGTTGTCGTGGGCAATGCGGGCCATGCGTTCGAAATCGATACGCAGGGAGTACGCCGACGCACCACCAACCAGCAGCTTGGGCTTGTGCTCGCGTGCCAGGTGTTCCAGACGGTCGTAATCGATTTCCTCGTTGGCATTCAGGCCGTAGGAAATGAAGTTGTACAGTTTGCCGGACGCGTTGACCGGTGAACCGTGCGTAAGGTGACCACCTTCGGCCAGGCTCATGCCCAGAACGGTGTCGCCAGGCTTCAGCACAGCCATGTACACGGCCTGGTTGGCCTGCGAACCCGAGTTGGGCTGCACGTTGGCGGCATCGGCACCAAACAGCTCTTTAAGGCGATCAATGGCCAGTTGTTCGACGATGTCGACGTACTCGCAACCACCGTAGTAGCGCTTGCCCGGATAACCTTCGGCATACTTGTTGGTAAGCTGGGTACCCTGGGCCTGCATGACGGCAGGGCTGGTGTAGTTTTCCGAGGCAATCAGTTCAATGTGCTGTTCCTGGCGGAGATTCTCTTTTTGAATCGCGCTCCAGACATCGGCATCGACTTGATCAATCGTACGTGAACGGTCAAACATGGCTTTTCCTGGAAATTGAAAGCGGCTTTCGGGCCAAAACGCAGTATTTTAGCCCGAATAGACCGCTGAAGATTACTTCTGAACCAGCTCGGGATTCAGGGAATACAACCCCGTGACAGATGCCTGGGCCAGAATATGGCCCTGCATGGCCTTCATGACATCAGCGCCATTGAAGCGCCCTTCAACAGGCAACGTGGCAATATCAAGGGCATACACGGTGAACACATAACGGTGCACGATGGCATCGTTCCACGGAGGGCACGGACCATCGTAGCCGAAGTAATCGCCGCTCATGTCGTGATCGGCAGCAAACCACATGGTGTAGTCGTTAATGCCCTGGCGCGTGCCATCGAGGGCCAACGGGCCGGCCTTGCCGCGCGGGGTAATGCCATTCGAGTAAGAGCCTTGTGGAATTTCGGTGGTGCCGGCAGGAATATCGACCAGCAGCCAGTGAAAGAAGTCCACGCGGGGAAGATCTGCCGGCACAACGCGCCCTTCCTGGTTGACGTCGTCTGGCTTTGAGGGAACATCAGGATCGTGGCACACCACCACAAAAGACTGTGCTCCCGAAGGCGCATCGGACCAAGCCAGGTGCGGGTTGGCATTACCGGCCAGCGCCACATGATGCTGGGCATCGATCTTGCCGAATGCGAACTGTTCGGGAATGAAGGCCTGATCGGCAAACGATGTACTGACTAATTTCATGAGAGGACCTCCTGAGCGGTGATCGTGACACGGGCAAACTTGCGCTTGCCCACCTGAACAACATAAGTACCCTGCAAAATTTGCAAGGATTTGTCATCGATGCGGGTGCCATCAATGCGCACACCACCTTGTTCAATGTTGCGCTGGGCTTCTGAACCTGAGGCGACCAGTCCGGCTTCGCGCAGCACCTTCAACACCCCCATGGGTGCAGGCCCCATGGAAACTTCAGGCATGTTTTCAGGCACCAGCCCATCGCGGAAACGTGCCTCGAAGGCGGCCAGGGCATCGGTGGCCGCCTGGGCCGAATGAAAACGGGCAACGATTTCCTGGGCCAACGCCACTTTGATATCGCGCGGGTTGGCGCCTTGGTCAACCGACTGGCGCAAAGCAGCAATGTCGGCCAGCGAACGGAACGACAACAGATCAAAATATTTCCACATCAGGGTATCGGAAATGGACATGATCTTGCCGAACATGGACTCAGGCGCTTCGCTGATACCGATGTAGTTCCCCTTGGATTTTGACATTTTTTCCACGCCATCGGTGCCTTCGAGCAGCGGCATGGTCAGAATGCACTGGGGTTCCTGACCGTATTCTTTCTGCAGTTCACGACCAACCAGCAAATTGAATTTCTGATCGGTACCGCCCAGTTCCAGGTCGGCTTTCAGTGCAACGGAATCGTAGCCCTGCATGAGGGGGTAAAGGAATTCATGCACGGAAATGGGAATACCACCTTTGAACCGACGCGTGAAGTCTTCACGTTCCATCATGCGGGCCACGGTGTAGCGCGAAGCCAGCTGGATCATGCCGCGGGCACCCAGGGGGTCGCACCATTCAGAGTTATAGCGGATTTCAGTACGGGCGGGATCAAGCACCAGGCTGGCCTGGGCATAATAGGTTTTGGCGTTTTCCTGAATCTGTTCTGCCGTGAGCGGCGGACGCGTAGCATTGCGGCCGCTGGGGTCGCCGATCATGGAGGTGAAGTCGCCGATCAGGAAGATGACCGTATGACCAAGATCTTGCAGTTGCCGCAACTTGTTGAGCACCACGGTATGACCAAGGTGGATATCGGGTGCGGTGGGATCGAGCCCCAGCTTGACGCGCAGCGGCACACCGGTTGCACGGCTGCGGGCCAGCTTGCGGGCAAATTCCGATTCAACCAGGAGCTCATCGCATCCGCGCTTGACGATCCGCAGATCTTCTTCGACTTCAGGGGTAATGGGGGCTTCGTTCGACGACATAAATGCGATTCAGTGAAAAAGAAATGTAAAAAAGGCTCGAAAAAACATGCTTAATACGCTAGCATACCGTGCGAACGCACCGCCTGCACGACACGATTGCATTTACATGCTGCCTGTGTCGCCGAACGCCAGGCGTTTAACTGTTGCAAAGCGGGTCGTTTGCCAAACACGCTTACACCCCAGGGTCTCCGGCCACGTTGCTCATTGCGCCGTCGCAGGCCTGGTGTTTTCTGTAACGCAGTGCATTACTGGATTCTTGCTTTATGTTCACACAAGGGAACCCCTCCACTCCCTCCTACCGCACCGTTGTGCGCGCACGCAAACCCCGTCATTTCATCCGTAACGGTCTGGCCTTTCTGGCTCTGGGGCTTTTCGCCGGCGCTGGCGCCCTGGCGGTTGTTCAGCCCCCCGACACACCTGTTACCTTCCAGGCTCGCGAAACACTTTCGCTGGCCAATCCGCTGCCCGAACCGGTTGCCCTGGCCGATACGCCCTACATCAGTGAAACCACCATTCGCCGGGGCGACACCTTGGCTGCCTTGCTGCAACGCCTGCATGTCCAGGAAGAAGGCCTGCAGCAGTTCCTGGTCCAGAACGAAGATGCCCGGTCCATTTATAAACTGTACCCGGGGCGCAGTGTTCAAGCCGCACTCAACGCTGAAGGACGCCTGGTCTGGCTGCGTTACAACCACACCCCGGGCACAAGCGAAGACAACGGTTATGTGTCTCGCTGGCTGGAAATCACCCCGACCGCCGATGGCGGGTTTGCGGCCACCGAACACAGTCAAGACGCTGAAACCCATACCCGCATCGCCGAAGGCACCATTGAAAGCTCGCTGTTCGGCGCCACCGACGCCGCCGGCATTCCCGATGCAGTCACCCTGCAAATGACCGAAATCCTGGGCAGCAAGATCGACTTCATCCGTGATCTTCGCAAAGGTGACCGCTTCCGCCTGGTCTACGAAACTTACTCCAGCGAAGGTCGCGATGTCGGTGCCGGGCGTATTCTGGCCCTGGAATTCATCAACAACAAAAAAGTTCATGAAGCCGTGTGGTTCAAGCCCGATGGCATGGCCGGAGGCTACTACGACTTCGATGGCGCCAGCCTGCGCGGCTCCTTCCTGCGATCAGCCCTGAAATTCTCGCGTATCAGCTCGGGGTTCGGCATGCGCAAGCATCCCATCCATGGCAGTTGGCGTGGCCACAAAGGCGTCGATTACGCCGCGCCCACCGGCACCCCCATTCACGCCACCGGTGATGGCGTGGTCGACTTCATCGGCACCCAGGGCGGGTATGGCAACACGATCGTCATCAAGCACCACAGCGGTTATAAAACGCTGTACGCCCACCAAAGCCGCTTTGCAGCCGGCCTGAAAAAAGGCGCCTCGGTGGCACAGGGTGAACTGATCGGTTACGTGGGTTCCACAGGCTGGTCAACCGGGCCGCACCTGCACTATGAATTCCGCGTGAACGACACCCCGGTCGATCCGTTATCCGTTGACCTGCCCGTTGCCCGACCCCTCGATAACAAGCTGCTCAAGGAATTCAGACAGGTCGCCGCAAAGTACGAACAGCACATCAATTTCCTGGCAAGCTACCAGGAAGGCATCCCGGAAAATCAAGCCACTGAAGTGGCTAGCAACCTGACCACCGGCACAGAAAACCGTCAAGACTAAATGCCTTTCCAACCCGGCACAGCGGGGGGCAGGCAGCTCCCGCCCGACACCGGTCTGTACATTGGCCTGATGTCGGGCACCAGCACCGATGGCATTGACGGCGTTCTGGCGTCGTTCAGTGCCACCTGCTCACCTGCCACGCTGGCCCATGCCAGCCTGCCCATGCCCCTCGATTTGCGCGAGCATATTCTGGCACTCAACCAACCCGGTGACAACGAACTGGCACGCTCGGCACGGGTTGCCAACGAACTTGCCAGACTCTACGCGCGTATTGTGCATACGCTGCTCGACCAAACCGGCCTGACAGCAAACTGCATCAGGGCGGTTGGGGCACATGGCCAAACAGTGCGTCATGCCCCTGAACACGGTTACACCATCCAGCTGAACTCACCGGCCTTGCTGGCTGAACTTTGCGGCATTGACGTCATCGCTGACTTCCGTTCACGCGACATTGCCGCCGGCGGACAAGGCGCCCCGCTGGTACCCGCTTTTCACAAGGCCTTGTTCGGCAAAAAGACACCCCTGACCCTGCTGAACCTGGGCGGCATTGCCAACATCACCGTACTGCACCCCGGTACACCTGTTGCGGGTTTTGATACCGGCCCGGCCAATGTATTGCTCGACAGCTGGGTCGAGCACTGCCTGCACAAGCCCTACGATGCGTCGGGCGCATGGGCTGCCCAGGGCACAGCAAACACGGCATTCCTTGATTTCCTGATCAAGAGTGAGCCATGGTTCGAACTGCCGCCCCCAAAATCAACCGGGCGCCATGTGTTCAACCTGCACTGGCTTGCAACACGGCTTGAACGCTTTGCAGCCCAGGCACATTGCAGCCCGTTAGCTGATCATGATATCCAGGCCACGTTGCGGGAACTGACGTCTGAAACAGTCTGCCAGGCGATCAGACGGCACGCGCCGGATACCCGCGAAGTGATCGTGTGTGGTGGCGGCGCCCTTAACACGGGCCTGATGGCGAGCCTGCAAGCGCGCCTGCCGTGCCCGGTGGTATCTAGCGCCACAAAAGGCATTGACCCCATGGCCATGGAAGCCCTGGCCTTCGCCTGGCTGGCGTGGGCCTACAAAACCGGTGTGGCGGCGGGCCTGCCTGAAATAACCGGGGCCCGCCACCCCACCCTGCTGGGTTGCTGCTACCCCGCAGGTGTCGGAAACTGAAAAATGATCAGGGTGTGAACGACGAACCACAGCCACACGTTGACGTGGCATTCGGGTTGCGAATGACAAACTGCGCCCCTTCGATGTCGTCTTTGTAGTCGATTTCGGCCCCGACCAGGTACTGGAAGCTCATGGGATCAATGAGCAACTGAACCCCGCCTTTATCGATTGTGGTGTCGTCATCGTTGGTGGTTTCATCGAAAGTGAAACCGTACTGGAAGCCCGAGCAGCCCCCCCCCTGCACGAAAACGCGCAATTTGAGATCGGGATTGCCTTCTTCTGCCAGCAAGTCACGGACTTTATCGGCGGCCGCGTCAGTGAACACGAGCGGTGAAGGAGGGGCCTGAAGATCAACCGTTTCAATCAGGGTATTCATAATAACTCCGTAATGGCCAAATGCGGCCTTGCCCACATTTTAGAGTAAATCGGTACTGGTGAGTTCCAGCGTTGTTGAGGCACGAACACGCCCGTCTTCCAGAACGTTGACTGTAATGTGGTCGGGCGTGAAACCCGGAGGGACGCCCAACACCCCTTCGCTGCGCTGAAACTGGTCGAAGGCCAACACCAGGGCGGCAACAGGTGCAACAGCTGCCGTTGCCTGCCCGGCCGGTGCTGGATCAGCCGTATCAGGGCCAGCCTCGCCGGCAAGACCGGCACTTGAACCCGCTCGCGCCGGAAAGAGCTCAAGAGTGACCGTGCGCGACCGACCTGGCAACGCGGCGGCACTTTCGGCAGCACCACCCTGGGCAGCACCTGCCGAAACGGCCGGCGCTGGCTCGCGCTGCACCCCGCGCGCCATGAACTGCAGACGGCCTTCGAAGGGTTTGCGCCCCTGGGCATTGCGCGCAAGCAGCAGCCTGTACTGAAGTAGATTGGGGCCTACCGGAAAAATTTCAAGAGCACGAATACCAACCGACCCTTGCGGGCCAGGCGGCAGGAGCTGATCGTAAAAAGCAAGCTTGTCATTGGCCGCACCCAGGTCGGACTGCGCAGCACCCAGCGCAGACTCCAGGCCTTTGATCGTACTGCGCTCGACGACAAGCTGTCCGTGAAGTTCATTGGCCCGCGCACGCTCGATATCGAGCTCAAGACGTAACTGCTGCACCTTTTGCTCAAGAACAAGCAACTGCTGCCCGGAGGCCTGCTGCACCTGACGCTCAAGCCAGAACCAGGTGGCCGCACCACCCGCAACAAGCCCGAGCAAGACACACAACACCACCACCAGGCCGATCGAAAATGGCGCATGCCGGCCTTCGGACGGATGATGAGGGGCTGTTGCATCAGGCATGACACAACCGCCTGTTGGACATGTGATGGCATGGGTGCCGCAAGCAGCCCGCAGAGCCCCGAAAAAATGGCATCAGGGCAATACCGCAATATGCTGCAGACCGGCTGTTTCAGGCAGGCCAAACATGATATTCATGTTTTGCACGGCCTGACCCGAAGCCCCCTTGACGAGGTTGTCTTGTGTGACCAGCACGATGAGCTGATCACCGTTACCCGGGCGATGCAGGGCAATGCGCAACTGATTGGACGCACGCACCGAGCGGGTTTCCGGCAAGCTACCGGCCGGCATGACATCGACAAAGGTCTCGTTGGCGTAGTGTTGCTCGAAGAGGGCCTGGAAATCGGTTGTTCGGGCCTCGGGCTGAATACGCAGATACAGCGTGGAAAACATGCCGCGGATCATGGGGACCAGATGAGGCACAAAGGTAAGGCCTACCGGCGTACCGGCCAGATTCTGCAAATGTTCGGAAATTTCAGGGTGGTGCCGGTGGCCCGACACCCCGTAAGCCTTGAAGTTGTCACTGGCTTCGCTGAACAGCGTACCGACTTCCGCCTTTCGACCGGCACCCGAAACACCCGATTTGCAATCGGCAATGATGCCGGCGGTGTCGATGTAGTGCTTGCCGGCACCCAGCAAAGGTGCCAGACCCAGCAGGACGGTTGTGGGGTAGCAACCAGGATTGCCAATGACACGCGCCCCGGCAATGCGGGCACGATTGATTTCAGGCAGGCCGTAAACCGCTTCCGCCAGAACACCCGGACAACTGTGTGGCATTTTGTACCACTGCTCGAAGACCTGGGTATCGTGCAAACGAAAATCGGCCGCCAGATCGATGATACGCACCCCTTTGGACAATAAATGCTCGGCCTGGCTCATGGCCACGCCATGCGGGGTGGCAAAAAACACGACATCACATTGATCAAGCCCCGCCGTATCGGGGGTTTGAAAGGCCAGATTCACGCGACCGCGCAGGTTAGGGAACATGTCGGCAACCGGCATGCCGTCTTCTTTGCGTGACGTAATGGCGGCCAGTTCCACATGAGGATGCTGTGACAACAGACGCAACAGCTCGACTCCGGTGTAACCGGTACCACCCACAATACCTACTTTCAGGCGCGAAACAGCATCAGACATGACTTTTTCCAAAAAAAGATTCAACACAACCTGATTATGCTACTACACCGCCATGACAAAAACCGTGCCTGAATGAAAAAAGCCCCCTTGAAGGGAGCTTTTTTGTACGCAGGTTGCACCCCGAAAAACCGGAATGCAACAACACGCAGGATCAGCGCTTGCTGAACTGCTTGCGGCGACGTGCTTTGTGGAAACCGACTTTTTTACGTTCGACTTCACGAGCATCGCGTGTAACAAGACCAGCTTGTTTCAGTGATGTCTTGAGCGTTGCGTCGTAGTCGATGAGGGCACGGGTGATACCGTGACGCACCGCACCGGCCTGACCGCTTTCACCACCACCATGCACATTGATGTGGAAATCGAAGGATTCCAGATGGTTAGTGAGTTCCAGAGGCTGGCGCACGATCATGCGACCTGTTTCACGGGCAAAATATTCGTCGACGGGCTTGCCGTTGACCACGATTTTGCCCGAACCTTTTTTCAAGAACACGCGCGCAACCGAAGTTTTACGGCGGCCGGTTCCATAGTTCCAATTACCGATCATGACCTGTCCTTAGATTTCCAGCGGTTTGGGCTGCTGAGCGGAATGGGGATGCTCGGCACCAGCGTAAATCTTGAGCTTCTTGGCCATGGCGTAACCCAGAGGGCCTTTGGGCAGCATGCCCTTGACGGCTTTCTGGATGGCACGACCGGGAAAACGCTCTTGCATTTTCTGGAAGTTGGTCTCGGAGATACCACCGGGGTACGTGGAGTGACGGTAGTATTTTTTGTCGAGCGACTTGTTGCCGGTAACGACGATATCGGCGGCATTGATAATGACAATGTAATCGCCGGTGTCAACGTGGGGCGTGAATTCTGGCTTGTGCTTGCCGCGCAAACGACGTGCGACTTCGCTGGCCACACGGCCAAGGACTTTACCCTTGGCGTCAATCACGTACCAGTCACGTTTGACTTCATGCGGCTTGGCCACAAAGGTCTTCATGATGGTTCCTAATGAAAATGAAGGTTATTTCCGGCCTGAAAACTGCCTAAGCGTTATGTTGCCGCCCGTGCAAAGCCAGAAAAGCCCACTATCCTACCACATAAACAACCCGAAAACAAAAAACCCGTTTACCGCACAGATGATGCACGGCAAACGGGGTGGGATGCAGAAAAAACGGCAGCGTACCGCCCGGATTCTGCCGCAGGCGAGATTCGCCCGCGCAAACCGCATCACTTCTTCTGGTTGGCCAGGGCAATACCCAGGTAGTTATCGTAGGAACCTTCAGCAACACGGAACCAGGGCACAATGCCGTCACGGAATGCCATGTAGTTATCGAAGATTTTCTTGAACATGGGGTTGGCGTCGCAGAATTCCTTGTACACCTGGTTCGATGCATTGAAGGAGGCATCCATGACGTCGCGAGGGAACGCTTTCAGAACGGCGCCGTTGGCGATCAGGCGGCGCAGGGCAGCCGGATTATGGGCGTCGTAGTCGGCAATGAGCCCGGAACCTGCTGCGCGTGAAGCCGTTTCGATCAGGGTTTGATACTGCTTGGGCAGGCTGTTGTAGGCCTCGTCGTTGACATACAACGACAACTGGGCTGAACCTTCCCACCAGCCGGGGTAATAGTAGTACTTGGCCACTTTCTGGAAGCCGAGTTTTTCGTCGTCGACCGGCCCCACAAATTCAACGGCATCAAGCGTGCCTTTTTCAAGCGATGGGTAGATATCGCCCGGAGGAATTTGCTGCGGAACAACACCCAGACGCGACAGCACTTCACCGGCAAAACCGGCCGTACGCATTTTCAGACCCTTCAGGTCTTCAACCGACTTGATTTCCTTGCGGTACCAGCCCCCCATTTGAGTGCCCGTATTCCCGAAGGGGAAGTTGATGATCTTGCGCGTGGCAAACAGCTCACGCAACAGCGCCAGACCACCGCCCTGATACACCCAGGCATCCATCTGGCGGGCATTCAGGCCGAACGGAACGGCGGTGTCGAAGCAGAAGGCCGGGTCTTTGCCGTAGTAATAGTACGATGCTGTCTGGCCGCATTCGACGGTGCGGTTGCTGACGGCATCCATGACACCGAAACCCGGCACGATTTCACCGCCCGGGTACAGGCGAATGGAGAAATTGCCTTCGGAAATTTCTTCGACCATTTTGCAGAACCGCTGCGAGGTGGAGTACAGCGGCGGCAAAGACGGCCCGAAGGTAGACGTCATTTTCCAGTTGATTTTGGGATTGGTTTGGGCAACGACCGGTGCGGCCACGGCGGCCGTACCGGCCACCGCACCCAGACCAGCTTTCTTCAGAAACGAACGACGCTGCATGATTGGGGGCTCCTTTATGTGTCTTTTTGCAGTAGCACTGCACGTTCGGGATATTACACCGCGCAGCCTGTTCTGTAACCCGATACAACCCGAAGCCCGCGCAAACTGACCACCCGGGCACGCTGCGCAAGAAACAGCCAGGACAAGGCGTACGCACCTGATCCTGCACGTGATTTCAATGGCGTGTCACTGACCGGCAATGGCCATTTCCTGAAGCAGAATGGAACCAGTGGTTTTCGAGCCACGGGTAATGGTGTCGGCTCCGACGGCAACAATCTGGCGGAACATGTCGGCCAGATTGCCGGCGATGGTCACTTCCTGAACCGCATGCTGGATTTCACCATTGCGCACCCAGTACCCGAAAGCACCTCGCGAGTAATCGCCCGTAACGTAATTCACCCCTTGCCCGATCAGTTCAGTAACCAGGAAACCTGTGCCCATTTTCTTGAGCATGGCCTGGAACGTGTCATCGGGACGTGTGAGACTGGACGACAGCACCAGATTGTGCGAACCGCCGGCGTTGCCGGTCGTGGTCATGTTCAGCTTGCGGGCGGTGTACGTTGACAGAAAATAACCGTTCAATACCCCCTGCACCACGACATCGCGTGCGCGGGTACGCACCCCTTCGCTGTCGAAGGGAGCACTGCCCACAGCCCCCGGAATATGGGGATTTTCGGAAATATGAATGTGATCAGCCATGACCGGCTTGCCCAGGGCATCGAGCAGAAAACTGGCCTTGCGGTACAAGGCGCCACCGCTGGCCGCCTGCACCAGGGCACCCAGCAGGCCGATGGCCAGCGGTGCCTCGAAGAGCACCGGAAAGCGGCCTGTTTTGATCCGGCGGGCCGACAGACGGGCCAGGGTACGCTCGGCGGCATAACGCCCGACCTCGACGGGATCGGCCAGCGCGCCGGGCGCGCAGTTTGACGAATACCAGTAATCGCGCTGCATGGCATCACCACGCCCCGCAATGGGCGCGACCGAAAAACTGTGTCGCGTTGTGGGGTAGCCCCCCATGAAACCACGGGTGTTGCCCAGCACGAAATGCCCTTCGTAGGTATCAAGCGAGGCGCCGTCGGTGTTGGTGATCAGGGGACTGACCGCACGCGCAGCCGCTTCGGCACGAATGGCGATGTCGGCCGCCTGTTCGGTTGATATGGCCCAGGGATGATAAAGGTCAAGACCAGGGTAATCGAGTGCCAGCTGATCGGCGTCCGGCAGGCCTGCCGCAGGATCTTCGGCCGTGTAACGCGCAATATGCCAGGCGGCTTCGACAGTCTGGCGCAGCGCCTGCTCGGAAAAATCGGACGTGGACGCAGAACCGCGACGCTGCCCGGAAAACACGGTGACGTCAAGCGAACGGTCACGTGTCTGCTCGACGGTTTCGAGATCCTGGTTGCGTACGGACACGGACAGCCCCCGGCTTTCGGAGACTTCGGCCGCCGCGTCGGTAGCCCCCAGCGACCGGGCGTAATCCAGTGCCTGGGCGACCAGTTCACGAAAACGCGCCTGGTTCTGTTCAACGGGAAGGGATGGAATAGGTTGATCGCTCATTGATGACCTTTGCAGTTAGGGGGTTATCATAGCCAATTCATCACTTTTTTTTCATCCCCATGGTCACGATGCACACCGAAGATGACGACCACGGCTACGACCGGCCCAGTAAATCGCAGGTCAAACGTGAAATGCACGCCTTGCTCGATCTTGGCAAACAACTGATCGAACAGCCCACCGAACGGCTGAAACAGCTCCCCCTCAGCGAAAAGCTCTACGAAGCCATTCGCGAAGCACAGCGCATCAGCAACTCACGCGAGGGGCTGCGCCGCCAGATCCACTACGTGGGCAAACTCATGCGCGATGCCGATGCCGACACCATCCGGCAGCAGCTCGATGTCTGGGAAAACGGCTCGCGCGAGCAAACACGGGCCATGCACCGCCTGGAAAACCTGCGCGACCTGCTGCTGCGCAACGACGACGCCCTGACAGATCTGCTCAAGCAGTATCCGCAGGCCGATGTACAGCAGTTACGCACGTTCATTCGCGAAGGTCGCAAAGAAGCCCAGGCCAACGCCGCACTGCAACCCGGCCAGGAACCCAAACGCAAGCACTACCGCGCCCTGTTCCAGGCCCTGAAACAGCTGGTCGACCAGCCCACCAACGAGACCCCGCATGACACCGATCACGCTTGAAACCCTGGAAGTACAAACCGCCCCCAACCCCACCCATGCCGTCATCTGGATGCACGGCCTGGGTGCCGATGGCCACGACTTCGTGCCCATCGTGCCCGAACTTGGACTGGGCACAAGCCCGGCGATCCGGTTTGTGTTCCCGCATGCGCCCGTTCAGCCAGTCACCATCAATGGCGGCATGGCCATGCGTGCCTGGTACGACATCTACCAGCCCGATCTGGTTCGACGCGAAGACGAAACCGGGCTGCGAGCCTCGGAAAACGCCATTCGTGCCCTGATCGAGAAAGAAAATGCCCGCGGCAT
>JAAYGT010000015.1 GCA_012727555.1 Alcaligenaceae bacterium | reverse complement strand
CATGGATACTGCACGAGCCCATCACGGTCATGCAACTGGTAGGCACTGCATTCGTGCTTTCAGGCGCTTTTGTCCTGAGCCGCAGCAAGCGCTGACAGAACAATCGTCATAACCGCAGCGGTGCCTTGCCCGTTGCCAGACTCTGCAAGAAAGCATTGACCAGGGCCCCCCGGTACCGCGATTTATGCACAACAACGGCAAGCGTTCGGGACAGCGTCAGAAAGGGTGTGGGCAGCACCACCAGACGACCTGTTTGCAATGCATCGTGCAGGGCTGCTTCGGGAAGGCAGGCCAGGCCCAGGCCTGCAATCACTGCCTGTTTGATGGCTTCCACCTGGCCAAGTTCCAGTACCACATTCACTCGGGCCAGGCGCGCCAGAGCCTGTTCGGTTTGAACCCGCATGGCAGAACCCGGTTCGCGCAGAATCCAGTGAGCATCAAGAAAATCACCCGGACTCAGTGACGAGCGTTGAGCCAGTGGGTGCCGGGGGGCAGCACACACCAGCAGGCGATCTTCACGCCAGGCCATGACATCGAGCCTGGAATCGTTCAAGGGGCCCTCAATCGCTCCGATATCCAGGGTGTGATCCAGCAAGCGTTCGGCGATGGCTTTCGTGTTGATGACATCAACGTGCAGGGCAACGCCAGGGTGGTTTTGCATGAAAGTACCCAGCAGGTCGCCCACGCGGTAATTGCCGATCGTGTTGCTGGCGCCGATGCGCAGGTCGCCTTTCAGCGCAGGGTCGGTCGTGGTGTGGTCCGTCAGTTCCCGCAGCCGTTCAACAATTTCGCGTGCTTTGGGTAATACGTCATGCCCTCGGGCGTTCAAAACCAGACGGCCCCGCAACCGATCGAAAAGCGGGGTACCCAGTTGTTTTTCAAGATCGGCCAGGCCCATGCTGACGGCCGGTTGTGTGACGTGCAGGCGCTGTGCCGCCAGCTTGATGCTGCCGGTGGTGGCAACCGTGACAAAGACTTCGAGCTGGCGTGTGCTGATTCCGATCATGATTAAGAATATCTTAATCTAACAGTAAAAAACAATGAATTTTCTTATTTCAAAGACGTCACTACACTGCCTGCATGTTTCGGGAACGAACAATCGTGCCAGACCCGCAGCACACTAAAAATAACGACTTGATCACGGGGTTCATCATGCCTTCCCTTTCTTTGCAAAGCACACTGTCCGAAACATCGGCAACAACGGCGCATATCGAACCTGTGCCACGCCCTGTCGGTACGGGTGCGGCCCGGGGCGGCAACGCGCGTAGCCACAAGCCTTCCGTTGTACCCGGTTTGGTGCTCGCGTGCAGCGTGGGGGCGGTTGCGTGGGGTCTGGGTAATATCTGGCCCATCATTGGCGGTCCGGTGTTTGGTATTGTGCTGGGCTTGTTGATCCGCAATCTGCTGGGTGTGGGGGTGGTTTTCCGTCAGGGGTTGGCGTTTTGCGCTCGCCAGGTCTTGCAGCTATCCATTATCGCGCTGGGTTTCGGGCTCAGCATCCAGCAGGTCGCCCGCACGGGGCTGGAGTCGATCTGGGTGACACTCATTTCCGTGTCGGCAGCCTTCCTGACGGCCTGGCTGCTGGGGCGCATGCTGGGTATCAGCGGCAAACTGAAAATGCTGATCGGGGTGGGTACCGCCATTTGCGGTGGTTCGGCCATTGCAGCGGTCACACCTGTGATACGACCTGAAGAGCACGAAACAGCCTATGCCATTTCCACCATTTTTCTCTTCAACATTGTTGCGGTTCTGGTGTTTCCCCTGCTGGGGCACTGGCTGAACTTGTCAGATACAGGGTTTGGTCTGTGGGCAGGTACGGCCATCAACGATACCTCTTCCGTGGTTGCCGCCGCGTACAGTTACAGTCAAGCCGCTGGTGACTACGCCACCGTGGTCAAACTGACCCGGGCAACGCTTATCATTCCCATTTGTCTGGTGCTTGCAGTGCTGGTGGCCTGGAAAGAAAAGCAGCAGGGCAGTACCGGGTTGAATCTGGTGCGCATTTTTCCCTGGTTCATTCTGTGGTTCCTGGTGGCTTCCCTGGTGCGTTCTGCCGGCCTGATTCCAGAAACCATGCTGCCTTGGTTACAAACAGCAGCCCATGCACTGATTATCGTTTCACTGACTGCAATCGGTTTGTCATCTGACATGCGACGCATGGCCGTGGCCGGCATAAGGCCTGTGCTGCTTGGCCTTGGCGTATGGGTTGCCGTAGCCGGTAGTAGCCTGGCGGTACAGGCACTGACCGGGGGTTGGTGATCCGCACTTCATGCGAAGCGTGTTAGCCTGCAAACCAGCCCAGCGGATCATGCGCCAGAGCAACGCTCAGGATATACATGTACACCAGCACCGCTAAAACGGCGGCCATCAGCCGCTGTCTGGGTGTTTTACCCCGTTTAATGGCTACAGTGCCCAGGCCGATATACACCACCAGCAGCACCACTTTCGTCAGGATCCACGGTTGGTAAGGCCCGATCATCATGGCCAGGGCCACCGCCGCCACCAGCAGAATGGTATCGATTACATGAGGAACAATCTTCACCAGTTTTTTCTGCAGCAAGGGGGATTCAGTCACCGACCAGAAGGCCCGCAGGATGAACAGCAGGATACTCAACCCGGCAGCGGTCATGTGAATGTGCTTGATGACAAAGTAGTTCATTTTTGGGCGAGCTCCCAGTGGCCGCTGCCATCGCCGGACAAGACCAGTTGATAAGGGTGGTGAATATACAGCGTGCTGCGATGGCCTACGCTAACCAGCACAGTTTCAGGCAGGTGCTGTCGAACCAGGCGGTACATGGCATCTTCCAGACCTTCATCCATTGCCGATGTGGCTTCGTCAAGGAAAGCGGCCTGGGGTTTGCCCAGCAGCAAGCGGCCAAAAGCCAGGCGTTGCTGTTCACCCAATGAAAGAATGCGGCTCCAGTCGGCCACATCGTCAAGGCGGTCGGCCAGGTGGCCCAACTGCACGGCAGCCAGCACGGAACGTGCCTCGGCATCTGTGGGCAGTGTGCCGTTGCGGCTTGCTTCGTAGTCGCCATGCACCGAACGTGCAGAGTCGTCCGTGCTTGCGCCCACGCTGGATGCCTGGCTGGTTACCAGTTGATCAAGGTTGCTGGGGGCACCCTGGGCGCTGGCCTCGGCGGCGCGCGTCAGGGCCTCGGGGTCGGTATCGGGCGCAGCTGATGCCGGGTCAGGCAGGTACTGCGGGTAGTACAGCGCATTGCGCAGGCTGCCCAGGGGAAGGTAGGGCTTTTGCGACAAAAACAACGACCGCGATTGCGGGCGGTTGATCGTGCCATCGCAGTACGGCCACAGCCCTGCAATGGCGCGCAAGAGCGTTGTTTTGCCCGCACCCGACGGGCCGCGGATCAACAAGGGGGTTTCAGGGGCAATTTCCAGATTCAGGTTCTGGATCAATACCCCACCTGCCGGATGGCGCACGGTCAGGTCCTGTACCTGCAAACGCGCTTCGCCGGTATCGTTTACCCGGGGTTCGGGCAGGGCAGCCGCGTCATCAATGGCACGCATGAAGCCGCTCAGACGATCCAGTGTGGCGCGGTATGTGGCAAAGTTGTCGTAGGCATTGCGGAAAAACGACAGATTGTCTTGCAAGCGGCCAAACGCCTGCGATGTCTGCATCAAGTCGCCCAGCGTGATTTGCTGGCTGAAAAAACGCTGTGCCTGAATGATCAACGGGAAAACAACCGCCGCCTGGCTGACTGAAAAGTTGAATCCCAGAAATTTCAGTGACCGGAACACAATGGCCCAGGCATTGCTGATCACATTGGCAAAGCGGTTGCGCAGCAAGGTCTTTTCCACGGCCTCGCCGGCGTAGAAGGCAATGCTTTCCGAATATTCACGCATGCGAACCAGCGCATAACGGTAATCGGCGCTGAAGCGTTCGTTCAAGAAATTCAGCAAAATGAGCGGGCGCCCGATCTTGATGGCGAACACGGTTGCGATCAGCACATAGGCAAAGACCAGAAACACCATGCCGCGGGGTATTTCCAGGCTGCCGATCACGATTTCACCCGACAAATTCCAGAGAATGAGCGTGAAGGCGATGGTGGAGACCAGTGCATTGACTACGCCCATGGACAGGCTTAATGACATTTCGACAAACGTGGTGACGTCTTGCTGGATACGCTGGTCGGGGTTGTCGACCGGGGCATGCAGATATTGGCTGCGGTAATACGCCTGGTGCCCCATCCAGCGGTCAAGCAACTGGTTGTTCAGCCAGGTGCGCCAGCGGATCGTGAAGGCCTGCTGCATATAGAAGTCGAGCAGTGAGCGTAGTACATGGACCGTGGCCAGAATGCCGAACAGGATCATGGCGGTCCAGAATCCGGATGCATCGAGCGCTTGCAGGGCGGTGTACATGGTGTTGTACCAGGACGAAAACAGCACTTCCAGGCGAACTGCGCACAGAGTGAGCAGCAGGATGATGGCCAGTGTGATCAGTGGGCGCCAACTGCGCCTGGGGGAAAAGTAATTTGCGGCGAGCAGGCGAAACTGACGGCCCCAGGCGGTGTATCTGGCAAGCAGTACGACAACCGCCGCACCTGCAATCAGGGTGATGACATAGGCCTTGGCGATCCAGACCGCACTTTCAAGCAATGCATTGTTCCAGTCCATCGGGGCTCCGTGTGGCTGCAGTGGTGTGGCATGAGGGAATTCAAGTGAACGCAATTAGACGCGGTTCGGCGATTGTGTGCAACACAGGGTGCCTGTTGCCGCGCTTGTAAGCGAAGGCCGGCCCAGCGATAATCAACAGACTTTTTACACTTTGTTTTAACCGAGACCGCACCATGCCCTACGTTACCATTTCTGTCACGCCTGGCCTGACCGCCGAAACCAAACGCAGCCTTCTGCAGCAATCCAGCGATGCCGTTGTTGAAAGTATTGGCGCGCCTGTTTCAAGCATTCGTGTCATTCTCAACGAAATTCCGACCGGGCACTTCCTGAGCGAAGGTCGCTTCGACGAACCCGGGGTCATTTTTGTCGTTGACCTGATCGAAGGGCGCACAAACGAACTCAAGGAAGCCCTGATCGGGCGTCTGACCCAGGTGGGGTCCCAGGTTACCGGGGTGCCATTGAACGAAGTGCGGGTACGCCTGTGCGATTTTCCGAAATCGAACATGGGCATGGCCGGCGGCAAGTCGGCGCTTGCGGC
This sequence comes from Alcaligenaceae bacterium, assembly GCA_012727555.1. Taxonomy (GTDB): domain Bacteria; phylum Pseudomonadota; class Gammaproteobacteria; order Burkholderiales; family Burkholderiaceae_B; genus JAAYGT01. The sequence goes on along the minus strand of JAAYGT010000015.1, from coordinate 14,427 downwards.
CGGCCGTTGATCACCGAGACAGGTTCGTCAGCGCATCAATTACAAGATTCGTGCCCAGGCCAAGCAGCAAGATGTCATCGGCCACTCGTACGTACCGGTAACCGTGCGGGGCCGGCCCCAACCGGGCCAGAACACCGGCGGGCAAGTCGTAATAGCGCGCATCGCGTGGCAAGGGGTGGCCCAGGCGCCAGGTAGCCTTGCCAGGCGGCAGGCAACCGTTATGTTTGCGTGCCAGGCCCGGCGGGCAGTTGCCCGATTTGTTGTTGTATGCAGTGTGCCGGTTGCCCGCGTGTTTGTCGTGCTGGTGCATATTTTTGCGGTCGTTACGCTCGTGCGCGTTTGCGCGACTGCCGTGAGGCGGGTCGGCCTGCGCCGTGCTGATCAGGCCGGGGCCGGCAAGTGCCAGGAACAGCAACGTGCTAGCCAGGTGTTTATCAAGTTTCGGTGGCATTGTCGTGACCTCCTGAATTGCTGGTGCGACTCGAAACCGGCTCAAAGCCAGTATTCGCCAGCTGAAACTATAGCCTGAAGAGTATGTCTTTCTGTCCTGCTGGTGTGTGTTCATGCTGAAAATTGCTTCAGACGATTTCGGGCAGCAAAAGCGGGCAAACACCCGAAGGGTGCTGGAGTTTCCTTTATGTTGGCGATTTATTATAATTAAAGTGTCATTAAATTCGCATAAGGTTTGATCATGCTGGCGATTCTTGAAGCACAAAAAGCCGGGTTGCTGGGGCGCCGGCACTGGGTGAATAATGTGGTCGCCGGGGTCATCGTCGGCGTGGTCGCTTTGCCCCTGGCCATGGCATTTGCCATTGCATCGGGGGTCAAGCCCGAGCAAGGTTTGTACACGGCCATCATTGCCGGCCTGGCTGTGTCATTGCTCGGTGGCAGTCGGGTACAGATCGCGGGGCCCACAGGGGCATTCATTGTCATTCTTGCCGGCATTGTGGCCGATCACGGTGTGGCCGGGCTTCAAATAGCCACCTTCATGGCGGGCATCATCCTGTTGCTCCTTGGCCTGGGGCGCATGGGGGCCGTCATCAAGTTCATCCCTGTGCCGGTCATACTTGGTTTCACGGCGGGTATTGGTGTCATCATCTGGGTGGGGCAGTGGAAAGATTTCTTCGGTCTGCCGGCCATTCAGGGGCGTCATTTTCATGAAAAGATCATCGCCTTGCTGCAGGCGTTTCCCCAGTTCGATCTGGTCACAACATTGGTCGGTGCTGGTTCGCTGGTACTGGTCATTTTTGTGCCTAAAGTCTCGGTGCTGCGCCGGGTGCCCGGCCCCTTGGTTGCCCTGGTAATCATGACGCTCGTGCAGGCTGTGTTCAGTTTTCCTTCCGTGGCAACCATTGGCAGTACATTTGGCCAGATACCCCAGGGCCTGCCATCCATTTCTGTGCCGGAATTCAGTTTTTCGCAGATCATCACGCTGGTCGGGCCGGCATTCGCCATTGCCATGCTTGGCGCAATCGAATCGCTGCTGTCGGCGGTCGTGGCCGACCGCATGGCGGGTACCCGTCACAACTCCAATCAGGAACTGGTGGGGCAGGGTGTCGCCAATATACTGGCCCCTTTGTTCGGTGGTATCGCCGCAACGGGCGCGATTGCCCGTACGGCAACCAATATACGCAACGGCGGCAACAGTCCGGTTGCGGGTATTGTTCATGCGCTTACGCTGGTGCTGGTGCTGCTGGTGCTGGCCCCGTTGGCTGTGCACGTGCCGCTGGCCACTCTGTCGGCCATCTTGTTCGTGGTTGCCTGGAACATGAGCGAGCCCCGCCACGTGTGGGCAATGGCCCGGCGTGCGCCCAAGGCCGATGTCTTCATTCTCATTGTCACGTTTTTCCTGACGGTTTTTGCCGATCTGGTTGTTGCCGTGAACATCGGTGTGGTGTTGGCCATGTTGCATTTTTTGCACAGAATGGCATCGAGCATCACGGTACAGCGTCAGGAGCCCTCTGTGTTGCATGCCCGGGGGCTGATCAACAAGCATGCGTTGCATGCGCTGGAACAGGCCGAATCAGGCCCTCATGGTGTGGTTGTCTGCCAGGTCGAAGGCCCGCTGTTCTTTGCAGCAGTCGATGCCTTTCAGGATCAGGTGCGTGCCGTTGCCAAAGGTGCGCACGGCGTTGTGCTGCGCCTGGGACGCGTGCCCTTCATTGATGCCACTGGCATGCAGGCGCTTGAGGCGCTGGCGGCCGAGCTGAAAAAATCAGGTACAAGGCTCGTTGTGGCGGAAGCCAACGAACGCGTGGCCGGGAAATTGCACAAAATGGGTATCAGCCCGGCATTGGGTGCGGCCAACGTGCAGGCCAGTGTCGATCAGGTGCTGGCATCGATCGTACCCGTGCAGGCACCGGGTTGATGCCCAGGCACTGGCCGCCCCATACGGTACAACATAACCTGCGGCACCCCGTGTTCATGCCGTAGGGGTGCGGCGGCGTGTTTGGTTGGGGGGATCAGTTCTGCGAGCCCGAGGGGGGCTCGGCGCCGGGTTGATAACTGACGCCATGCTGGGCCAGATAATCGCGAATCAGCTGGCGCACCACCTGCGAGGGGGTGATGTCTTGTGTGGCGCACAAGTGTTCAAAAGCTTTCTTTTTGTTGGGGTCGATCAGGACAGTAAGGCGAGCAGTTTTTTGTTCCATGAGTTCGTCAACCAGTTTATGTTAACGAAATTATAATTCAATTTTAAATTGCGTTAAGCCAAGCCTGGCGGGAATACCCCTTTCAGGGAAAGCCACAAGTAGTTTACAGGATCGTCTTCACACGGGCCGAAACCACATTCCAGCAGTGTGGAAGCCAGGTTGCCAAGCACCATCAGTAAAAAAAGCCCCAGCACGATGCGGGTGATCAGGTTGCACGATAACGGCGAGCTCTGGTCAACCGCTTTTGTGTCGAGCATGAGCATGATTCCGGCAAAAACCAGTACCAGAAAAAACAGTACCAGAGCCCAGGTGTAAAAATGCAGGCCCAGGAACGGGCTGCCATAACCCGTATCGCCGGGCGCAATGTGCAACAACACCTGCCTGCCCGATGCAATGGCGCCCGCAAGCGCAGACCACACCACCATGCCATAGTGCAAGGGCGACGGCCCATAACGCACGTTCATTAAAAAACCCATGCCCACCATGACAAAAGCCACGCGCTGCAACAGGCACAGGGGGCAGGGTATTTCGTTGAAAGCCAGTTGCCAATAAAACGCCATGCCCAGAACGAGCGTGATGCCGGCCAGTGCCAAGGTATTGAGCGCGCGCGACAGCGGCGCAAGTGGTTTGGAAAAATACGTTGTAGCCATGGCGCGCATTAGATGGAAATGGGCAGGGTGCTGGTCATGTGAGCCATGCTCCAGGCAATGAAGATGGCCAATGTGACAAGCCAGAGGACAAAACCGGTGCGTCGGTAACCTTGCAGGGCAAAAAGAACGCCCAGCAAGGCGGTGAGAAATGGCAGCATCATGATCATGCGGTGGGTTCCTGATTGAAGTCTTCGTCGCTCATGAGCAGGTAGCGAATACCATCGATGAGTCCGAGTATGACGGCCAGTGGGACAAAGAAATAGAAAATGACCAGATACGCCAGACCGATACCGATCTGGTTCAGGTAGAAACGGTGGACACCCAGCCACCCCAGGAAGAACGCCAGTACGATGGCCACTTTTCTCCGGTTCGTGGCGCGATCAAGATTGGCGCCTTGCTTGCGGATGATCCACAGCGTGATGGGCACTGTAAGCACAAGCGCCAGCACGACTTTGGCACTGTGGCGCGACAGAAAACCGGCAATGGCGTGGTAGACATCAGCAAAATTGTGGATGACCAGGCCGGTAAGGTACGACACCCAGCTGAAGACTTCGGCCAGTACCACTTCACCAAAGGTGAGCACCACCAGAATCACAATGAAAACAACGGCTGCCAGTACAAGATTGCGCATCAGCATGAATAAAGTACGCTCACAGTAAACGGATGTTCCATGGGGTGATCAACCCCGCACTCGGCCAGTGTAACGGTTAAACGGCTTCCTGCGTTGGTGTGTTCATGATCGCCTGCGCAACCGCCACAAGGTTGTGGTTTCCCGTGAACGGGCAAAGCCCAGCAGGTCATCGGCATTGACAGCCTTGCCATGACGGGGGCGAGCGGTCAGGGTGCCGGCCACGTCGAGTCCGGCCCTGCCAAAAGCCTGCGTCAGGAAATCAGCCTCGCGTAGTCCAAGATGTTCTGCAAGATCGGACAAGATCAGCCAGGCTTCGCCACCCGGGGTCAGATGATCGGCCACACCGTCAAGGAAACCCAGCAGCATGGCGTGATCAGGGTCATAGACTGCCTGTTCGATCAGCGAGGTTGGACGGGCAGGCAACCAGGGCGGATTGCACACAAGGAGATCGAATTTTCCAGGCGGAAAGAAGGCGGTTTCCAGTAGCTGTATCTTGTCGGACAGGGCCAGGTTTTCGATGTTGGTGCGGGCACAGGCAATGGCTCTGGGATTGGTGTCGGTCGCCATGACGTGCCTGACACCACGCGCCGCCAGAATTGCGGCCAGTACACCGCTGCCCGTGCCGATGTCCGCAGCAGACTCCAGGCCTGGCAGTGGTGCTTTCCACAGCAGCTCAATGTATTCACCCCGTACCGGCGAAAAGACGCCATGGCTGACATGAACAGGCCGGCTCAAACCCACGACATGGATCCCTTTTTTCTGCCACTCAAGGCCGCCGATCATGCCGTGTAACTGACGAAGCGGCAGGAGTCCGGGCTGGCTGGTTACCGTATCGGATGCGTCACCGGGCAGTGTCTGGAAGTAGGTCAGGCCAGCAGCCTGGCATGCCTCACGGATGTCGGGGGCGCGCCGCAGCGGCAGCGTGCCATCGGGTAGAACCGGCAGCAGCAAACGGTTCAGCAGTGCGGCACGTTGTGACTGATGCTGACGGTGCGTGTGAAACAGGGCGCGTCGCTCTTCGCTGGAAAGGGGGCTGTCGAGCAACGGCGTTGCTTTTTCCGTGGCTGGACCCCCGGGTTTTCGAGGAGGGGCAAGGCGACGCCCCAGCGCCTGCAGCAACTGGCGTGCGTTGTTGAAGTCGCCTTGCCAGACAATGCCATACCCCTGTGTCATGTGCTTGAACGCCTCACGGGCCGAAAGCGTATCGGTGCCGGCCATCAGTTTGGCGGGGGCTCGCGTGCCCGGACTGCCCAGCCACACGTAGTCATCAGGATCAAGGGTTAAAGACGTTGGAAGGGCAGGGACAGGCATTGTGTGTCGGGGGTGTTTGCAGGTAATGAAACAGTGGAAGTGACCGGATTCAAAGCCGGATTGCGCGGGTTATTCGGTACAGGTCTGGCGAACAGCGTGCTCCCATTGCGCCATCAGGTGCTGGGCCTCATCGCGCGAACGCAGCGGCTCAAAGCTGCGGTCGAGTGTCCAGAGGTCGGATAGTTCCTGGGGGTTTGCGTACACGCCGCTGGCGAGTCCGGCCAGGAAGGCGGCACCCAGGGCTGTGGTTTCAACCATGCTGGGGCGCACCACGGGAATGCCAAGAAGGTCGGCCTGGAACTGCATGAGCAGGTTGTTGACACTGGCCCCGCCATCGACCCTCAGTTCGGACAAAGGGGCGGCACCGGCGGCAACGGCGTCTTTGCTCATGGCGTGCAGTAAAGCAGTGCTCTGGTAGGCAATGCTTTCCAGCGAGGCGCGGGCGATGTGAGCCAGCGTGGTGCCGCGACTCAGCCCGGTGAGTGTTCCGCGCGTATTGGGTTGCCAGTAGGGGGCCCCCAGGCCGGTGAATGCGGGAACGAGCACGACCCCGCCGGCATCGGGCACCGAGGCTGCCAACGCCTCGATCTGTTCGCTTTGCCGGATTGCGCCCAGGCCATCACGCAGCCACTGCACCACTGCGCCCCCCATGAATACGCTGCCCTCAAGGGCATACTCGGTTGCCTGACCGGATTGGGCTGTACGCGTGGTGATCAGGCCATTGGTTGACACCTGGAATTTGGTGCCTGTGTGCATGAGCATGAAGCAGCCTGTGCCATAGGTGTTTTTGGCCATGCCTTCAGAAAAGCAGGCTTGCCCGACCAGTGCGCTTTGCTGGTCACCGGCAACCCCGCAGACGGGCAGTGACAAGCCGAAAAGTGCCGGGTCAGTGTGCCCGAATGCGCTGCTGGAAGGCTGTATGTCAGGGAGTATGGCGGCCGGGATGTTGAACAGGTCCAGCAGGTCAGGATCCCAGTGTCCGGTATGAATGTTAAATAGCAGGGTGCGTGAAGCATTGCTGACATCTGTAATGTGTGCATGCCCACCGGTGAGATTCCAGATCAGCCAGCTGTCGATGGTGCCAAAGGCCAGCTCGCCGCGTTCCGCCTGGGCACGGGCGCCGGGCAGGTTGTCGAGCAGCCAGTTCAGTTTGGTGCCGGAAAAATAGGCGTCGAGTCGTAAACCGGTTTTTGCCTGGATAGCGGGTTCATGCCCATCGGCGCGCAACTGGTCGCACAGGTTTTCCGAGCGGCGGTCCTGCCAGACGATGGCTTTGTGAAGGGCGCGTCCGGTTTTGCGATTCCAGAGCACGGTTGTTTCGCGCTGGTTGGTGATACCAATGGCGTGAACGGCCCGGGCATCAAGGCCGGCCTGATGCAGTGCCTGGCGGGCAGTGGCGATCTGGGCCGACCAGATTTCATCGGGGTCGTGCTCGACCCAGCCGGGAAGCGGGTAGTGCTGAGTGAGTTCCTGACGCGCCATGGACACGATGCGTCCCTGGCGATCAAACACAATACTGCGCGAGCTAGTCGTTCCCTGGTCCAGGGCCAGAAGGTAGGTCATCGGTTTGTCACGGTTTTGGCGGCGATGCAGGCAGTGTACGGCCATCGTTGCTGATCTTCAACAAAGGTTTGTACTGCCTGGTGTCATGCGGGGTACAAGAACGTGCATTAAACTACCCTGGCCATAACTTTACGGCTGGTCTGTCCATGATCGGCCCCTCCGCCCCATGAATGCTCACCTACTTCCACGTCCAACCGAACGCGCGGCGTTGTTTGACCAACTGGCGGCGCGCTCCCGTCCCGATCTTCTTGTCATCGGCGGCGGTGCAACGGGTCTCGGTATCGCGCTTGATGCCGCCTTGCGCGGTCTCTCGGTGGTCTTGCTCGAAGCCCACGACTTCGCGAAGGGGACTTCATCGCGTGCCACAAAGCTGGTGCACGGCGGGGTGCGTTATCTTGCGCAAGGCAATATCGGGCTGGTGCGTGAAGCCCTTCACGAACGTACAACCTTGCTCAGGAATGCGCCACACCTGGCCAGCCCCCTGGCTTTTGTCATGCCTTCGTATGCCTGCTGGGAAACCCCTTTCTATGGGGTCGGCCTGAAAATGTACGATACCCTGGCCGGCAAGGCTGGTCTGGGAACCACCCGTTTCATGAGTGCCCGACAAGCCCTGGATGCCTTGCCGGGTGTACGTTCACAGGGCCTCAAAGGCGGTGTCATGTACTGGGATGGTCAATTCGATGACGCCCGGCTGGCTCTGGCCCTGGCCCGCACGGCCGCAGCCCAGGGCGCGCTCCTGATCAACTATTGCCCCGTCACGGGTCTTGTTCACGAAAACGGTAAAGTGGCCGGCGTCACCTGCGAAGATGCCGAAACGGGCAGGTCGTATCGGGTCAGTGCCGGGTGTGTCGTCAATGCCGCCGGTGTCTGGGTTGATCAGTTTCGTGCCCAGGATGCGCAGGCTACCGGGCGCCCTGCGCAGGCCATGGTCGCGCCCAGCCAAGGGGTTCATCTGGTCGTCGACAGCACCTTCCTGCCGGGGCAGAATGCTCTGCTGGTGCCCAAAACCCGCGACGGACGCGTGCTTTTTGCCGTTCCCTGGTTGGGCAAGGTTATCCTGGGAACCACCGATACACCCCGTCACGACCTGGCCACCGAGCCGCAACCTTTTCCGCAGGAAATCGATTTCATCCTGACCGAATCGGCCCGCTACCTTGCCCGTGCGCCACAGCGCTCCGATGTCCGCAGCGTCTGGGTAGGTTTGCGTCCTTTGGTCAAGCCCCCCTCGAACGACGGCGAGTCAACCGGCAAAATCAGCCGTGAACATACGGTGCTGGTCAGCTCGTCGGGGCTGGTGACGGTAACCGGAGGGAAATGGACCACTTATCGTGCAATGGCTGAAGATGTCCTGACCAAATGCATTACCTCGGGTCTGATCCATGCATCGCCCCGGTCTCGCACGTCAGCGTTCCCGCTTGTCGGTGCCCCCTCCGATCCCGCAGCTGCAAGTGCCATGGCACGGCCGCCCGGCATGGCGGCGTATGGCACCGAGGCCGGTTTCCTGAATACATTGCCGGGTGCTGATTCCCCGATCGCACCCGGGCTCACCGAGGCCATGGTGCGCTTTGCCGTTCGCCATGAATACGCGCGCACCGTCGAAGATGTACTGGCACGGCGTTCACGCATGTTGTTTCTCGACGCAATCCAGGCTGCCCGGTGTGCACCTGACGTAGCCGACATCGTGCAGCAGGAAACCGGTGCGGATCCCGGGTTGGAAGCATTCCTTGAACTGGCCCGCCAGTACATGCTGGATCCGGTTCCGTAAACCGGCTGTTCTGGTCACCGTTAAAAAACGTTGTTTTTGTACGGTTTGTGATCGGGCAAGGTAATCCCGAAGATGGCAAACAGATCAGGTTTGTTAATATCAAGGGTTGCATGTGTCGCATCGTTACAATGTTGGGCATTTTGCTCGCGTATCATTCGAAACCCGGGCCTTCGGGTCAGAATCAAATAGGGCGTATCCGTGTTAATTATTGTCGGTTATCTGATCCTTTGTGTTTGCGTATTTGGCGCCTATGTGGGTATGGGCGGCTCGTTGGGCGCACTTTTTCAGCCACTCGAACTGGTGCTTATCGGCGGTGCCGCGGTGGGCGCCTATGTTGCCGCCAATACCGGCAAATCAATGAAGGCACTGAAAAATGCGCTGCCGGCGGTGTTCAAGGCCAGCCCCTACGACAAAGAACTCTACATGCAGCTCATGGCCTTGCTGTACATTCTGCTCAACAAGGCACGTCGTGATGGCCTCATGGCCATTGAATCCGACATCGAAGATCCTTCGTCCAGCCCCATCTTTGCCGAATACCCCCGTATCCTCAAAGATGCCCAGCTCATGGAATTCATCACCGATTACATGCGCCTGATGATCAGTGGCAACATGAGCCCCTACGAAGTTGAAACGCTCATGGACGAAGAAATCGAAACCTACTCCCATGAGCGTGAAGTGCCTTCGCATGCCTTGCATGTGGTTGCCGATGGCCTGCCTGCGTTCGGTATCGTTGCAGCAGTTCTGGGGGTGGTCAAAGCGCTGGCTGCGGTCGACCAGCCACCGGCCATTCTGGCCGATCTCATTTCCAAGGCCATGGTCGGTACCTTCCTGGGGATACTGCTGGCATATGGTTTTGTCTCGCCCCTGGCCAACGCCCTCGAGCGTCGTAATTCATCCGCCATCAAAGTGCTCGAATGTGTCAAGGTCACGTTGCTGGCCAGCATGAACGGGTATCCCCCCCAGCTCTCCGTCGAGTTCGGTCGCAAGGTGCTGTACTCCTATCTGCGCCCGTCCTTCATGGAACTCGAAGAGCACGTGCGTCAGGCGCGTTCCGCTGGCAAGAAATAACGGGCACCCATGAGCAGCGAAGAACCACGGATCGTCATACGACGCGGAAGCAAAGCCAAAAAAGAAGCGCCGCACGGGGGCTGGAAGATCGCTTACGCCGACTTCATGACAGCCATGATGGCCTTCTTTCTGGTCATGTGGCTGCTGTCACTCATTCCGCGCGAGGAACTCTCCACGGTGGCTGAATACTTTCGTACGCCCCTGGTAACGGCCATCACGGGTGGCCAGCGCGAAGACCGCGGTGAAAGCATCATTCCAGGCGGGCAACCCAGCATCATTCCGAACCCGAATCCGAACCCGGCCACCCAGCCCAGCGATTCCGATGGCACGGGTGACGGTGATGCGCGCGACCAGGAGCGTCTTGAAGACCTGAAAAGCGAACTGGAAAATCTCATCCAGACCGATCCCGTGCTCATGCAGTTCCGTCCGCAGTTGTTGCTCGACATGACACCTGAAGGGTTGCGGGTGCAGATCATCGACCGTGACAACCGTCCTATGTTCGCAACCGGCAGTGCGCAGGTGCAGCCCTACATGCGCGATATCCTGCGTGAGCTGGGGCCGATCTTCAACGAATTGCCGAATACGCTCAGTATTTCCGGTCACACCGATTCCACGCCCTTTCTGTCCGGGGGGCGCAGCTACGGAAACTGGGAATTATCAGGTGACCGCGCCAACTCGGCACGCCGGGAACTCATTTCCGGCGGCATGGACCAAAGCAAGGTCAAACGGGTGCTCGGCCTTGCCGATACGGTCAGTCTGGTTGAAAACCCGGCCGATGCCATGAATCGTCGCATCAGCATCATTGTGCTCAACCGCAAAACGGAACGTCTCATCGATCAGCAGAATCAGTCGTTGCAGCCGGGAACCCCGGTACAGAATCTGACCAGTCCGACAGGTGTTGTACCTGCCCCGGTCATTCCGGCCATACCCGGTTTGCCGGCACCGGCTGCAACCCCCTGAATCCGGCACGTAGTATTCGCAATCAGCATCCTCGGGTTAATGCCTATGCGTGCTGGTTGGGGCAAATCAAAGCGCAGACATTACAATCAGGGTTACATTGGAAGAAGCCAGACAATGACAACATTCATCACAGAAGGTAAGCCATCATGAGCTCGGGTGTCGATCTCAGTCAGTTTTTCGAGACATTTTTCGATGAAGCCGACGAACTCCTCAACGATATGGAGCGTTTGTTGCTGGGCCTCGATATCGATAACCCCGATACCGATGATCTCAACGCTATTTTTCGCGCGGCGCACTCCATCAAGGGCGGGGCGGGAACATTCGGTTGTTTTGGTCATCTGGCCGACACCACACACCTCCTTGAAAACATCCTCGATTTCATCCGCAAGGGCGAAATGGTCCTGCGCAAAGACATGATTGACCTCTTTCTGGAAACCAAAGATGTGCTGACCGATCAAGTCGCGGCTTACCGCAACTCCGAAGAACCCGATGCCGGGGTTTATGAACGCATTTGCGCCCAGTTGCGTGAACTGGCCCTGGAAGCCAGCGGCGGCGCCAGGAAAGCGGCAGCTGTCCCTGCCCCTGTTGCAGCTGCACCAGCACCAGCACCTGTTGCACCAACACCGGTGCCTGCAGAACAAACGGCTGTCGCCGCTCAGTCCGTAGCTGCAGCCCAGGCAACGAATACTCCGCACGAAGTCAGCGCCGATCTCCCCCTCAGGGTGCAGGTTACCCGGGTTTCGGTCAAAGATATCGACGCCCTGGCCGCCGAAATGGCCCTCATGGGCGATATCCTGCATCAGGAAAAAACCGCCGACTCCCTCACTGTCTGGCTTAAAACCACAGCGTCTGCGACCGATCTCGTTGCGGTTTGCTGTTTTATCGTGAACGAAAACCAGGTGCAGGTTGGCCATGCTGCCGTACCATCGGCACAGGCCGAACCCGCCGCTGCGTCACCCGGCCCGGTGCCCGAGCCGGCTGCGCCTGAACCTGTTGCGCAGGCTCTGCCGGTTCATGCCGAATCCGCAGAGCCCCCCGAAACCGCAGAAGATCCGGGCTCCGATGCCTCACCGGCATCGTCTGCAGGCGCCTCGGCACGTGCTTCTGGCGCGGGCGGCAAGTCATCCGATCCCTCCAAGGCTGCCGGTGCTTCCGGTGGCGGCGGTGGCTCATCGGGCACCATTCGTGTCGGTGTGGAAAAAGTCGACCAGATCATCAACCTGGTGGGCGAGCTGGTCATTACGCAGGCCATGCTGGTTCAAACGGCCTCCACCCTCGACCCCGTCATTCACGATCGCCTGCTCAACGGCATTGAACAACTGGAACGCAACGCCCGCGATCTCCAGGAAGCCGTCATGTCCATCCGCATGATGCCCATGGACTACGTCTTCAGCCGCTTTCCGCGCGTGGTTCGTGAAAGCGCAGCCAAGATGGGCAAGAACATCAAACTGGTCACCAAAGGTCAGGCCACCGAACTCGATAAAAGCCTCATCGAGCGTATCATCGATCCGCTCACCCACCTGGTTCGCAACAGTATCGATCACGGCATCGAGGCCCCTGAAAAACGTGCGGCTGCCGGCAAGAATCCGGAAGGCGTGCTTACCCTGTCAGCTCAGCACCATGGCGGCCAGATCGTCATCGAGGTTGCCGACGATGGCGGCGGTCTCAGCCGCGAACGTATTCTGAAGAAAGCCATTCAGCAGGGTTTCCCCGTCAGCGAAAGCACGCCCGATGAAGAACTCTGGCAGCTTATTTTTGCGCCGGGGTTTTCCACGGCCGAAAAAGTCACCGACATTTCCGGGCGCGGGGTCGGTATGGATGTCGTGCGACGCAACATCCAGGCCATGGGGGGGCACATCCAGCTCTCATCGCGTTCAGGGCAGGGCACCAGCACCCGCATCGTTCTGCCGCTCACACTGGCCATTCTCGATGGCATGTCGGTGCGTGTGGGTAATGAAACCTTCATTTTGCCGCTCAGCCATGTCACTGAGTCCATGCAGCCCACCAACGAACAAATCAACAAAATTTCTGAAACGGAATCCGTGATGCATGTTCGTGGTGAATACCTGCCCATGGTGGCCCTGCACGATGTCTTCGATGTCCACGATGCCGTTACCGATCCCACCAAGGCCATCGCGGTCATATTGCAGGCCGAAGATGTCCGTTTTGCGCTGCTGGTCGACCACCTGATCGGGCAGCACCAGGTGGTGGTTAAAAATCTGGAATCCAACTACCGCAAAATTCCGGGTGTCTCGGCGGCAACCATTCTGGGCGATGGCAGTGTGGCGCTCATTGTCGACGTCTTTGCCCTCATGCGCGTCACGCGCGACAAAACAACGATCTAATCCTTCAAAATTCCGGAGATACGCAGCATGTTCACCAACCTAGAAAACGACGAAAACCAGGTCGAAGGTACCGGTCAGGAATACCTGGTGTTTCGCTTGGGCTCCCAGGAATACGGCATCGACATCCTCAAGGTTCAGGAAATTCGCGGCTACGATGCGCAAAGTGTCACGCGCATTGCCAACGTGCCCTCGTTCATCAAGGGCGTCACCAATTTGCGTGGCATCATTGTTCCCATTGTCGATATGCGCATCAAATTCAACCTTGAAAGTGTTGAATACAACCATCAAACCGTTGTGGTCATTCTGAATCTTGAGTCGCGTGTGGTCGGGGTGGTGGTCGATGGCGTTTCCGATGTCCTCATGCTGCAACCTTCGCACATCAGTGCCGCCCCTCAGTTTGGCACGGCTTTTTCCACTGAATACCTGACCGGTATCGGAACGCTGGGCGAACGCATGCTCATCCTGGTCGATATCGAAAAACTCATGTCGTCCGAAGAAATGGCGCTGGTCGAAAAAGCAATCGCCTGAAACCCCTAACGTCATGGTGCCACCCAATGCGCATACCCCGTTTCCAGCTCTCCGGTCTCAAAGTTCGTACCAGCCTGATCATCGTGCTGGTGTTCTTCCTGATCATGCTGGTTGCGGGGGCCGCGTTGGGTGTCCTTTCTTTGCGGGCGAATAACCAGGCGCTGGGTACCATTGTCACGAATCAGCAACTCAGTTCCAGACTGTACCAGCTCATCGACGGCTACAAGAATGGAGGGAAAATCATTCTGGGGGCTACCTAACCTATTTACTAACTCTCTCATTCTATCCAGCTTCAAATCAGAATAGGAAAAGCTGATTTTTTCATAATTGATCAAACCATAGAGATACTTTACCGCCTCTTCGTAAGTCAAAGTCACTCCTTCTTTCTCTCTTCAGTATTCTTCCGGTAAATTCTGCAACACCTCATAAGAGAAAACTGGTCCTTCCTGACAAACGTAGAAAGGCCCGATATTACACCGACCACATTTCCCCAGACCACACTTCATTTTCATCTCTAAGGTAGTAATTATCTGGGCAGGAGAAAAACCCATCTCCAGAAGAGACTTAATGGCAAATTTTATCATAATCGGTGGACCACAAACTATACTTTTCCACTCCTCCGCCTTTACTTTTACCTCTTCTTTTAGCACTTGAGGCACTAACCCTACTCTTCCCCTCCAGGAATCATCCCCCCGGTCTACAGTAACGAGGAGATGGAGGTCTTCTCTTTCCCTCCACTTTTTCAACTCGCACTTAAAGACCAGATCTTCAGGACTCCTTGCTCCGTAAAGAATGAATACTTCTCCAAACTCTCCCCGGTGCTGAGGAGAAAGAACATAGTTAATGAGAGAGCGCAAAGGAGCCAGCCCAATCCCTCCTCCCACAAAGAGGAGATTATGGTTTTTTAGCTCCTCTATGGGAAAGCCATTTCCATAGGGGCCTCGCACTCCTATCT
>JAAYGT010000014.1 GCA_012727555.1 Alcaligenaceae bacterium | reverse complement strand
TTGAACTGCGTGGTGATGTCGTGACGGGCCAGACGCGCGCCGAACGACATGGCATGCTGGTTGAAGACGGACCCTTTTTCCTGCTGCACATGAAGCGCCCCCAGGTGCCAGGCCTGGTCATCTTCCTGCTGCAATTTAAAGTGGGTGACCTGTGCATTGGCCTGCACGGTGCCCAGCGTAACCGTCGAGGTCAAGCTGGCACCGCTTTCATGGCCAATGAACTGCTCGACCAGGGTGAAACGGGCACCGGTTTCGGCCAGAAACAAGGTACGCGACACATTCAGTGCGGCCTCACCGCTGGCCACATGCAGTACATGCACAGGGTGTTCAAGCGATACACCGGCACGCACATGAATGAAGGCACCATCGGTGGCCAGCGCGGTGTTCAGTGACTGAACGGCACTGCCTTGTTCGGCATGACCGAAAAGTTGCTGGACCAGATCAGGCTGCGTGGCCTGGGCGTGCGCCAGGGTACAGACCGTGGCGCCCTGAGGCAGCGTTCCGACCGCAGACAATTCAGGTACAAAGCAACCGTTCACGAAGACCAGCCAGTGGGCCTGCTCTTGCCCGCGCACGGCCTGCACACGATCGGCCAGACCCTGCGCCGGTGCCGATACGGTGTTGAACGACAACGTACCCAAGGTGGCCAGCGAGGTATGACGCCACCCTTCCAGACGGGTTGTCGGCCAGCCTTCGGCCGCGAAACGCTGCAAGGCCTGCGAACGCACGGCATCGAGCCAGGTGGCCGGTAGCCCGCCCGAACCCGGCTGCGCCTGTACGGCCGACTGGATCCAGTTAGCCACTGCGTTCATGCCGAAGCCCCCCGCACACCCGGTTTCTTCTGACCGGAAATTTCGTCGATCCAGCCGTAACCGCGCTCTTCAAGTTCAAGAGCCAGTTCACGACCACCCGACTTCACAATACGACCACCCGCCAGCACATGGACGAAATCGGGCACAATGTAGTCGAGCAAGCGCTGGTAGTGGGTGATGACAATCAGGGCGCGCTCGGGCGAACGCAAACGGTTCACCCCGTCGGCCACCACTTTCAGGGCATCGATATCAAGGCCTGAATCGGTTTCATCAAGAATGGCCAGCTTGGGTTCAAGCAGTGTCATTTGCAGCACTTCGTTGCGCTTTTTCTCGCCGCCGGAAAACCCTTCATTGACCGAACGGTAAAGAAATTCTTCACGCATGCCGACCGCTTTCATTTCTTCTTTGACGCGTTTGAGAAAATCCATGGCGTCGAGTTCGGGTTCGCCGCGATGGCGACGCCCTGCGTTGACGGCTGCGCGCAGGAAGTAGGCATTGGACACGCCCGGGATTTCAATGGGGTACTGGAACGCCAGGAACAGACCGGAACGGGCACGGTCTTCAATGGACATATCGAGCAGGTTTTGCCCCATCCAGTCAACCGAGCCATCGGTGACGGTGTAGTCTTCGCGACCGGCCAACACTTGCGACAGCGTGCTTTTACCCGACCCGTTGGGCCCCATGATGGCGTGCACTTCACCAGGCTTCACTTCAAGGCTGAGCCCCTTGAGAATGGCTTTTTCTTCAACTTTGGCGTGCAAATTCTTGATACTGAGCATTTTACGTTTCCTTAACCGACGCTGCCTTCAAGGCTCACGCCCAACAAATTCTGTGCTTCCACGGCAAATTCCATGGGCAATTCCTTGAACACTTCCTTGCAGAAACCGTTCACGATCATGGACACGGCATCTTCGGCCGACAGGCCACGCTGCATGGCATAGAACAACTGGTCTTCACCAATACGCGATGCGGTCGCTTCGTGTTCGACACTGGCCGTGGGATTTTGCACCTCCATGACCGGGAAGGTGTGCGCGGCACACTTGCTGCCGATCAGCAGTGAGTCGCACTGCGTGTAATTACGTGCGTTTTCAGCTTTGGGCGTAATGCGCACCAGACCGCGATAGGCGTTGCTGCCGTGGCCGGCTGAAATACCTTTGGAAATGATGGTGCTGCGGGTGTTGCGGCCCATGTGGATCATTTTGGTACCGGTATCGGCTTGCTGGCGATGGTTGCTGAGCGCCACAGAATAGAATTCACCGGTGGAGTCGTCGCCGCGCAAAATGACGCTGGGGTACTTCCACGTGATCGCCGACCCGGTTTCGACCTGGGTCCAGGAAATGTGAGAGCGCGCACCGCGGCAATCACCACGCTTGGTGACAAAGTTGTAAATGCCGCCCTTGCCGTCTTTGTCGCCCGGGTACCAGTTCTGAACCGTGGAATACTTGATCTTGGCGTCGTCGAGGGCAACCAGTTCCACCACCGCAGCGTGCAGCTGGTTTTCATCGCGCATGGGCGCCGTACAGCCTTCCAGGTAGCTGACGTAAGCCCCTTCTTCAGCAATGATCAACGTGCGCTCGAATTGGCCTGTGTTCTGGGCATTGATGCGGAAGTAGGTGGACAGTTCCATGGGGCAGCGCACCCCTTTCGGAATGAACACGAAAGAACCATCGGAAAAGACCGCCGAATTCAGCGCCGCGTAGAAGTTGTCGGACGGCGGCACCACGGTACCCAGGTACTTCTGCACCAGTTCCGGGTATTCCTTCACGGCTTCCGAGAACGAACAGAAAATTACCCCGACTTCCGCCAGTTGCTTGCGAAAGGTGGTGGCCACGGATACCGAATCGAAGACGGCATCGACCGCCACACCGGCCAGGCGGGCACGTTCGTGCAGCGGTACCCCGAGCTTTTCGTAGGTACGCAACAGTTCGGGGTCGACTTCATCGAGGCTTTTCGGGGCATTTTCTTTGCTTTTGGGCGCAGAGTAATAGCTGATGTCCTGGAAGTCGATGGGTGGAAACTGAACCTGGGCCCATTCGGGCGGGGTCATGGTCAGCCAGTGCCGGTAAGCGTCAAGACGCCACTGCAGCATGAATTCGGGTTCGCCTTTCTTGGCCGACAAGAACCGGATGGTGTCTTCATTCAGACCTTTGGGAATGGTGTCGGATTCAATGTTGGTGACAAAGCCGGCGGCATATTCCCGATCGAGGAAGGACTCGATCGGGTCATTGGTTGAAGTTTCTTGAGGGCTCAATTGCGGGTACTCCATGAATGGCACGATGCCCCACAGGCGCAGGGTTGGGTTTCGGGCACCGCAGGCTGCTGCATGGTAAGGGGATATTCTTTGGTTGAATCGGACGGGTGAAGCATATCGGCCACACTGACATTTTCCAG
>JAAYGT010000130.1 GCA_012727555.1 Alcaligenaceae bacterium | reverse complement strand
TCTCCCATTTAGAACAAAATAGGCTGAATTAAGGGTACATTATAGGCGGATGATGTGATCGCCGGCACGCTGCCTGCCCAGGCCGCCCTTACAAACAGCTTGACCCGATTTGACCCTGCCCCCCTGAAAAATAAGGCAGACTACTGGCCGCTCTCATGGGGCGGCCTTGCATAATGTGACAGCGAATCGCCGTATTCAATACCCCAATGCGAAATCGTCTGAAGCATGATTTTCTTGAATGTTATCTCTTTTGGTTGGCTAGAGTCAGAAATCGTTTTTTCTGAAGGAGATTTTTGCGTGTTTATGGTTTCCATGATGCAATCCATAATTAATTCCAAAACAAAATAACACTTTATCGCATGATTTCTTATCAATTAAAATAATAAACAAATTCCCCAATTTATTTTTTTATATAATAAATAAATCTTATAACACCATAGTCGTTTTATATAGTTATTTATTTTTTTAAATTACTTTAGCTTTTGTGTACATTGATTGGCATCCCCACTCTCCGGATGCCTCTCATGATTTTCAGTAATTTACATAATCCATTTAAAAAGATTAAAACGCTTCCAGCACTGTTCGCAGGGGCTGCCCTGGTAGCAGGTGTGTTTGCAGTCAATACCAGCCAGGCAGCACAAACGCCCAAAAAAGGCGGCACGCTGGTTTATCTTGAACAACAGTCGCACAACAATTTGTACCCTCCGGCTGGGGGCTTTTATCCCAACGGGGGTGTGCTGAACCAGATCACCGACAAGCTCACTTACCAGAACCCGCAAACGCTTGAAATCGAGCCCTGGATCGCCGAGTCCTGGCAGGTCAACGCGAATGCCACTGAATACACCTTCAAGTTGCGCCGTGGCGTTACCTTTTCCGATGGCACGCCGCTCGACGCCACCGCCGTTGCAAAGAACTTCGATACCTTCGGCCTGGGTAATCCTGCACTCAAGCACCCGGTTTCCGAAGTCATCAACAACTACGTCCGCAGCGAAGTCATTGACCCGCTGACTGTTCGTTTTCATTTTTCCGCGCCTTCGCCGGGTTTCCTGCAGGGTACTTCCGTCATTGGCTCGGGGCTGGTCGCCCTTTCCACTCTGGCGCGCCCCTTCGAGGAACTGGGTGATCCAACCCGCATTATTGGTTCAGGGCCTTTTGTGGTTGAAAGTGCTGTCCCGGGCAAGCAATGGGTTCTAAAAGCCCGCAAAGATTACCAATGGGGGCCTGCCAAACTTGCGCATCAAGGGCCTGCCCTGCTCGATTCCGTCAAAGTGATCGTAGCTGGTGAAGACAGTGTCCGGATTGGTGCCCTGCTCTCCGGGCAGGCCCATTTCATTCGCCAATTGCAGGCCTACGATGAAAAACGTGTTCAGGATCAGGGCTTTGTGATCTACGCGCCCTCCACACGCGGGGTCAACAACAGCATTGCCTTCCGGCCTGACAATCCGTTGGTGGAGGATGTGCGGGTCAGAAAAGCATTGCTGCACGCCACACCCGCCCATGAACTGGTGCAAACGGTTTTTTCAAAAAATTATCCTGTGGCAACGTCCGTGGTTGCCGCTTCAGCACTGGGTTATGTGAACCTGAGTGAAAAACTCAAATTCGATCCTGCGCTGGCTGCGCGTTTGCTGGACGAAGCCGGCTGGACGCTGACCGACAAAGGTGTGCGCCAGAAGGACGGCATCCCTCTGGTGTTGTCTGCGTATTTTTCCCCCCCCCAACCGCAGAACAAGGAAACGCTGCAGTTTGTTGCACAGCAATGGGCCAAGCTCGGTGTCAAGCTCAATGTGCTGGCCGGCGATTCGGGCAGCCGGGTTGTTGATAACCTGGATCCACAGAAAACCCCCGTGGCCCCCGCCATGGTGGGGCGCGCCGACCCCGATGTGATCAAGAGCAATTACTACCCCACCAACCGCAATGCCCTGCTGCAAAAAGGGGGCGTCAGCCAGAAGGTGAAGAGTTTCATCGATCCTGAACTGAACCGTCAGTTCGAGGCCATCGCCTCCGAGGTCGACCCGCAAAAGCGCCTGCAATTGACCGCTCAGGTGCAGAACTACCTGATTGATCAGGCGTATGTGATTCCCCTGTTCGAGGAACCCCAGGTTTTTGCCGGCTCACCCCGTCTGAAAGGCATCACCTTCGAGGCGGTTGGACGCCCCAGCTTTTACAGCGCCTGGATCGACAAGTAACACGTGTCTTTCACAGGTCGTTCAATAAAGGAGTCATGCCATGCTCAGTTATGCCATTAAACGCATAGCACAAGCCCTGCTGGTGCTGTGGGCTGCCTTCACTGTTTCGTTCCTGCTGCTGCAGGCTTTGCCGGGCGATGCCGTGCTCATCAAGTTTCTGGGGTCAGATTTCGGTCTTGATCCAAACGTGATCGAACAATTACGGTTTTCCTATGGTGCCGATGCAACTTTGGCAGAACGCTATGTCACCACGCTGACAGGTTTTTTGCGGGGCGACCTGGGCTATTCATTGCACGCCGGCATTCCGGTGGCCGAGGCGCTGGCCCCTGCCCTGCCGGCCACCCTGAGCCTGGCGGTCTGCGGTTTTATTGCAGCGTTCGTGCTGGCGTTGCTGCTGACCTGGCTGTCCTTCCTGCCGGGCATGGCCTTTCTGCACGGTTTTTTCCGCAGTGTGCCCTCCCTGCTGGTTTCAGTCCCCGTGTTCTGGCTGGGCATTTTGCTGATCCAGGTGTTCTCGTTTCAGTTGGGCTGGGTTTCCGTGATTAATCCTGAACCCTGGGAGGCACTGGTTTTGCCAACCCTGACGCTGGCCGTACCGATTGCCGCACCCTTGGCGCAACTGTTGATCCGTAACTTTGACGCGGTGCTGGCATCGCCTTTTGTCGTGACCGCCCGTGCCAAAGGCGCTGGTCAGCATTGGGTTCTGCTGTTTCATGTGGCCCGCAATGCCGTGTTACCCGTACTGACCGTGGGCGGTCTTTTGCTGGGTGAGCTGCTGGTGGGTGCTGTCGTCACGGAAACCGTCTTCGGCCTGAATGGTCTGGGGCGTCTTACCGAAGTATCAGTCGACAACCAGGATGTTGCGGTCTTGCAAGCCATCGTTGTGATGGCAGCGGCCGGTTTTGTACTCACGAATCTGGTTGTTGATTTCCTGTATCCGGTGCTGGATCCACGCCTGCGCCATCGTTCCGGAGTTCTGTCATGACCCATGAAACCCATCGTCTTGAATTGGCGCTTTCACAAGAATCTGTTGGTACAACCCCCAGGTCCTGGTTTTTGCCTGCCGTGTTCAGGCAGGCCAGTCCGGGGCTGGCACTGGCCTGGTCTGTACTTGGCATCGTACTGCTCTGGGCAATGTTCCCTGCCGTATTCACCGCCGGGAATCCGCTGGACGGCGTTTCAGGACAACAACTGTTACCCCCCGGGCCTGATCATTGGCTGGGCACCGATGCACTGGGACGCGATCTGTATGCCCGCATCGTTTATGGCGCTTCACATTCCTTGACCGCTGCCTGCGTGGCGGTGGCCGTGGGCGCACTGGCCGGTGTGTTCCTGGGCGTGCTGGCTGGATCCCTGGGCGGCTGGGTGGACAGCCTGATCATGCGTGTGGTCGATGTCCTGCTTTCCATTCCCCAGTTGCTCCTGGCACTGTCCATCATCATTGTGCTGGGGTTCGGTACCGTGAACGCGGCGATTGCAGTCGGGGTGGCTTCAATCGCCGGCTTTGCTCGTCTGGTGCGTTCCGAGGTCGTGCGGGTACGGCGCGCGGATTACGTCGAGGCCGGTTTTGTCAGCGGGGGACGCTTCCTGCACGTGCTCTGGCGTCACGTGTTGCCCAATTCACTGACATCGGTCATTGCCATGATTGCCCTGCAGTTTGGATCGGCCATTCTGTCGATTGCGACCCTGGGCTTTCTGGGGTACGGAGCACCACCGCCTACGCCGGAATGGGGCTTGCTGATTGCCGAAGGACGTAATTATCTGGCAACATCCTGGTGGCTAACCACCTTCCCCGGGCTGGTGGTGCTGGCCGTGGTTCTGGCCAGCAACCGTATCAGTCAGGCGATTCAATCCAGGAGCCTGTCATGACGGGCTCTGTTGAACCTGTGCTGGACATCCAGAACCTGTCGGTCTCCTACCGCCATAGAGCCGGTCTGTGGCAACCCGTGGTCCACGACGTCTCATTCCAGATCCAGCCCGGCCAGGTTCTGGCGCTGGTGGGTGAGTCGGGTTCGGGCAAGTCAACCACAGCGCATGCCGTCATCGGCTTACTGGCCGGCAATGCCCGTATCGACACAGGCCGCATCCATCTGGCGGGTGAACTGCTGACAGGCTCTGAACGCCAGTATCAGTCCGTACGCGGCAACGTCGTCAGCCTCATTCCCCAGGATCCGGTGTCATCCTTGAACCCGGTGCAGACCATCGGGGATCAGGTGGGCGAGGTGCTGCGTCTGCACCGCCGCCTGACCCGCAAAGAACGCACACAGCGGGTACTGGATGCCCTTGACCGGGTCGGTATCAGCCGGCCTGCACTGCGTGCGCGTCAGTATCCGCACGAATTGTCGGGTGGCATGCGCCAGCGCGTGCTGATCGCCATTGCCTTGGCGCTCAAGCCGGCCCTCATCATTGCCGATGAGCCAACCAGTGCGCTGGATGTCACTGTACAACGCCGTATTCTCGACCTGATTGATGAACTGCGTCGTGAGTCGAACACCGCCGGTTTAATGGTGACCCATGATCTTGCCGTTGCATCCGATCGTTCCGATCAAATCGTGGTTCTACAAAACGGCCGGATCCAGGAATCAGGGCCAACGAGCGATATTCTCTCTGCGCCTCAAAGTGCCTACACGCGCCGACTGCTGCACGATGCGCCCTCCTTTGCGTTCGAACCCGGCTACCCGCCACAGCGTGCAGCGGCTGTCGAACTGGCCAGTACGCCCGCTGTCGAGGTGCGTTCCCTGCGCCATGCCTTTAGGGGCAGCCGGCGCGACCGTGCCTTTCAGGCTCTGAATGATGTCAGTTTCACCGTACCGTCAGGTCGTACGCACGCCCTGGTGGGCGAGTCGGGTTCCGGCAAGACCACATCGATCCGTGCCGTCATGGGCTTGCTCAGGCCCGATGCAGGTGACGTGCAGATTGAGGGTCAGTGCCTCAAAGGCATTCGCGGCGAAGACCTGCGTCAGCTGCGCCGGAAAATCCAGCTGGTGTATCAAAACCCGTTCAGTTCGCTGGACCCGCACCAGACCGTTTTCCAGATCATTGAAGAGCCTTTGCTCAACTTCGAAAAAATACCCTCGGCCGAGCGCAAGGCGCGGGTCGAGCAAATGCTGGCTCGGGTCGGTTTGCTGCCGAACCTGCTCGAGCGCACGCCGGCAGCCCTTTCCGGAGGGCAGCGTCAGCGTGTTGCCATTGCACGCGCGCTGATACTGAATCCGCGCATTCTGGTGCTCGACGAGGCGGTGTCTGCGCTGGATGTCACGGTGCAGGCACAAATCCTGACGCTTCTTCAAGAGCTGCAGCAGACCCTGGGCCTGAGTTACCTGTTCATTTCCCATGACCTGGCCGTAATACGCCGCATTGCCGATACCGTGACCGTGTTGCGTGAAGGTCAGGTGGTTGAACAAGGCCTGGTTGAAGAGGTCTTTCAGAACCCGCAACACCCCTATACACAAGAACTGATCAATGCCATTCCTGGAAGGAAACAACATCATCATGCCTGATCTCGATACGCAACGACTTCACGAGAAACTGAACCTTTTGCGCCAGACCCCCAAGCGCCTGGGTTTTTTCACGCGACTGCTGGATCGCAC
>JAAYGT010000129.1 GCA_012727555.1 Alcaligenaceae bacterium | reverse complement strand
TGTAGTCTTCTTCGGCTGTCCAGGTTTCCTGAACGTCGGCCAGCGCCAGGAAAATTTCAGCATCCAGCGCATCGGCAACCTTACGCAGTGCCCCCACCCGTGTCACGTCAGCACCTTTCAGGCGTTTCCACGACAGGCTGGCCTGTGTGTATTCATGGTCGAGCAAATAGACCAGACGATCAGGCACTTGCCCGGGCTCATGGGCTCTCCAGCGGTTTTTCACCGGTGTATGCCAGAACTTCGTGATGGCATGCGCAAGGGCTGTGACGGCTTCCGAAGGCGGTTCGGCAGTTCTGATAGGATCAGGCATGACCAGGTTGTAGGTCAGTACAACCCTGTAACCTTGCTTGACAGGCCGGACCTCGTGGATGCAATCTGCATAAAACGCCATGAATCCAAGCCGGTTTTCTGAGCCACGCGATTCAATCTCTTCGCCCTGGTGTGACACGATGAATTCTCCCCCGCTGAACTCGGAGGGTAATGTGATCACCAGCGTGCCGATCATGCCCTCCTGTTTTTCGGAGTCCTGGTGCGTCGCGAAAAACTGGCCGGGACCATACACCAGCAGATTATGCAATTCTGCTCTCAGCAAACCGGAAGGTGCAAGACCGAGATCCTGGCTGATGCGCTTCACGGCGTCTTCAAGCAAGGTTGGCCACGCCGGATTTTTGAACTGCAGTTTGGGTGCGGGAATTTCCCAGGTGTCGCGAACGCCAGGGTCAAGGCGTGTTTCGTCTTTATAACCGTAGCTGGCTGGGTGAGCTATGGCACACAACCTGTGTGCGGTGTGGATATCCACAGGCAGTGCAATGCGGCCAACGTCTGCGACGTCGAGTTCAGGATCATATTCCATGAAAAAGTGCGACGCGAATTCGCTGCTTGTTTCGAGATTGGCCAGGTGTGTGGCTATTGCAAGGGCGGTCGGGTTCATGGTGTTGGTCTGTGGGTTTGAATTTGGAGATTCGTACGTCTTTTATGAAAAAAGAAACTGAAGTTCCTTTCAAGATCAATGGGTTGGGGATTTTTCGGAGTGCGCTCGGAGCACAGAAATGGCAGCTGGAAATTGTAAAACCGGGGTGTTTGTTGCTTTATTGCCCCATCGACGTCGGACATCTTTCGCGGCTGCGAATGTGAGAACTGCGGTAGCGTGGTTATCGGACAATGAGACATAGGATGGCTACTGCGGGGGAGTTGAGTTTGGGGTTATCAACGCAGCGCCTGTGTTCGGAAGCTCGGAACCATTCGGTGATCATGTTCCCTTGATCCCGTTCTGGTCGCTGCCCTGGCTGGGGTGATCAACCTCAAATTGCTTCAACATCCGGTCGAAATCGCTCTCGAACAGGCTGTCCTGCACAATGCGGTATTTCTCGAATTCGCTTTCGGCGTGCAGTTTCGCCTGCTCGTGGGAAATTTTCCCCGGCCCTGTCAATATCTCGTTGCCATTGAACTCCAGAAAGCCATCCAGTCGTTTGGCCCAATCTTGCATGGACATGGGAACTTTTCGAATGGCTTGCAGTTCAGCAAAGTCCAGATAGAGCGACACGATCCGTTCCAGATAATCCAGCTCTTCCGTATTCAGGTAGTTCTTCGCCACCGACACATCGGATTTTATGATCTTCCCCAGTGGGGCTGTCTCCCAATGGGTCAAGCCCATGTTTTTCTTGCCTGCATCAGCGCGTGCCACGATCAGTTCGGCGGCGGTATGCCGATGCACTGCCCAATGCAACTTGTTTTGCACCAGGGCGAAAAAATTCCGTGTCGTGGGTGCTTCCTTGTCGTAATCGAAGGCGGTAGCGTACAGATCCGTGATCTTCTGGTAGAACCTGCGTTCCGACAGGCGAATTTCACGGATGTATTCCAACTGGCGGTCGAAATAATCATCCGTGAACATGTGTCCTTTCTTCAGGCGATCCACATCCATGGCCCAGCCCTGGATTGTGTAGTCCTTGACAATCTGGTTCGCCCATTTGCGAAACTGCACAGCACGTTCGTTGTTGATCTTGAAGCCCACGGCGATAATGGCCTGGAGGTTGTAATGCTTGGCACGGTAGTTTTTCCCGTCGGAGGCAGTCATTAAGTATTCCTTAATAACTGCCTCCGGCAGCAATTCGCCATCGTCGAAAACCCGCTTCAGATGTTGGTTGATGGCAGGCACGCTGACATCGTAAAGCGATGCCATCATCTTCTGGGTTAGCCAGATATTTTCGTTTTCATAACGCATCTCCACGGACTGAGGTTGATCGCCCGTGGCTGCGATGAAGGTCAAATATTCAGCAGCGGAAGAGCGAACGAGTGATGCTACCTGTTTCTTCTTCGCCATCAGATATCCTCTTTACTCTAGATCATAGGTGTATGCGTGTGCGCGGCATACTGGGCCATAGTCGTGTTGAAGTCCCGTTTATTTCCCGATACAGAAACTGGAAAAAATTTCTCCCAGCAGGTCGTCGCTGGTGAATTCTCCGGTAATAGACGCCAGGGCTTCATGAGCCAGTCGCAGTTCTTCCGCAAAAAGATCCAGCACCTGGTCAGTATGGCTGGCGTGTTCATCGGCCAGGGCCAGATGCTCACGCGCTTGTTCCAGCGCCTTCAGGTGCCGCTCGCGGGCTAGCCAGGGGGATTCACCGCCGGGTGACCAGCCTGCGATGTCCAGCAGGCGTTGGCGCAGGGCATCCAGCCCGGCGCCGGTGCGGGCGGATACGCCCAAGGTGTTTTCGGTGGCGTCTGAAGGCAGCGCGCCATTTTCCAGCAGATCAATTTTATTGATTACATTCAAAACCGGTGTTGCAGCCGGCAGGCGACGCGCGATGTCGCTATCGAGCGGATCCTGCGAAGCACGAGCATCCTGCAGATGCAGAATCACATCGGCTTTGGCAATTTCAGCCCAGCTGCGTTCGATGCCGATGCTTTCAACGGTGTCGTCGGTCTGGCGCAGGCCGGCGGTGTCGATGATGTGCAGCGGCACGCCTTCAATGTGAATTTGTTGCACGACTTTGTCGCGTGTGGTGCCGGCAATGGGGGTGACGATGGCGATGTCGTCACCAGCCAGGGCATTGAGCAGGCTGGATTTACCCACGTTGGGCTGACCGGCCAGCACCACATGCAGGCCTTCGCGCAGGATCATGCCCTGACGGGCCTGCTGCAGCAGGTGGTCCAGTTCGGCGCGCAGGCCATCCAGCCGTTCGCGTGCCTGGTATTTTTCCAGGAAGTCGATTTCTTCCTCAGGAAAGTCGAGGGTGGCTTCCACCAGCATGCGCAAGTGCACGATGCGGTCGGCCAACGCATTCACCAGCCCGGAAAACCGCCCGCTCAGCGAGGCCATGGCCCCGCGTGCAGCAGCTTCCGAGGACGCATTGATCAGGTCGGCCACGGCTTCGGCCTGGGCAAGGTCCATGCGGTCGTTCAGGAAGGCCCGTTGAGTGAATTCCCCGGGTTCGGCCAGCCGCAGGGGCAGTCCGTGTGCGGCGGCCGTGGTCAGGCAGTAATTCAGCACCCGGCGCAAGACGGCCGGGCCACCGTGGCCCTGCAGTTCCAGCACGTCTTCGCCAGTGTAGGAGTGCGGCGCCTTGAAGAACAGCACAATCCCGGCATCCAGAGTTTCGCCATCGGCTGTGCTGAAGGGCAGGTAATGGGCATGGCGGTCTTTGAGGTTCTGGTCGGGAAACAGCACCTGCACCAGGGGGGCCAGTGATCGGCCAGAGAGACGAATGACGCCGATTCCACCCCGTCCGGGGGCGGTGGCGATGGCAATGACGGGGTCAGTCGAAGAGGCGATCA
Organism: Alcaligenaceae bacterium; assembly: GCA_012727555.1. Classification (GTDB taxonomy): domain Bacteria; phylum Pseudomonadota; class Gammaproteobacteria; order Burkholderiales; family Burkholderiaceae_B; genus JAAYGT01. The sequence goes on along the minus strand of JAAYGT010000129.1, from coordinate 20,754 downwards.
TGGTGTTATCAAAAAGTGGATTGAAACAGGTTTTGCGAGCACTGAGAATCACACGGCGTTGGTGCCGTGAAGGCTGCATTACAGCGCAGCAAAGGCATCAATCGCCCGCTGACGGCTGCTTTTCAGATCGACGATCGCCTGTGGATAACCCACGCGGTTGCGCACATCGGCGGGCGGGTCGTGGCGCTGTTTGGCGGGGAGCGTGGCCAGTTCGGGCAGCCATTTCATCAGGAAACGCCCTTCCGGATCGAATTTTTCGGATTGGCTGACGGGATTGAATACACGGAAATAGGGGGCGGCATCGGCGCCTGTGGACGCGCTCCATTGCCAGCCGCCGTTGTTCGAGGCCAGGTCGCCATCGATCAGGTGCTGCATGAAAAAAGCCTCGCCCAACCGCCAGTCGATCAGCAGGTTTTTGGTCAGGAACATGGCGGTGATCATGCGCAGGCGGTTATGCATCCAGCCGGTGGCCAGCAACTGGCGCATGGCGGCATCGACAACAGGAATGCCGGTGTGCCCGGTTTGCCAGGCGGCCAGGTCGTCGGGGGCGTTGCGCCAGGCAACGCCAGCTGTTTCCGGTTTCATGGGTTGGTGCATGGACAAGGCCGGAAAACCAAACAGCAGATGCCGGTAGAACTCGCGCCACAGCAATTCGTTGATCCAGGCGCGGGCGCCGGCGCTGCCGCTGTCCAGTTCACCTTGGTTGGCTTGCAGGGCCGCGTGCAGGCACTGACCGGCGGAAACCAGCCCCAGTGCCAGGTAGGGCGACAGGCTGCTGGTGCCCCGGCGCGCGGGGAAGTCGCGTGTCTGGTCGTAGCCGTGCAGCGTGGTGTCGATGAATTGACCGAGCTGGTGGTGCGCGTGGCTGCAAGTGGCGGGCCACAGTGCCTGTTGTTCGGGCGTGGGCACGGACCAGCCGGGCAGGGCGTCGGGGATCGGGTTGACCGCCCGATTCAGCGGTGGCTGTGCGGTGGGGCGGGGTGTCAGGGTGTAGGGGCGTTCGCGCAGCAGGTCGCGGCAGCGCCGTGCAAACGGGGTGAAGACGCGGTAGTAGTCACCCGAGCCGGTTTTGACGGTACCGGGTTTGAGCAAGGTGTCGGCTTCGTGGCCGACCAGGGTAATGCCCTGGTTCTGTAGTTCGGTGAAGCAGGCGCGGTCGCGCCGGCGTTCATTGACACCCGGTTCCCGGTTGCAGTGCACTTGTTCAATGCCGTGCTGCTGGCAGTAGCGCACCAGCGCGGCCGGAATGTCGCGCCAGTGATCGATGACCAGGCAATCGAGCGCCACGCCCAGTTCGGCCAGATCCGCTTTCAGGCTGTGCAGCGCACGCAGACGGAAATCCACCTTGATGGGTGCATCGTGGTGGGCCTGCCACTGGGCAGGGGTGATGATGAACAGGGCGCTGGCGGGGCCGTTCTGCAGGGCAGCCGCCAGCGCGGGCTGGTCTTCAGTGCGCAGATCGGAGCGGAACCAGCACAGACTGCGCGGTGTTTCCCGGGAAGAGGACGTCATGGTACGGGCAGCTTGCAGTGAGCGGCGTTTCATCGGCAAGCGTGGGCACGATGAAACGCCCGGAGGGTGTGGACAAGGAGGGTCAGTAGGCCGCTGTGTAGATCTGGAAGGCGGCTTCTTCGGTCATTTCACGCGGGTTGTTGCCCAGCAGGCGCGTTTGTTTCATGGCTTCTTGAGCCATGATGCGCAGGTCGGGTTCTGTGACACCCACTTGGCGCAGTTGGGTTTCAATGCCGGATTCGTTTGCAACCTGCTCGAAGAAGCGGATCAGGGCATCGGTTTTATGGGCATTCGAGCCTGAGCAGCCCGGCACAACGACATCGGCAATTTCAGCGTAAAGGTGGTCGGCTTCAGGCGTGTTGTAGCGCATGACATGCGGCAACACCAGCGAATTCGACAAGCCATGGGCCACATGGAAAATACCCCCGATGGGGTAGGCCAGGGCGTGCACGGCGCCTACCGGGGCATTGGAAAACGACTGGCCGGCCAGCATGGAGCCCAGCAGCATGGCTTCGCGGGCAGCCAGGTTCTTGCCATCGGAACAGGCGGTCAGGATGTTGCCGGCCAGCAGGCCCAGGGCCTTGAGCGCCAGCGTGTCGGACACGGGGTTTTTCAGGTGCCGTGTGGTGTAGGCTTCGAGGGCGTGCACCATGGCGTCGATGCCGGTGGCGGCGGTGGCACGGGTGGGCAGCCCCAGGGTCAGTTCGGCATCCAGAATGGCCAGATCAGCGTACAAAGTGGGTGAAACAACGCCCAGTTTGGTGGTTTCACCGGTGGTGACAATGGAAATGGGCGTGACTTCAGAGCCTGTGCCAGCGGTGGTGGGCATTTGCACCAGGGGCAGACGGCCGCCTTTCACATTGCCGATGCCGTACATTTCGCTCAGGGGTTGATCCGAACCCAGCAGCACGGCCATGAGTTTGGCGACATCCATGGAGGATCCGCCGCCCAGGCCCAGAATGACTTCGGTACCGAAGTCGCGGGCGTGGTCAACGGCGCCCAGCACCACCTGTTCGGGTGGGTCGGCCACGACATCGTTCACAATGTGTACGGTCCAGCCCTGGGTTTGCAGGTTCATGAGGGCGGGATCAAGCAGCCCGCTTTCATGCAGGAATTTGTCGGTGACCAGGCACAGCCGGGTCTGGGTCGGGAAGTGGCTGCGCAACAAAGCGCCCAGGCGTTTGGCGGCGCCGGTTTCAACGCGAATGGCAGGTACGGTACGAAAGTCGAAGGCGATCATGGTGTCTCGAGTGTTATGGGTGTTTCACGCAAAGGCGTTTCAACCCTTAATCATAACGCTCAGCCGATCTGTACGGGCCGCAAACGCCCTAAACGCCCAGGTAGGCCTGCAGCGATTCCCGGGCAGCCTGCAGTTCAGGCGACGTGCCCGACCATACAACCCGGCCCTTTTCCAGAATGAAGTGGCGGTCGGCCAGTGGCAGCAGGGCATTCAGGTGTTTGTCGATGCACAGAATGGTCAGACCGCTTTTGCGCAGTTCGGCCAGGCAATGCCAGATTTCTGTGCGCACCAAGGGTGCCAGCCCTTCGGTGGCTTCATCCAGGATCAGCAGGCGCGGGTTGGTCATCAGGGCCCGGCCAATCGCCAGCATTTGCTGTTCGCCGCCTGACAAATTGCAACCCAGGTGTCGGGCCCGTTCCTGCAGACGGGGAAAGAGTGTGTAAATGGCTTCGAGTGTCCAGGGGCTTCGGCAGTGTGTTGGTGTGTAGGCCGTGGCGACCAGGTTTTCATAGACCGTAAGGTTCGGGAAAATGTGGCGACCCTCGGGGACCAGACCAATGCCGCTGCGCGCAATGACGTGCGAGCGCAGACCCGTGATCGGACGCCCGTTGAAGTGTACGTTGCCTTGCCAGGGGCGCAGCAGCCCCATCAGGCAACTGACGGTGGTGGATTTACCCATGCCGTTGCGGCCCAGCAGGGTGATGAACTGGCCTTCATGGGCCTGGAAACTGACTCCTGACAGGGCCTGGCTGCTGCCGTAACCGGCGTGCAGGTTGTCCACCTGCAAAAGTGCGGCTGTCATGCGGCGTCTCCCAGGTAGGCGGCCTGAACATCCGGGTTGGCACGGATGGCCGCTGCGGAGCCGGTGGCCAACGCGCGGCCGTACACCAGAACGGTGATGCGATCAGCCAGGGCAAAAACGGCATCCATGTCGTGCTCGACCAGTATCATGGCATGGTCACCTTTCAGACGCTCAAGCAGTTCTGTCATCTGCACGGATTCGGCCTGGCTCATGCCGGCCATGGGTTCGTCCAGCAGCAACAAACGGGGCTGACCGGCCAGCACCATGGCCAGCTCAAGCTGGCGCTGTTCGCCGTGGGCCAGTGCTGCGGCGGGTACATGCAGCCGGTGTGCCAGGCCGACGCGTTCCAGTACCCGGCAGGCCGGGTCATGCAGTACTGCATCGCGCCGGGCGGGTGCCCAGAACCGGAAGCTGTGCCCCTGATGCGCCTGCACGGCCAGCATGACATTGTGCAGTGCTGAAAATTCGGGAAAAACCGAGGTGATCTGATACGACCTGGCCAGCCCGCGCAGGGCGCGCTGGTCAACCGGCTCATGGGTTATGTCGGTGCCTGCGAACAGGATCTGACCCTGGTCCGGGCGCACTTCACCGGCCAGCTGGTTGATCAGCGTGCTTTTGCCGGCCCCGTTGGGGCCAATGATGGCGTGCACTTCGCCGGGTTGCACGTGCAGGCTCAGGTTGTCGGTGGCGGTCAGGCCCCCGTAGTGTTTGACCAGATGGTGTACGTCGAGCAGGGGTGTGGTGTTTGTGTCTGGTGCCCCGGCGCCGTCTGGTTGAAGGGCCGGCCGGCTCATGGCGTGTCTCCGGTACGCGCCGAGCCCAGTGTGTCGAGCAGCCCTGCCAGCCCCAGCCGGCTGACCAGGATCACAACAACGATCAGCGGCCCGAAAATGATCATCCAGTGCTCGGTGAGCGCCTTCAGCCCTTCTTCCGTAAGGATCATGCCCAGAGCGCCCAGCAGCGGGCCGAACAGGGTACCCATGCCGCCCAGCACAACCATCACGATCAGTTCTCCGGAAACGGTCCAGGACATGTACGACGGTACGCCGAACTGGGTGAGGTTGGCATACAGCAGGCCGGCCATGCCGCAGATCATGGCCGACAGCACATAGGCTGCGAGCCGGTAGCGGAAGGTGGCAAAGCCCAGCGCCTTCATACGACGTTCGTTGACCTTGCAGCCGCGCAACACCCAGCCAAAGCGTGCATGCACCAGGCGGTGGCAGGCGAACAACACGCCGCACAGCAGGCCAAAGGACACAGCATACAACGTGACCGGGTCGGTCAGATCCAGGCCTGCGATGCGGGTGGGGGTGGCCAGTCGCAGCCCGTCGTCGCCGCCGTAATCCCGCAGGCTGACGAACAGGAAAAACACCATCTGTGCAAAGGCCAGGGTGATCATGATGAAGGCGATGCCTGTGGTACGCAGCACGATGCTGCCCGTGATCAGGCCGATCAGGCCGCAGCCCAGCAGCGTGATCAGCAGTTGCACCAGACCGTTGTCGATACCGTGAAACGCCGGGATGACGGCCGCATAAACCCCCAGCCCCAGGTACAGCGCATGGCCGAAGCTGACCATGCCGCCATAGCCCAGAATCAGGTTGAGAGCGGTGGCAGCAATCGCAAAAAGCAGGATGCGCGTGAGCAGGGTGAGCAGGAAAGCGTCGCCCGCCAGCACGGCATAGACCGGGGCAAGCGCCAGGCCGGCCAGCAGGAAGAGCCCCACCCGGTGGGCGAAGCCGTTCCTGGCGGCTGTGGACAGGTTATCCACAGGCAGGGGAGATGGTGTGGTTGCTGTGGCCGTGTTTGCGGCAGGTGAAGACATCATGTGCGATTCCGTACGGGAAACAGACCCTGGGGTTTAAGTGCCAGCACAATGGCCATCAGAATGTAGATGCTCATGGAGGCCAGGGCGGGTCCGGCGATGTCGGCACTGCTGCGTTCCATCAGGCCGCGCAGCAGGGTGGGCAGCAAGGTACGGCCAACGGTGTCAACCACACCCACGATCAGCGATGCATAGAAGGCGCCGCGGATGGAGCCGATGCCCCCGATGACGATCACTACCATGGTCAGGATCAGGATGGGTTCCCCCATGCCGGACTGCACCGACAGAATGGGCCCGGCCAGCAGGCCTGCCAGCCCGGCCAGTACGGCCCCCAGCATGAACAGCCCGGTGTTCAGGCGGCCGATGTTCACGCCCAGGGCGCCCACCATGGTGCTGTGGGTGGCACCGGCCCGTATCAGCATGCCGACGCGGGTGCGGTGGATCAGTACATAGCAGCCCAGGGCCACCAGCAGCCCGGTTACGATGATCACGGCCCGGTACAGCGGGTAATTGATCCCGAACAGGTTGACGGTGCCCAGCAGGAATTCAGGCACTTCCATGTAATACGGCGATGGCCCCCACACCATGCGGGCCAGTTCGTTGAAGAACAGGATCAGGCCGAAGGTGGCCAGCACCTGGTCAAGGTGATCACGGTTGTAGAGCCGTTTCAGGGCGACCCATTCAACCGCCCAGCCCAGCAGTGCCATGGCCGGCACCAGGGCGGCGGCGGCCAGCAGAAACGAGCCCGTGCTGTTGTAGAGCGTGGCGGCGATGAAGGCCCCCATCATGTACAGCGAACCGTGGGCCAGGTTCACGAAATTCATGATGCCGAAAACCAGCGTGAGACCGGCGGCCATGAGAAAAAGCAGAATACCGAGCTGCAGCCCGTTAAGTGCCTGGATGACAAAAAGAGCCAGATTCACGACAACCATTCCGAAAGCCTGCAGCGCGGGTGCGCGGCAGGCATGGGGTGAGACTTTGCAAAGGCGTTACTTTACACGCAGTGCCGCCTTACTTGAGCGGGCACTGGGCTGCAAAGTTGGCCCGGGTTTTGATGGTGATAGGGCTGACCGCACTGAGGGCGGCACCATCGGGGCTTTCGATGACATCGACGCGGAAAAACCCGGCATCCGGGAACTGGTTTGATGCAAAGGCGAACGGACCACGCACCGACGCGAAGCTGGCTTCTTTCAGTGCAGCGTGCAGGGCCTCTTTGTTGGTGGTGTCGCCTTTCACTTTGGTCAGGGCTGAATCGATCAGATTGGCGGCATCGTAGGATTGTGCTGCGTACATGGACGGTTGGCGCTTGTACGCCTGGACGAAAGCATCGACAAACTGTTTGTTCTGGGCGTTGTTCAGGTCAGGTGCATAGGGGGCGCTGGTGATCACACCCACCGCCAGCTGTTTCGGGGCCGGCAGGGTGGCGCCATCGATGGAGGCAGCCGACAGCAGGGGGATTTTGCCCAGCAAACCGGCCTGCCGGTATTGTTTGACGAAATTCACGCCCATGCCGCCCGGGTAGAACACATAGACGGCATCAGGATTGGCAGCCTGCAGCTGGGCGATTTCAGCCGAGTAATCGGGCTGGTTGACCTGGGTGTAGACCTCGTCGATGACCTGGCCGTTGTAGTTGCGCTTGAAGCCGGAAACGGCGTCGCGGCCGGCCTGGTAGTTGGCCGCCATGACGTACATGTTCTTGTAGCCCAGATCGGACGCCAGCTGACCACCGGCTTCGTGCAGCTGGTCGTTGTCCCAGGAGGTTGAGAAGAAGTACTTTGAACACTGCTTGCCAGCGATGGGGGCGGGACCGGCGTTCGAGCCGATCAGGAAGACACCGGCATCGGTGATGGGCTTGTGTATGGCCATCATGACGTTCGAGAATGTGACCCCGGTAACGAAAGCCACGTTGTCGCTTTTGAGCAGTTTGGTGGCGGCCTGAACGCCGACATCGGGTTTGAGCTGGTCGTCTTCGCGAATGACTTCAACCGGAACGCCCCCCAGTTTGCCACCCTTTTGCTGGATGGCCAGCATGAAGGCATCGTATTGGTCTTGCCCGAGCGCGCCGCCGGGGCCCGACAAGGTGCCGATAAAGCCGATTTTTACGGGGGACTGTGCCAGGGCGGCCGGTGCGACACCCAAGGCGGCCACGAGGCCGGTGACAGACAGAAGATGGGCAAGACGTGGGCGGAATGCCGGCAAGGGCAGTGTCATGGGGGCTCCGGAATCAGTATCAAAACGCATAAAGGCGTAAGGATAGAGCAGGAGCCCCCGCCGAACCATAAGGAATTACCCATGTGGTTCGGCCAGCGCAAGGCCGAGAGCCTTGATCAGCGGGCTGCCGCTGCCGCTTCTTTGTCGAGCTTGTGCATGATGTAGCGTTGCTGTGCAATGGACACGGCGTTGTTCACGCACCAGTACAGTACCAGACCGGCCGGGAAGAAGAACATCATGCCACCGAACACAAGCGGCATCATCATCATGACGCGGGCCTGCATGGGATCGGGCGGCGTGGGGTTCAGTTTGATCTGAAGGAACATGGTGGCCATCATGATGGCGGGCAGAATGAACCAGGGGTCACGTACCGACAGGTCGTGGATCCAGAGGATCCAGGGGGCACCACGCATTTCCACACTGCCCAGCAGCACCCAGTACAGGGCGATGAACACCGGAATCTGGATCAGCATGGGCAAGCAGCCGCCCAGCGGATTGATTTTTTCCGTGCGGTACATTTCCATCATGGCGGTGTTCAGTTTGGCTTTGTCGTCGCCGAACTTTTCACGCAGCGCCTGCATGCGCGGAGTGACCTGCTTCATTTTGGCCATGGAGCGGTAGCTGGCCGCCGACAAGGGGTAGAACACCGCCTTGATCAAGAGCGTAAGCACCACGATGGTCCAGCCCCAGTTGCCCAGAATGGCATGCAGCCAGGTCATGATCATGAACAGGGGCTTGGAAATGATGGTCAGGAAACCGTAGTCGACCACGAGGTCAAGGCCCGGTGCCAGAGCGCTCATGGCGTCCTGATCTTGCGGGCCAACCCACAGTTTCGATTCAACTGACGTTTGCTGGCCGGGTGCCACGGTGCCGATGGCCTCGATGGCACGGATGGCATACAGGTTATTGGAGACCTTCAGGACTTCGTTGTGGCGCACGGCACCTTCCCGGGGGACCCAGGCTGATGCAAAGTAGTGTTGCACCATGCCGATCCAGCCGTTGTCGGCCTGGCGGATGTATTCGGCATTGCCTTTGTCGACGGCGGAAAAGGTGACTTTCTGGAACTTGTCTTGTTCGGAATACAGCGCCGGGCCCGTGAAGGTGCTGTAGAACATGGACGTTTCGGGCGGATCGTTGCCGTCACGTACCAGTTGCAGGTACAGCGAAGGGGTGACCGGTGCCTGGGTGGCGTTGCTGACCTGATGGTTGACGGTGATGTCGTAGCGGCCCTTGTGCAGCGTGTAGGTTTTGGTGACCTTGACGCCGTTCGATTCGGCTTCGAAGACAACATTCAGGGTGTCGCCGGCCATCTGCGTGTCACCGGCAACCCAGCTGAACGGGGTCAGGTGGGTGGGATAGCTTTCACCGGCCGGGGCGCCCACGATACCTGTCTGGATCACGTAGGTGGACGACGGATTCTTTTGCAGCAGCACCATGGGCTGGTCGTCGGTGTCGGAGGCTTTGTACTTGAGCAGCTCGGCGCCGATCAGTTGTGCACCGAGCGTGTCGAAGGTGAGCTTGTAGACATCGGTGGTGATGGTGACCAGTTCAGAGGGGGCTGGTGCGGCGCCACTGGCTGACGCAGGAACCGTACCGCCTTCGGCCTGTGCGGCCACGCCGGCTGGAACCGTCGTATCGGTTGCCTGACCTGCTGGCTGGCCATTTTGTGCGGTGCCGGCATCGGCCACCTGCGTTGATGCGGGCGGGCCCCCGAAGAAAGAGGGCTGGCCTGTGTGGATTTGCCAGTTGTTCCACAGCATGAGCAGTGAAAGCGAGAAAATCATCCAGAGGACGGTGCGTCGGATATCCATAGCGCCTGTTTCTAAGTTAAGACGGGTGAATGGGCTCAGTGAGAGTCGGTGCGTTTGGGAACGGGATCGTGGCCACCGGCACACCAGGGATGGCAGCGACCAATGCGTTTGGTGGCCAGCCATGCTCCCCTGAATGCGCCATGCCGTTCAATGGCTTCAATGGCATACGCTGAACACGTGGGGGTGAAGCGGCAGGTGGCGCCCAACCACGGACTGATGAAATACCGGTAAAAACGGATGGGCAGGATCAGGAGTGCTTTGATCATGGCGCAGTGCGTGGATCAAGAGGCAATCTGATCGAGCAGGAGATCGACTTCCTGCCGGACGTGCCGCTTCAGTTCCGTGAGGGATTGATCGGGCAGGCGTGTTTGCAGCCTGAAGACGAGATCGCGGCTGGGCAGCGCATGCCTGCGCAACCTGAACGCTTCACGAATGACGCGTTTGATCGCATTGCGAGTAACTGCCCGTGCTGCAAACCGTTTGGCAATAACAAGCCCAAGCCGCGGTGTGGACAACGGCGGCGTGGCTGGGAACTGCCTTGGCGAGCTTACAACGAACAAAGCCCCTCTGGCCAGGCGCTTGCCCTTGAGGGCCAGTGCGTATTCCGAGGGGCTGTGCAGGCGCGCCTGAGCGGGAAGCGGGGCACGCATCAAAGTTGTTGCACCAGTACGTTGAACAGACCGGTGCCCGAACCTGAGACGGGCTTAAACGGCCAGTTTTTTGCGACCCTTGGCGCGGCGAGCATTCAGAACGGCACGGCCACCGCGGGTTTTCATGCGGACGCGGAAACCGTGGGTACGCTTGCGGCGGGTAACGGAGGGTTGGAAGGTGCGTTTCATGGTGATCCAGGTAAAAAAAGAGCTGTTCGGGAAAAAGTTGCAGACCCTGTGCAGGCATTGCATGAACCTGCCCAACACGACCCAACAGGCAGGTAGGCGGGCAGTTTTTCCGGAACTACGTTGAAAATTCGGTAAACAGCCCGCCATTTCATCAAATTTTTTTAGTTTAGTCAAATGCTTAGCGCATTTTTTAGACAATTTGGTCACGATGCCTGTGGATAACTTACCCCCAGACAGGGTAGAATCGAGGTTTACAGACGTAGTGATGGACATGAACGAATTTTGGCAGACCTGTGTCCAGAAGCTGGAGCAGGAACTTCCCCCCCAACAAATCAGCGCCTGGATACGCCCCCTGGTGCCGCTGGCCTTCGACGAAGACCAGGCGGTGTTGCGTGTTGCCGCGCCCAACCGTTTCAAACTCGACTGGGTTCGCAAGAATTTTTCCGGCCAGATCGAAGCGCTGGCCTGTGAATGGTACAAGCGGCCTGTACAGGTGGTGTTTGAATTGGCGTCGGGCGGTGCGCGGCCAGGGTTTGCAACGCAGGCTCCCGCCACGCCGCCGGCGCGTGGGGCCGGTGCGTCCTCGTCGGCCGCAACGGGCGGCGTCGGGGCCACACCCGGCGTTTCAGGGGTTCCTGCGGGTTCCACCGCACACGATGCAGCCGCCGCTGCACCGGTTGGCCCCGCGGCGGCTGTTGCCGCGCTGGGTGCTGCCGCCGCTGCTTCGGCGCCGGCCGGTACCCCGGCGCCACACGATGCCGGGGGCCAGTCGTCGCTGCCGCCCAAAACGGCGGCCGCTGTGGCGGCTGCCCAACTGGTTCAAGACCGTTCACGCCTGAATCCTGAACTGACCTTTGAAAACTTCGTTACCGGTAAAGCCAACCAGCTGGCCCGTGCCGCCGCCTTGCAGGTCGCTGAAAACCCCGGGGTATCGTATAACCCGCTGTTCCTGTACGGTGGTGTGGGTCTGGGTAAAACCCACCTTATCCACGCCATTGGCAATGCCATGCTGGCCAGCGGCAAGGGTACCCGTGTGCGTTACGTTCACGCCGACCAATACGTGTCCGACGTGGTCAAGGCGTATCAGCGCAAGGCCTTCGACGAATTCAAGAACCATTACCACTCGCTTGATCTTCTGTTGATCGACGACATTCAGTTCTTTGCCGGGAAAAGCCGTACCCAGGAAGAGTTCTTCTACGCCTTCGAGGCCATGGTGGCCCAGCGCAAGCAGATCATCATCACGTCCGACACCTACCCCAAAGAACTGGCCAACATCGACAGCCGGCTTATTTCCCGCTTCGATTCCGGCCTGACGGTTGCCATCGAACCGCCCGAACTGGAAATGCGAGTGGCCATTTTGCTGCACAAGGCGGCCGCTGAAGGCGTCACCATGCCCGAAGAGGTGGCCTTCTTCATTGCCAAGCACCTGCGCAGCAACGTGCGCGAACTGGAAGGTGCCCTGCGCAAGGTGTCGGCCTACGCACGCTTTCATGGCCGCGAGGTGCTTACGGTCGATGTCTGCAAAGATGCCCTGAAAGATCTGCTGTCGGTGTCCAATGGCCAGATCACCGTAGAAAACATCCAGAAAACCGTGGCGGATTTCTACAAGATCAAAGTGGCCGACATGTACTCCAAACGCCGGCCGGCCAACATTGCCATGCCGCGTCAGGTGGCCATGTACCTGGCCAAGGAACTCACCCAGAAAAGCCTGCCGGAAATCGGCGACCTGTTCGGTGGTCGTGACCACACCACCGTGCTCCACGCGGTGCGTAAAATTGCCGACGCCCGTGGCAAGCAAAGTGAACTGAATCACGCACTTCACGTACTTGAACAAACCTTGAAAGGATAACCATGCAACTCGTACAAGCCGCTCGTGATGCCTTGCTCAAGCCCCTGATGACAGTGGCCGGTATTGTTGAGCGTCGCAACACCATGCCCATTCTGGCCAATATTCTGGTGCAAAAACAGGGCAATCAGGTTACGTTTGTCGGGTCCGACAACGAGGTGCAGATCAGCACAACCAGCGATTTCGGCGTGGGTGCCGACAACGAATCCACCACCGTTGCTGCCCGCAAATTGCTCGATATTCTGCGTGCCTTGCCGGAACATGGCGACATTCGCCTGACGCAAAATGCCGGCAAACTGACGGTACAGGCCGGCAAGAGCCGTTTTGCCCTGCAAACCATGCCCGCCACCGAATTCCCCGTGCTGGCTCAGCCCGCCGTGTGGGACGCCTCGTTCACCCTGCCCCAGAAAACGCTGAAGCACTTGTTCAACCTGGTGCATTTCGCCATGGCCCAGCAAGATATCCGTTACTACCTGAACGGTTTGTTGCTGGTGGTTGAACCCGGTTTTGTACGCACCGTGGCTACCGATGGCCACCGGTTGGCTCACGCCGGCACGGTAGTCGAGGGCATCCAGGCCCGTCACGATGTCATTGTGCCGCGTAAAACCGTGCTTGAAATGCAGCGTTTGCTGAACGACACCGATGAACCCGTCAGCGTGGCCATCGCGCCCGGCCAGATTCGTTTCCATTTTGGCGACGTTGAGCTCATTTCCAAGCTGGTGGAAGGCAAGTTTCCCGATTTCACCCGGGTCATTCCCACCACCTACACGCGGCATGTGCTCATGAATCGCGAACTGTTGCAGGGCAGCCTGCAGCGGGCCGCCATTCTGACCACCGACAAACTGAAAGGTGTGCGGCTGCAAATGGCCGACAACCTGCTGAAAATTTCGGCCTCGAACGCCGAGCAGGAAGAGGCCCAGGAAGAGCTTGATGTTGATTATTGTCACGAGCCGCTTGATGTCGGTTTCAACGTCAGCTACCTGCTCGATGTGCTGTCGAATCTGAAAACAGAAAATGTGCGCTGGTCGGTGCAACCCGACGTGAATGCCTCGGTGCTGATCACTTGCCCCGACGATGACCAGTTCAAGTACGTGGTCATGCCCATGCGCATTTAATCTGCCCGCAGTTCCAGCACAGTGCGGGGTGGCCACTGCGGTTGCCGCCCCTGTTCCAGGTTTGAATAAGGTGTTACCCCTCCATGTCCGATCAGACTACTCCCGCCCCCGGTTACGGTGCCGATTCCATCAAAATGCTCAAAGGCCTGGAGGCCGTGCGCAAGCGCCCGGGCATGTACATTGGCGATACGTCCGATGGCACCGGCTTGCACCATATGGTCTTCGAGGTCGTTGATAACGCGATCGACGAAGCCCTGGCCGGTTACTGTGATGACATCGTGGTCACCATTCATGCCGACAACAGCATTTCCGTCTCCGACAACGGGCGGGGTATTCCCACCGATATTCACAAAGACGACGAATTTGGCCGCAGTGCCGCCGAAATCGTCATGACTGAACTGCACGCCGGCGGCAAGTTCGACCACAACTCCTACAAGGTATCGGGTGGTCTGCACGGCGTGGGGGTTTCCTGTGTGAACGCTTTGTCCGAGTGGCTGCGCCTGAGCATTTCCCGCAATGGCCAACAGCATGAAATGGAATTTCGCCGTGGCGAGCGCGTGGCGCCCCTGGCCGTTACGGGTACATCAACCGGTACGGGTACCCGGGTGCACTTCCTGGCCGACATTACAATTTTCGGTACCGTTGAATACCACTACGACATTCTGGCCAAGCGCCTGCGCGAACTGTCGTTCCTGAACAATGGCGTGAAGGTACGCCTGATCGATGAGCGCAACGGCAAGGAAGAAAACTTTGCCTTCCTGGGCGGTGTGAAAGGTTTTGTGGAATACATCAACCGCACCAAAACGGCCCTGCATCCGAACGTGTTTTCGGTCAGTACGGAATCGGTGGTGGCTGATGCCACCATTGGCGTTGACGTAGCCATGCAATGGAACGATGGCTACAACGAAACCGTGCTGTGTTTCACCAACAACATTCCCCAGCGCGATGGCGGTACCCACCTGACCGGCCTGCGCGCGGCCATGACGCGCGTGCTGAACAAATACATTGCCGATAACGAACTGGCCAAGAAAGCCAAGGTCGACACTACCGGCGACGACATGCGCGAAGGCCTGGCCTGCGTGTTGTCGGTGAAAGTGCCTGAACCCAAGTTCAGCAGCCAGACCAAAGATAAACTGGTGTCCAGCGAAGTGCGCCCAGCGGTGGAAGAGGCCGTGGCCCGCACCCTGGAAACCTGGCTGCTTGAGAACCCCAACGACGCCAAGGCGCTGTGCAACAAGGTGATCGAGGCGGCCCGTGCCCGTGATGCCGCCCGCCGCGCGCGCGAAATGACCCGCCGCAAGAGCGTGCTGGAAGGTGCCGGCCTGCCTGGCAAACTGGCTGACTGCCAGGAAAAAGACCCCGCCTTGTGCGAACTGTACATTGTCGAGGGTGACTCGGCCGGTGGTTCAGCCAAGCAAGGGCGCGACCGTAAATTCCAGGCTATTTTGCCGTTGCGCGGCAAGGTGCTGAACGTGGAAAAAGCCCGTTTCGACCGCCTGATTGCCAGCGAGGCCATCACCACACTGATCACGGCGCTGGGCACCAGCATCGGCACGGAATTCAACATCGACAAGTTGCGCTACCACCGCATCATCATCATGACCGATGCCGACGTTGACGGCGCCCACATTCGTACCTTGTTACTGACCCTGCTGTACCGCCAGATGCCGCTGCTGGTGGAGCGTGGGCACGTATACATTGCCCAGCCGCCGCTGTACAAGGTGAAGGTGGGCCGCGAGGAACGCTATCTGAAGGACGATACCGAGGAAGCGCAATTCATGCTGCAGATCGCCCTGAAGGACGCTGCCCTGGTCACGCGTGAAGGTGCCGAGCCCATTCGTGGTGATGCCTTGTCGGAACTGGCCCGTCAGTACGTGCTGGCCGACACCGTGATCGCCCGCCAGTCGCGCCACATGGATCTGGCCACGCTGTGTGCCATTGCCGAGGGCGTGCTGATCCGTCTGGATACGCAGGAAGAGGCCGAAGCGTCTGCCGAGCGTTTGCGCCAGGCCATTGTGAATCCTGCCTTGCCGGGTCTGGTCGATGTGCAGGTGGCCTCGAACGAGGCCGGTGATTCATGGCGCCTGATGGTCAACCGCATGCACCACGGTAACGTGCGCGTTACCGTGCTGGATCGCACGTTTGTACGTGGCAGTGATTACGCGGTACTGTCGCGTGCCGGCCAGACTTTCTCCGGCCTGATCGGGCCGGGGGCCGTGGTCAGTCGTGGTGAAGGCGAAAAGCGCAAAGAAAAATTCATCAGCGACTTCCGTGAAGCGATTCAATTCTTGCGCGGCGAGGCCGAGCGCAGCGTGAGCAAGCAGCGTTATAAGGGTCTGGGTGAAATGAACCCCTCGCAATTGTGGGAAACGACGATGGATCCCACGGTACGCCGTTTGTTAAGGGTGCAGATCGAGGATGCGATTGCGGCTGATGAAATGTTCACCACCCTGATGGGCGACCAAGTGGAGCCGCGCAGGGCGTTCATTGAAACACATGCGCTGCAGGCAGGGAATATTGACGTTTGAGGGTGTTTGTAGGTAAAGGCATAACCTGAGAACCTGAGGCCCATAAGTTGAGAAACTTATGGCCCTCGCACTCGTAACAGTTGGAGTTAATTGGCCCTTGTTTTTTCTGGGCGTTAGCGCACTCTAGTGAGCGTGCGCTGGTCAACGGTTGTCTCAGAAAACGGAAAAAATCGTACGGCAAGCCGGAACTGTCGAAAATTCGCCTTGGGTTGTACGGCAAATTGCCGTATGATTTCATCAGGAGGATAAAACCATGCCCGTTACCAGCTCTACTGCCCGTCTGGAAGCCCGAATCAGCACCGATCTGCATTCGATGCTAAAGCGTGCCGCCGAACTTCAGGGGCGCACTATGACCGATTTCGTGGTGTCCGCAGTGCAGGACGCCGCGCAACGCGCCATCGAGCAGGCCGAAGTGATCCGGCTCTCGATGGCCGATCAAGAGTGCTTTGCACAAGCGCTGCTGTCGCCGCCGCAACCGGCTCCAGCTCTGAAACGTGCCTTTGCCCGTCGCAGCAAACTCTTGCGCGCTGAATGAGCGGCGCACCCTTCCGGCTCGTGCCGCTCGATGCCGCACATGATCGAGCCGGATTCAATAGCAATTCGGAACCACTGAATCGCTACTTGCGCGAGCAAGTCACCCAGGACATTCGCCGACGCGTGGCCGCCTGTTTTGTGGCATTAGCAGACGAGCAGTGCATCGCTGGCTACTACACCTTGGCATCGGCAAGCCTGCTACTGTCCGATCTTCCGGCCAGCACTGGCAAAAAACTGCCACGCTATCCGACCGTGCCCGCCGTTCGTATGGGCCGCTTGGCTATCGATCAGGCATTCAAGGGGCAAGGTCTTGGCGGTGCGCTGCTGGCCGATGCGCTCGACCGTGCAGCCCGTTCGGAGATTGCCGCTTTCGCTCTGATGGTAGACGCCAAGGACGAAACGGCAGCGGCGTTCTACCAGCATCACGGCTTCATTGCTTTGCCAGACTTGCCGCTTACCCTGTTCTTGCCGCTGGCGACCGTCCAGCATTCTTGAAACTCGCCGTTTCGGGCCGTTTGAACCGAGAACGGTTTTCGAGAACTACCCGGACACATCGGCGCTAGCAGCTACGCACTCCCCGTTAGTGCTGGCCTCCGGGGTTTTCAACCTGAAAGCCCCGTTATCCGTGCAAGCGGAAGAGGCGCAGGCATGATCCGGGTGGAGCTAGCCCAAGAACCAGCGCAGTTTGACACAAAGGTCAGGCAGCCCGGTTTACGTGCAATAGCCGAGATGGTTGGTGTGTACTGGTCAGGGACTCATTCGCCTTGATGATCAATTCTTTCACGCTAAAGGCTTGAGCCGCCGTCTCTCATTTCAGGAGAAGTCCGACAGGCTGCTAGGCCGTGCTGTCAAGACTCATCAGACTGCATGGCCTTGCTTGTCACGCTTGTACCAAACAAACTTTTCGTTAAATTTGTTATAAGGTACTATTTATAAGATCAAAAATCCGGGGCTAATCAGCTCTGTACGCTTTGTGCTGCGTTCCAAGTCCAGGGTCGCGTGAGCACGTTCCTTGAGAAACGTCAGAAACACCATGGCGTTCCAAGCTTTGTTCATGGTGGTATTTGTGAACCTGTTATTTCACGGAGGGAGTCATTCAATCAAATCAGCATCTGTTCAAAATGATTTTTAAAATTTGACTGAGATATTACGTAATGTTGAAAAAGCTTTTGTTTGCTGTTGTTGTATGTGTTTCGCTTTCTGCCTGTGAAACAATGGGCGGTGCAGGCACCGATAAGTTCAGCTCTGCTGCCCTGAAAGAAAACATAAAGATAGGCGTCAGTACCCCTCAGGACATTCGGGCTATTTACGGCGTGCCTGACTACACCGACGATGATTCCACTGGGCCCAGGTACTGGGCCTACGATGTGGACGATGCCAAGAACAGCATTATCGGTTCCGCAGCCAGTTTCATTCCTCTTGCCGGTATTTCAACGGCAACCAATCAAATGACCCGAGACCGTACACTCTCGATTTTCTTTGAAAATAATCGTGTCACGAACTACAGTTTGAGTGAATCACGTCGCTGATACGAAAGCTAACTTCCCTGATACCTACGAGCCGGGTGCCTCGAAAAACCACGGAGCACCCTGCCGCTGCGAGTTTGATTGCCATGGGCCTACCACTATTTACTCCACCAGCTTGCATTTCCAGCGGTTGCCCGGCATTCCCGGATAGACCAGAAAGAACTGATGGGGGTATCCGTTACCCAGCGGTGTGGCTTCTCCCCCGTTGAATGCACCATCCTTGAAATGGATCACGCCCTGTGCATTCAGCGTGAAACTGCCAGAGCTGGGCTTTTCATACCCATGGTAGGTATATCGGCCATTGGCCGTCATCACATACCAGGCCGCTCTGTCAGCTCATGCCCGAGCCTCTGACCTTGCCCGCAACGCCTCATACAACTGCGCCGGCCCCAGCAGGGTGTCCTTCAACCCGTTCTGAATCCATTGCGAATTCAGCGCCTGGCTGCTCATGGCCGTATGCGCTTCCAGGGCATCCATAATGGCAAACACAATGGCCTGTGAAAGATCCGGTGAATTGGCGAACTGCTCTTTGGTGTTGTTGGCCGCTTGCTGAACCAGGGTTTCGTTTTCCAGCAACTTCCCTTTCAGGACGCCGTTCACATAGACCAGTTGGTCGCCATCCGATAATTCGCCCTCGAACAGGCCATTCACCTTTTCGATGATTTCATCCAGGTAGGCTTTTTGCTTTTCCTGCACGGTGCCGCTGCCGGTGTCGGCCATGGGCGCAAGTTTCGGGGTATCGCCGTCCTTCAGGTTCAGGGCCTGCCGGCCCCGGTTCTTCAGGGTATGGTGGGTAAGTACTACTTTGGACAGATCCACCGTGTCACGTTCGCGGCCGAAATCCAGCAAAGGGATCAGGCGTTTGTAGAAGATGAAGCGCTTTTCGATGTCGGTGTTGCCATAGTCAAAAATCTGCGACAGGAACGCATACAGCCGGTTGAAGGCGCCCATGTCCCCTTTGAAAAGCATCAGTACCGCCATCGCCTCTTTGGCCGCGTTCACTGCGTGGTCGTCTTTGTGCGCCTGGGCCTGGGCTTTGTCAGCCTGCAGGGCCTTGTAGCGTTTGAGCAAGCGGTCGGCCACCGGCGCAATGGCGGCATTCAACTGGGCCTGAGTGCCCTTGGGGTCCAGTTCAACCTGGGCCACCCGGTCTACCTCGAAGCTGTCGTAGTGGCCGGACGCATCCAGCTTGGCCCGCAGGTCAAAAACCAGGTTGGGGTCGGTGGCCGCTTCCAGTTGCGCCGTTTCATAATAAGTTTTGAATGCGGCCAGAATGTCATCGGCCTCGTTCACGAAATCCAGAATGTAGGTGGTGTCCTTGCCAGGATGGGCCCGGTTCAGGCGTGACAGCGTTTGCACGGCCTGAATGCCGCCCAGTTTCTTGTCCACATACATGCCGCACAGCAGGGGCTGGTCAAAGCCGGTCTGAAACTTGTTCGCCACCAGCAGCAGGTGGTATTCCGGCGCCTTGAAGGCCTCGCGGATATCGCCTTTCAAGCCCGGGTTGAGCAGTTTGCTGTGCTCGGTAACGGGTTCGGGGTAGCTCTCCGGGTCGTTGATTTCACCGGAAAAAGCAGCCAGCACGCCCAGGGCGTAGTTCTGTTTGGCAATGTAGGCGCTGATGGCTTTTTGCCAGCGCACAGCCTCTTTGCGACTGCCGACCACCACCATGGCCTTGGCGTTGCCGTTGAGCAAGGGTTGGACGTTCTCACGAAAATGCTCCACCACGATCTGCACTTTCTGGGCAATGTTGTACGGGTGCAGGCGTACCCACTGCATAATGCCCTTGAGCGCTTCCGAGCGTTCAACCTGGGTTTCGTCGTATTCCTTGCCGTTGTTGGCCAGCTTGAAGGCCAGTTTGTAGGTGGTGTAGTTACGCAGCACATCCAGAATGAAGCCTTCCTCGATGGCCTGGCGCATGGAATACACATGGAAGGGTTGGGGCAGGCCATCACTGTCTTTGCGCCCGAACAGCTCCAGTGTTTTCTGCTTGGGGGTGGCCGTGAACGCCACGTAGGTCAGGCCGTCGTTGCCGTTATGCTGGCCGGCTTTGGCCGACATTTGCAGCGCCAGCAAGGTTTCCGTGTCGATTTCGCCGCCGTCTTGAAGTTCGGCCAGTTCTTCCGCCGACAGCACCTGTTTCAGCTTGGCGGCGGCTTCTCCGGTCTGCGAGCTGTGGGCTTCATCGGCAATCACCGCAAAACGCTTGCCCCCGGTGGCGGCCAGTTTTTGCACGGCCTCCAGCGCGAAGGGAAAGGTCTGAATCGTGCAGACGATGATTTTCTTGCCGTCTTTCAGTGCCTGCGACAGCTGGGCGCTTTTGCTGCCCTGTTCGTCGCTGATGGTCGCCACCACGCCGGTGGTGCGCTGAAAATCAAAAATGGCCTCTTGCAGCTGGGCATCCAGCACGGTGCGGTCCGACACCACCAGCACGCTGTCAAACAGTTTTTGGTGGTGTGCGTCGTGCAGGTCAGCCAGAAAGTGGGCTGTCCAGGCAATCGAGTTCGTTTTGCCAGACCCTGCCGAGTGCTGGATCAGATAGCGCTGGCCCGGGCCGTTCGCCAGTACGTCGGCCACCAGTGTGCGGGTGGCGTCCAGCTGGTGGTAACGCGGGAAAATGACGCTCGACAACTGTTTTTTGTCGTTGCGCTTGCCGATCAGGTAACGCCCCAGAATCTCCAGCCAGCTGTCGCGTTGCCATACTTCATTCCAGAGGTAGTAGGTGGAATAACCGTACGGGGTCGGTGCATTGCCGGCGCCCCCGGCATTGCCCTGGTTGAACGGCAGAAAGCGTGTGGCGGCGCCTTGCAGTTGCGTAGTCATCCGGACTTCGCTCTGGCTTACCGCAAAATGCACCAGCGCACCGCCCGGAAAGGCGAGCAGGGGTTCGGCCAGCCCACCCCTGGGGTTGGGCACCCGGTCAAAGCGGTACTGGTCCACCGCATCGTCCACGCTTTGCGTGAAGTCC
>JAAYGT010000128.1 GCA_012727555.1 Alcaligenaceae bacterium | reverse complement strand
GTTGCTGATGATGGTCAGGTTGGTGGGACCCATTTCAATCAGCGTATCGATCAGTTCGAACGGGATGCCTGCATCGCCGAAGCCCCCGACCATAATGCTGGAGCCGTCGGTAATGACCTTCAACGCCTCGATGTGCGACGATTTGATTTTGTTGATCATTCAGTTTCCTGCGGATATGTTGGCGGCTTTGACGGTTGATGCCCAGAGTTCGCGCTGGGCATTGATGAAGGCATCGAATTCGGCCGGTGTATTGCCACCGGCCTTCCCGCCCATCTGGGCAAAGCGTGCCTGGGTTTCGGGGGCATCAAGTGCCGCCTTGGCGGCAGCATGCAGTTTAGCGATGACGTCGTCAGGGGTGCCTTTGGGGGCTACCAGGCCAAACCAGGCCGTGACGACCATGTCGGGTACGCCGGCTTCGGCCATGGTGGGGACATCGGGCAGTTCAGGGCTGCGTTCGGCGCTGGTGATCGCCAGCGCCCGGAATTTTCCGCCTTTGATCTGGGGCAGCGAACTGGGCAGGTTATCGATCATGAAGGTGAACTGGTTACCCAGCAGGGCGCTGACGGCCGGGCCTGCGCCTTTGTAAGGCACGTGGGGTGTTTCCATGCCCGTGCGCAATTTGAAGAGTTCGCCGGACAGATGGGGGGATTGGCCAGTACCTGAACTGCCCAGAGTGATGCTGGATGGGTCTTTCTTGTACAGTGCTACCAGGTCTTGCACGCTTTTGGCCGGTGATTCAGCGTTCACAACCAGAATGTTGGGTACGGAAATGACCAGCGTGATGGCCTTGAAGTCGTCTGCCTTGTACGGTAATTCCTTGTACATGCTGTAGTTGATCGCATTGGGGCCAATGTTGCCCATCATGATGGTGTAGCCATCGGGTGCTGCGCGCGTGAGTTGTTGTGCACCCACGATGCCGCCGGCACCGGCCCGGTTTTCAACAACCACGGACGTACCCAGTGCCTTGCCCATGCGGTCACTGAGCAGACGGGCCGCGATGTCGGTGGTACCGCCTGGTGCCGCCGGAACGATGATGGTGACAGGCTTTTCAGGCCAGGCGGCCTGGGCGGCCAGGGGCAGGGCCAGTACGGCGGCCAGGGCGGTTTTCAGTGCGAAGCGACGATTCATGTCAGTGTGTCTCCCCGACCCCCCGCGTGTGTGCGGTGGGGCCGTGTATTTTTGTGGGTGTTACAGGGTTTCTTCGGTACCCAGAATAGCGGTGGACTGGCTGGACAGTGTGCCACCGTTGCCATGGACCAGCGCAGTGCGTGCATTGGCTACCTGGCGTTCGCCGCATTCGCCGCGCAGCTGGCGCACGGCTTCAATGGTGATGAACATGCCGTACATGCCGGGGTGAACGCACGACAGGCCGCCACCGTTGGTGTTCACGGGCAGGCGTCCGCCCGGGGCAATGGCACCGTTGCTGACGAATGCACCGCCTTCACCTTTTTTGCAGAAGCCCAGGTCTTCCAGGAACAGGATCGTGTTGATCGTGAAGGCATCGTACAGTTCGACGACATCGATGTCTTTGGCCTGCAGACCAGCCATTTCGTAGGCGATCGCACCGGACTGTTGTGCGGCAGTCACGGTCAGGTCGTGCATGGAGGAAATCTGGCGGTTCCAGCAGGCTGTTGAGTTGCCCAGCACATAAACAGGCTTCTGTTTCAGGCTCTTGGCGCGGTCGGCACGAACCAGCACGTAGGCTCCGGCCCCGTCAGTGACCAGGCAGCTGTCGCGTACGGTGAGCGGGTCGGACACCATCCGTGATGTCAGAACGTCTTCGATGGTGAGCGGATCACGCATGAAGGCTTCGGGGTTGAGCTGGGCCCATTTGCGGGCGGCCACGGCAACTTCCGCCAGGTGTTCGCGGGTGGTGCCAAACTGGTGCATGTGGCGTGCAGCGGCCAGCGCGTATGAACTGAGCGGGCTGAGCGGGTTGTAGGGGTTTTCGTAGGGCTGGGGATCCAGCTTGCGCCGGGCGCTGCCGATTTCAGCACGGTTCAGCGTGGATGTGCGCTGCGTGCTGCCGTAGCACACCAGCACGGCGTTGCACTGGCCGGATTCCAGCGCCTGGATGGCGGGCATCAGGTGGGCCACAAAGCTGGAACCGCCGATCATGGTGCTGTCCATGAAGGTGGGGCGAATGCCCAGGTGTTCAATGACGGGCATGACCCACATGGTGGACGCCACGCTGGCGGTTGTGATGCCGTCGATGTCTTTCATGGTCAGGCCGGCATCGGCGACTGCACGGTGTGCGGCCTGAATGAGAATTTCCATTTCGGTGAAGCCGTGTGCCTCACCCAGGCCAGCCTGGCCCACACCTGCAATTGCAACGGCGCCGCGGAGTTTTTTATCGATCATGGGTATGCCTGCTTATGCCTTGTTGAATACGACCAGTTTGCCTTCTTTGGTGTCGATGACACCGGCCTGAACGGCCATGCCGATGGCGACGTCATCGGGCGAAACACCTTCGACACGGGACATCATGCGTACACCTTCTTCAAGGTCGATCAGGGCAACGTTGTAGTCACCACCGTGCTCGGGTTTGCGGCGTACCACGGTTGTGGAGTAGACCGTACCCTTGCCGGACGGCTCGAACCATTCAAGCTGGTCGGACCCGCAATGCGGACAGACAACACGCGGGTAAAAAACGCTCTTGGAGCAGGACGTGCAGCGCTGGATCTGGAAGATGCCTTGTGCCAGCTGGTCGTGGTAGTGCTTTTCAGGGCCGACAGCCTGAGCAGAAGTGGTATCGGACATGGTTGCAAGTTCCTAGGATGAAAGAATTGGTCATTGTGCGACCAGAAATTGCCAATGGACAATCTTGTTTTACTTAGGTGACTGTTTTGTTATGGTTAACGCACGCTCTATTGCACCGGCTGACCGGTCGGAAATTTTTTGAAGTCGGCAGCCATGGCCGGTGTGAATTAATGACTGCTTAAGCCCTCGTTTGCAAAAACAAACTTGTGGTGATTGCTCAAGTGATTTACGGTTTGCGGTGTTCATAAATCAGTTCCATATTTTCAAAAAACAGGAGATCCAGACCATGAGCGGTATCGTACAGGGTAAAGTTGCCATCGTCACAGGCGCAGGCAATGGTATTGGAAAAGGCATTGCACTGGCCATGGCCGCGTCGGGCGCCAAGGTTGTCGTCAACGACATCAGCGCCGAGGCCGGCCAGAAAGTGGTCGATGAAATCCGTGCGTCGGGCGGTGAAGCCGTTGTCTGCACCGACAGTGTGGCCCAGCGCGAAAGTGCTGAAAAAATTGTTCAGGCCGCCGTTGACTATTTTGGCCGCATCGACATCGTTGTGAATAATGCGGGTAACCTGCGCGACCGTCTGTTTCACAAAATGAGCGACGAAGAATGGTCGCAGGTCATTGATGTTCACCTGAATGGTTCCTTCAATGTCAGCCGTGCCGCTGCGTCCCATTTCCGCGAGCAGGAATCCGGTGCCTACATTCACATGACCTCCACGTCCGGTCTGATCGGCAACTTTGGTCAGGCCAACTACTCGGCTGCCAAAATGGGTATCGTTGGCCTGTCGAAATCCATTGCGCTCGACATGTCCCGTTTCAACGTGCGCTCCAACTGCATTGCGCCCTTTGCCTGGACCGCCATGACCAGCTCCATTCCCGCCAACACGCCTGAAGAAAAAGCGCGTGTCCTGAAGCTCCAGAAAATGGAAGCCGGCAAGGTTGCCCCCATGGTCGTGTACCTGGGCAGCGATGCTGCCAGCGAAGTGACTGGCCAGATCTTCGGTGTGCGCGCCAACGAAATCATGTTGTTCAGCCAGCCTCGCCCTGTGCGCTCGGTCCATTTGTCCACCGGTTGGTCTCCTGAAGAAATTGCCGAAATCGCCGTGCCGGCCATGAAAAACAGTTTCTTCAAGCTCGAGCGCTCACCCGACGTCATCAACTGGGATCCGATCTAAGACCAGCACCCGTTTGCGTCATTGAACATTACAGGAGACAGGCACGTCATGGCACTCGATTACCAACTCATCAAGAACTGGACATTCGCCGATGTCCACCAGGCTTACACCGAGAAGGATGTCATCCTTTATGCACTGGGTATCGGTCTGGGCTACGATCCCCTCGACGAAGAACAGTTGAGTTTCGTCTATGAAAAGAATCTCAAGGTGTTTCCCACCATGGGTTCCGTTCTGGGGTATCCGGGTTTCTGGATGCAGGATCCCAAAGCCGGCATTACCTGGGTCAAGCTGGTTCACGGTGAACAGCGCATGCGCTTTCACAAGCCCTTCCCCGCGTCTGGCAAAGTCATTGGCAAAAGCCGTGTGGCCCATGTGATCGACAAGGGGGCCGACAAGGGGGCGTTGGTGATCGTTGAGCGCAATTTGTACGATGCGGCCGACAATGCATTGCTGGCAACGGTGGAACAGACCACGTTCTGCCGTGCCGATGGTGGTTTCGGTACCAGCGATGCCGGCCCGCCAGCCTTGCCCAAAGTGCCTGACCGTGCACCTGATCACACCTGCACACTGCCTACATTGCCGCAGGCGGCCTTGTTGTATCGCCTGAATGCGGACCCCAATCCGCTGCATGTGGACCCTGCCGTTGCCCGGCAGGCCGGGTACCCTGCGCCGATTCTGCATGGTTTGTGCACCTACGGTGTGGCGGCCCATGCCATTGTCAAAACCCTGTGCAATTACGATCCGGCCCGTCTGGTGCGTTTCGACACACGGTTCTCGTCGCCGGTTTATCCGGGCGAAACCATTGTGGTCGACATGTGGAAAGGCGAAGGCCAAACGGTGCATTTCCAGGCCAAAGTGGCCGAACGTGACATCGTTGTGCTGAGCAACGGGGTTGCCGAAGTGCGCTGAGCCTGTTTGTTTCGATGTGCTCCAGAGCGGGCCTGAAGCAGTGTCTTCAGGCCCGTTTTGCATTTTCCCAAGGCATTGGTTGCCTCTGTTGGTAGTGGTAGCCCATAGCACGCTTCATCTTGATATTTTCCTGATGTTTTCTTGACGGTTTCTTGCTGCACCGTGGCGTACCTTGGCGGTTTTAAGTCTTGACCCGGCAGGAGTCGATACGCCATGAGCAAAGAATCCACCCGATCCGGCACGGCAGGTTATACGCCCCTGGTGTCGGTTGTTGTACCTGTGTATAACGAACTGCAGGTGCTTCCGATGCTGCACGAACGATTGACTACGGTCCTCGAGGCTTTGCCGATACGTTACGAGATCGTGCTGGTTGATGACGGCAGTCGTGATGGCAGTGGTCAGTACATGGCGCAGCTTGCACTTTCGGTATCTGAAGTCCGCGCGGTCCGGCTGGCGCGCAACTTTGGCAAGGAAGCCGCGCTGACCGCCGGATTGCACCATGCCCGGGGTGATGCCGTCATTGTGATCGATGCCGATTTGCAGGATCCCCCCGAACTGATACCTGCCATGCTGCAGGCCTGGCAAGAGGGGGCGGATGTCGTTGCCATGAAACGCCGTTCCCGTGCTGGCGAGACGCGCTTCAAGACGCTCAGTGCCCATGTCTTTTACCGTCTGCTCAATCGCATCAGCGAGGTCAGTATCCCCGAAGATACGGGTGATTTCAGGCTGATGAGTCGTCAGGCGGTGGATGCACTGGCACAGCTGCCTGAGCGTAACCGCTACATGAAGGGTTTGTTCGCCTGGATCGGCCTGCCCACAACCGTGATCGAATATGACCGTGCACCGCGCGCTGCAGGTACCAGTCAGTGGGACTACCTTTCACTGTTCAGGCTGGCTTTCGAGGGCGTCACGTCTTTTTCTGTCGCACCGCTGCGCATTGCCATGGCCCTGGGTGTGTTCACTGCGCTGGCAGGTTGCCTGTTTGGTGCCTGGATCATTGTGAAGACGCTGGTGATGGGTGACACCGTTCCGGGCTATCCCTCGATGGCGGCCATCATGACCTTTCTGGGTGGTGTGCAGCTCATTTCAATCGGTTTGCTGGGCGAGTATGTGGGCAAGACGTATTTCGAGGCCAAACAGCGACCCCTGTACCTGGTCCGCGATGTAGTCGAGCGTACCCGTGTTATTGAAAAATCCGTGCTGAAACCTGTGGAGTTGCACCGTCATGTTGCGTGACAGAACCTTTGTTGCTTGTCTGTTGACCATTTTTGGTGTGCCACTGGTTGCCATGGCGCTTTTGCCGCTGTCAGATACGTCCGAGCCCCGTTATGCCGAGATCGCACGCCTGATGGCGGAATCCGGTGACTGGATCACGCCCTGGTTTTCGCCCGGTGTTCCCTTCTGGGGCAAACCGCCCTTGTCATTCTGGGCTCAGGCCCTGGCGTTTCGCTGGCTGGGCGTGACAGAGTTTGCCGTGCGCTTGCCGTCGTGGCTTGCCTTGCTGGGTTCAACGGTTGCGTTGTACCACTGTGTGGCAGCCTTGTTTGATCGCGCTGCAGCCCGGCGTGCCGTTTTGATCCTGGGTTCGTGCGCACTGAGTTTCGTTGCCTCGGGTGCCGTGCTGACAGACCCTTTTCTGGCGCTTGGCACCACGTTGTGCATGACCGGGTGGCTGATGGCCTCATACCGCCCGACCCTGTTCTGGCGCTACAGTTTTTTCATCGGCCTTTCTGTTGGATTGCTGGCCAAAGGCCCCTTGGTGCTGGTCATGGTGGCGGGTGTGCTGGTGCCGTGGCTGGTGCTTTATCCGTCCGCGCGTTCCAGTGTACGGGCCTTGCCCTGGGTGACAGGCAGTCTTTTGGCGGCTGTGCTGACGTTGCCCTGGTACCTGGCCGCCGAGTGGAAAACCCCCGGTTTCCTGGACTATTTCATTGTGGGTGAGCATTTCCGCCGTTTTCTTGATCCGGGCTGGGCGGGTGACCTTTACGGCACTGCACATCAGGCTGCACGGGGTCGTATCTGGTATTACTGGCTTCAGGCAACGTTTCCCTGGGGTGC
>JAAYGT010000127.1 GCA_012727555.1 Alcaligenaceae bacterium | reverse complement strand
TTCGTGTGCTGCATGCGTACTGCTGATCCCGCTGTTCAAAGGAAATACACCGCTTGCACGGTCCTCGGTATCGCCGGGATCCTGTCCAGCACCCCCCACACAGGCTGGCACGCGCCCTGTTTCAACGGCACGGGCGGCACAGCCTGCCCTACACTCGCCCCCCGTTCCGGCACAGAACACCCTGCCTGCCGGCATGCGCTTTCGGCTTATTCTGTGCTATGCACTTTACGGCCTGGGCTATATTTTCCCCGCAACATTTCTACCTGCCCAGGCACGCATTCTGGTGCAAGACCCCTCGGTTTTTGGATGGGCATGGCCTGTATTCGGTTGTGCAGCGGCGCTGTCAACGCTGTTTGTCGCGCGCATCGGACGCCGTTTTTCACGGCCTGCCATCTGGACATGGGCGCAATGCATCATGGCCTTCGGAATCGCACTGCCCGCCTTTTCTGATCAGCTCTGGGCGATCATGGTGTCTGCGCTGTGTGTTGGCGGAACCTTCATGGTTATTACCATGGTGGGCATGCAACTGGGCCAGCAAATGGCAGGCCTGCAACCACAACGCTTGCTGGCCGGAATGACCGCCGCCTTTGCAGCCGGTCAACTGGCCGGCCCCCTGCTTTTCAGCGCAGCCAGCACGCTGGTGGGAGCCAGCCTGAACCAGGCACTGGTTTTCATGGCTCTGGTTGTGGCCCTGGCAACCCTTCTGCTCCGGAACACACCAACGGCTTTAAAGGAAACACGTTCATGACATCACCGCACACAGACGCCCTTACCTTTGTTCTTGTTCATGGTGCCTGGCATGGCGGCTGGTGCTGGTCGCGCACGGCCCACATTCTGCGTCAACAGGGGCACACCGTGTTCACCCCCACACAAACCGGCCTGGGCGAACGCAGCCATCTGCTGGGGGCCGGCATCACACTCGACACATTTGTTCAGGACATCATCAAGGTACTGGACTACGAAAACCTGCACAATGTCACGCTGGTTGGCCACAGCTTTGGCGGCCTGACCATCACCGGAGTAGCCGATCAACGTGCTGCACGCATTGCGCAACTGGTTTACCTTGATGCCTTCATTCTTGGTTCAGGCATCAGCACCTTCGACACCCTGCCTGCCGCTGTCATCGACAAAATGACGGCTGCCGCTCATGCGCTCAATCCGCAAGCACCGGCCGTACCAGCGCCCAAGCCAGCCAGCCTGGGTTTGTCGAGGCCGGAAGATCTTGAATTCATGACCGGACGGCTGACCCCTCAGCCGCTGGGGGTGTACGAAACCAGTCTGACACTTGAACACCCGGTTGGAAATGGTTTGCCGGCTACTTACATTCAATGCACCGACCCCGTATTTTCGGCTGTTCAAGGATCCTTTGAGTGGGTGAAAGCCCATACCGACTGGAAGGTTGAACAACTGGCCACCGGGCACGATGCCATGGTGTCAGCCCCCGAAGAACTGGCCAGACTGTTGGTCAGGGTTGCATCTGCTTCGTGCTGAAAACCCATTCCCGCGCAAACGGATGACACGCCTGGTGAGCTGTACCTTGCAAGCATGCAGGCTGCCTGAACCTTGCACCCAAAAAAACAGCCTTGCTGTCGGGCAAGACTGTTTCAGGCACTCAGGCAAGGGGGCCAGAATCAGTCGGCCCGGTAATTGGGCGCTTCTTTAGTGATCTGTACGTCGTGGACGTGGGATTCACGCACACCCGCCGAGGTGATTTCGACAAATTCCGCCTGTGTGCGCATTTGTTCAATGGTGGCACAACCACAGTAACCCATGGAAGCCTTGATACCCCCCACCAACTGATAAATGATGGCGATGACACTGCCTTTGTAGGGAACGCGCCCTTCAATGCCTTCAGGCACCAGTTTGTCAACATTGTTGGCCGGGTCCTGGAAATAGCGATCGGCGGAGCCATCGGCCATGGCGCCCAGACTGCCCATACCACGGTACGATTTGTAGGAACGCCCCTGGAACAAAACGACTTCACCGGGCGCTTCTTCGGTACCGGCGAACATGCCGCCCATCATGCAGGCCGATGCACCGGCGGCCAGTGCCTTGGAGACATCACCGGAGAACCGGATGCCACCATCGGCGATTAGGGAAACGCCTGTACCTTCCAGGGCTTCGGCGACATCGGCAATGGCCGTGATCTGAGGCACCCCTACACCGGCCACGATACGTGTGGTGCAGATGGAACCTGGGCCAATACCCACTTTCACGGCATCGGCACCGGCTTCAACCAGTGCCCGCGCAGCGGCTGCTGTGGCAATGTTGCCCCCAATAACCTGAATGCGCGGATAGTTTTGCTTGACCCAGCGCACACGATCGATGACACCGGCGGAATGGCCATGGGCGGTATCGACGACAATGGCATCGACACCGGCAGCCGCCAGTTTCTCAACACGCTCTTCGGTGCCTTCACCCACACCGACTGCAGCGCCCACACGCAACTGACCCAACGCATCTTTGGAGGCATTGGGGTGTTCCGTATTCTTGACGATATCTTTGACGGTAGCCAGCCCGCGCAGCTCGAAGTTGTTGTTGACGATCAGGACGCGCTCAAGGCGATGACGGTGCATAAGCGTTTGCGCTTCGTCAAGCGTGGCACCTTCGGCCATGGTGATCAGGCGTTCCTGGGGTGTCATGACTTCGCGCAGCGGAAGATCAAGGCGGTCTTCGAATCGAAGATCGCGGTTGGTGACGATGCCGACCAATTTGCCTGCCTCGACAACGGGCAAACCGGAAATGCCATGCTGACGCTGCAGGGCAATGGCATCGCGCACTTTCATGGTAGGCGTGACCGTGACCGGATCGATGACAATACCGAATTCGTGACGCTTCACACGGGCGACCTCACGGGCTTGCTGATCAGCGGTGAGGTTTTTATGGATGATACCGATACCGCCTTCCTGGGCCATGGCAATAGCAAGCCGGGATTCCGTGACGGTATCCATGGCGGCTGAAACCAGCGGAATGTTCAGGCTGATGTCGCGGGTGAACTGGGTAACCAGGGATGTATCGCGAGGCAACACATTGGAATAAGCCGGCACCAACAACACATCGTCGAAGGTAAGTGCTTTCTTGATGAGACGCATGAACGAACTCCGGGCAAAGCAGAATTATAAAAGGGTCCTAGGGTTTTTCCTAGTGCAGCGAGACCCGGCACACAAGGTACCGGGTTTTATGGCCTGAACCGCTCAGCCGACAAACACGCGCGCGTTGCGGAACATGCGCATCCAGGGGGTATAGCCCCCGTTGGGCGCCTGCGCACCGCCTGTATCGAGCGTACCCCAACGCTCGGGCGACCAGGACATCATGACGTTGCGTGTTACCCGTTCGGGGTGCGGCATCATGATGGTGAAACGGCCATCGGCGGTGGTGACACCCGCCAGGCCATTGGGACTGCCATTCGGGTTAAACGGATAGCGCTCGGTGATCTGGCCACGGTTGTCGACATAGCGCAGGACGGCTGTCGCAAAATCTTCGTTGCCTTGCGCGGAAAAATCGGCATACCCTTCACCGTGGGCAACCGCCACCGGCACGCGGGTGCCTGCCATGCCGGTCATGAACATGGACGGCGATTCCGGTATTTCCACGAGCGTCAGGCGCGCTTCGTATTTTTCCGACTGATTACGCGTGAAGCGCGGCCAGTGGCCCGCACCCGGGATCATTTCAGCCAGCGCTGCCATCATCTGGCAACCGTTGCACACACCCAGCGCAAAAGTGTCGTTGCGGGCAAAAAACCCGGAAAACTGGTCGAACAGACTGTTGTTGAAGCGAATGGTGCGGGCCCAGCCTTCGCCAGCGCCCAGAACATCGCCATAACTGAAGCCACCAACGGCCACCAACCCCTGTACAGAATCGAGTGCAATTCGACCTGAAAGCAGATCAGTCATGTGAACATCGATGGCCTGGAACCCGGCTTTATCGAAAGCCCAGGCCATTTCAACCTGACTGTTGCACCCCTGCTCACGCAAAATGGCAACCCGTGGGCGCTCGCCACGCGCAATGTAAGGTGCGGCGACGTTCTGCTGCGGATCAAAATTGACCACTGGCTGCATGCCGGGGTCGGTCGTGTCTTGCCAGACATCAAATTCGGCTTCGGCACATTCCGGGTTGTCGCGCAGGTTCATGATGCGGCGCGAGACCTGCGACCAGGCTTGGGCCAGTTCGGCACGGGGCTTCTGGTAAATGCATTTGCCATCACGGTAAATCTGGATCTCATCGACCGTATTCAGACTGCCCATGACATGAGCATGTGCCGACAAACCCGCTGCACGCAGCGTTTGCATGACGTGATCACGCGCCGACACGGGTACCTGGATAACCGCACCGGCCTCTTCGGCAAACAGGGCTTTCAGTGTGATTTCATCGCGCTGCACGGCCACCTGTTCGGGACGGATTTTGTAATCGCCCCAATCGGCTGCGTGGGGGTCGATGGTGAGCATGTCGAGGTTGACGGAGACCCCTACGCGGCCCGCAAAAGCCATTTCGCAGATGGTGGCCAGCAAACCGCCATCGGAAAGGTCGTGATAGGCAAGAATGACGCCCTGCGCAGCCAGTTCACGTACCGTGGTAAAGAAGGTCTTGAGCAGATCGGCATCGGTTATGTCGGGAACAGCCAGACCCAGTTGATTGAATACATGCGACAACACAGACCCGCCCATGCGCTGACGGCCCTGGCCAAGGTCGATCAGAATCAGGGCCGTGGGGCCGGCATCGGTGCGCAACTGGGGGGTAAGGGTGGCGCGGGTGTCGGCGACTGGTGCAAATGCCGTGACGATCAGCGACACCGGTGCCACGACCTGGCGGTCTTCGCCGTTATCTTTCCAGGCGGTACGCATGGACAGGGAATCTTTACCCACGGGGATGGACAAGCCCAGCGACTGGCACCATTGACTGACCGCCTGCACCGTATCGAACAACGCCGCATCCTGGCCTTCAACGCCACACGCAGCCATCCAGTTGGCCGACAACTTGATGTCGTGCAGCGACTTGACATCGGCCGCCACCAGGTTGGTGAGGGCCTCGGCCACGGCCATACGACCAGATGCCGGTGCATCGAGTGTGGCCAGCGGTGTGCGCTCGCCCATGGCCATGGCTTCGCCACGCACGGTTTCAAAACCGGCCAGCGTGACGGCAACATCAGAAACAGGTACCTGCCAGGGGCCAACCATTTGATCACGGCTACTGAGGCCGCCCACGGTGCGGTCGCCGATGGTGATGAGGAATGTTTTATTGGCCACCGTGGGGTGACGCAGCACGCGCTCAATGGCATCGGTCAGGTCAATACCAACCAGATCGACTTCGGTGGAAACTGAAGGCAAGCGCTGGACATCGCGTGTCATGCGGGGAGGCTTGCCCAGAATGACATCGATGGGCAGATCGACGGGGCGCAGACCTGACTGAACCGAGGCGGCTGCATCAGATGCAGCATCATTTGTTTGCGACGCAGAACCATCGTAGGCCGGCAAGCCTTCACCGAAGGTGACACGCAACTGGCGCTCTTCAGTGGCCACACCGACCACGGCATAGGGACAACGCTCGCGGCGTGCCAGTGCATCGAAACGAGGAAGATCGGCAGGCAAAATGGCCAGTACGTAGCGTTCCTGGGATTCATTGCTCCAGATCTCGGCAGCAGAAAGGCCGGATTCTTCCAGGTGCACCTGTTCAAGCTCGAATACAGCGCCGCGACCGGCATCGTTCACCAGTTCCGGGAAGGCGTTGGACAGGCCACCGGCACCGACATCGTGAATGGCCAGGATGGGGTTGTTTTCACCCTGCTGCCAGCACCGGTCGATGACTTCCTGGGCGCGCCGCTCAAGTTCGGGGTTGCCACGCTGCACGGAATCGAAGTCGAGTTGGGCACTGTTGGTGCCTGCGCTCATGCTGGAGGCGGCACCGCCCCCCATGCCGATACGCATGCCGGGCCCGCCCAGCTGAACCAGCAGGGCGCCCGGAGGAATGGGATCTTTATGGGTAAGCCGGGCATCGATGGCACCCAGACCGCCGGCGATCATGATGGGCTTGTGATAGCCCCAACGGTTGGTGCCCGAAGTTTGCTCGTAGGCACGGAAGTAACCCAGCAAATTGGGACGGCCAAATTCGTTGTTGAAGGCAGCCCCGCCAATGGGCCCTTCGATCATGATGTCAAGGGGCGAGGCGATGCGGTCAGGGGCACCGTGACTGTCCGTTTCCCAGGGCTCGGGATGCTGGTCGAAACGCAGGTTTGACACCGTGAAACCCGTGAGACCGGCCTTGGGCTTGGAGCCCCGGCCTGTTGCTCCTTCATCGCGAATTTCACCACCCGCCCCGGTTGCCGCGCCAGGAAATGGCGCAATAGCGGTCGGGTGATTATGGGTTTCCACCTTCATGAGGGTGTGCAGGGTGAGTTCGTGGCGGGCATAGACCGGTTCAGCCGCCGCCCCCCCGGCATGGAACACAGTGACCGGCCCGCCTTCCATGATGGCGGCGTTGTCGGAATAGGCCACCACGGTACCCAACGGCTGGGCTGCATGGGTTTCGCGGATCATGCCAAAGAGTGTTTTGCTCTGGGCATCGCCATTGATGACCCACTGCGCATTGAAGATCTTGTGACGGCAAT
Organism: Alcaligenaceae bacterium; assembly: GCA_012727555.1. Taxonomy (GTDB): domain Bacteria; phylum Pseudomonadota; class Gammaproteobacteria; order Burkholderiales; family Burkholderiaceae_B; genus JAAYGT01. Next base: position 3,847 of record JAAYGT010000127.1, on the reverse strand, counting down.
GTTCGCTGTTGGCCTGGGCGAACATCATGAGTTCGACATCGGTGGGGTTGCGCCCCAGACCACGAAACGCCGTATTCAGGTAATCGATTTCGTCGTCAGACAAGGCCAGACCCAGTGAGTGGTTGGCATCGATCAGGGCCTGTGTGCCCAGACCCAGGATGTCGACCGTGCGAATGGGCTTGCCCGGCAGCGAAGCAAAAAGGGGTTGCCCATCGAAAAGGTGGTCGACCACGGTTTCCGTCATGCGGTCATGCAGACAGGCGGCAAGCGCAACCAGGTGTTCCGGGGTAAGGGTTTTGCTGCCCAACAGACCGCGTGACGGCGTGATGATGTAACGAATGCCACGCTCGATGCGTCGGACGTTGACCAGACCACAGTTATGGGCAATGTCGGTTGCCTTGCTGGCCCAGGGCGAAATGGTACCCAGGCGCGGAAAAACGCGCAGGACCACCGCCCCTTTCGGTTCTGTTTGATCCTGCACAGGCGTGCCGTAGTCGAGCAACTGACCCAGACGGTCGGTTTCAGTGCCTGATAATTCGCCGTTGATCCAGACATAGTGTTCGAACTGCCCCCGGATGTCGGACACAGGCAATTCGAGCTGCGCAAAACGCTTCAACAGGCGATCGCGACGGAACGAAGACAGGACATTGGAACCGGGGAAGTGCAGTAAGGAATTCACGGGTCTGGGCTGGCAAAAGAGGGAAAACCCGGATTTTAACCCGTTGTTCAGCCCTGCGGATACCGCACTTCCAGGATATCGAGTTCGTCGATGCCTGCGGGCGTACGCAAAACAACCGTATCGCCCTCGCGCGCCTTTGTCAGCGCCCGCGCAACGGGTGAAATCCAGCTGATACGACCTTGCAGAGGCTCGGCTTCATCGACCCCGACAATGGTGACGGTATGCTCGTTGCCGGCTTTATCGCAGTACACCACGGTGGCCCCGAAAAAAATCTGGTCACGGTTGGGCTGCTGCGCGGGATCTACCACTTCGGCCGCTTCCAGCCGCTTGGTCAGAAAGCGGATGCGCCGGTCGATTTCGCGCAAACGTTTCTTGCCGTACAGGTAATCGCCGTTTTCAGAGCGGTCACCGTTCGAAGCGGCCCAGTGCACAACCTGCACAACGGCAGGCCGCTCTTCATTCATCAGGTGCGCAAGTTCCTGACGCAGGCGCTGATAGCCCTGCGTGGTCATGTAGTTCTTGGTGCCTGCCGGTAACGGTGCCGCCAGGGGACCGAGATCATCGTCGTCGGTGTCGGCAGATTCTTTGACAAAAGCTTTGCTCATGGTGAACTGTTGTGAAATCAGTGAATCCAGTCGTGCCAGACGGGTTTGAGGCCTGCGGGAAGATCGGGCATGCAGCCCAGATCAAGCTTGCCTTCATGGGGGCTGTGAAAATCGGAACCGCACGAGGCCAGAAAACCGTAATGACGGGCCACCTGGGCATATTCGGTGAACTGGTCGGGGGTGTGGCTGCCCGTGACCACTTCAATGCCTTGCCCGCCCAGGTCGCGGAAGGTATCGAAAAGCGCGCCAAACTGCACAGGGGTGTAGTTGTAACGCCCCGGGTGGGCGATAACGGCCCGCCCGCCTGCGGCAAGAATCCAGCCAACGGCCTGTTCAAGAGTTGACCACTGCATGGGCACATAGGCCGGTTTACCTTCGCCCAGGTAGCGGTCAAAAACCGCCTGCATGGTGCTGCAATAACCTTCTTCCAGCAGATAGCGGGCAAAATGGGTGCGACTGACCAGCGCCGGGTTCGATGCCCTTTGCAAAGCCCCCTCGTAGCTGCCGCCGATACCCAGTTTCTGCAGGCGACGACCCATTTCAAGGGCACGATCAGTGCGCCCGCTGCGCACAGCCTCAAGGCCGCGCACCATGTCATGGTTGGTATCATCGAAACCGAGCCCGACAATATGAACGGTATGCCCGGCCCAGGTGACGGATATTTCAACACCAGACAAAAACCGGATACCCAGACCCTGGGCCACCGTGCGCGCACGCGCAACCCCGGAGATCTCGTCGTGGTCAGTCAGGGCCCAGAGCTCTACCCCATTGGCATGGGCTCGACGCGCCAGCACTTCGGGTTCAAGGACACCATCGGATACAGTGGAATGGCAATGCAGATCGGCTTTCACACGCGTCTCCGTAAAGTAGCGCAACACCCGAGTTTACCAATCACGGACAAACTGCGGCCGCAATTAAAGCCAGGCCTGGCCGCTGACCGTTCCGGGACCAACAAAGTACCCGCTATTGCACGCTGCTTTGATCCAGCAGAAAAGACCGTACCTGTTCAATTTGTTCGGCGCTGCGCAGGCTGGGCGCATGGCCCACCCCGGGTAGATTGACCAAACGTGCCATCGGATTGCGTTCAAGCATGGCCTGGGCATTTTCAGCAGAAAGCAGGTCGGATTCCTCGCCACGAATGATCAGCATCGGCACACGAATGCTCTGGTAAAAACGCCACAAAATGGCTTCAGACTTGTCAGCTTGTTCACGTGTGAGCTCGGCAAACGGTACCGCGATTTTCAGGTCGTAGTGCTTGACCCATTGATCGCCCTGCGGCACAAACACATGGCGCGTTAGGTCTTCCCAGCCGGCGCGGTCGTGCGGACCAAAACCGGCCGACATGGTACTGACATAGTCAACTGCAGCATCAAACGAGGGCAGGATCACGGGCTCGCCCACGTAACGGGCAATACGATCAAGACCTTCAAAATTCAGTGCCGGCCCGACATCGTTCAACACCATGCGCCCCAGCGGCACCCGCTGGGATGGCTTCAGGCTGTAAGGGCCACGATCGGTTTTCAATGCCAGGGATGTTTCGAGTGCACTGGCAAGCCCCATGCCAATAAGCCCACCCATCGACGTACCCACCCAATCAAGACGGCGCGGATTCAAGCGTGCGATCAACGTGATCATGTCGGCCACATACTGGGGCACACCATACTGCATGGGCACGGCCAGCCAGTCTGACAAACCACGACCCACGACATCGGGGCAGACCACACGGTAGTTGTTTGAAAGTGCCTGGGCCAGCAGATCGAAATCACGCCCGGTGCGGGTGAGACCATGCACGCACAGCAACACATTGTCGTTGTCGGGATCCCCCCATTCCCAGTAGGCAATACGGTGCAAACCTGCCGGGCTGGCACAGGCCACAAAATCGAGTCGGGGTTCCTTGTTCAGTGAAGTCATGATGTCTCCGGAAATGTGGCGCGGGGCAACAGTCGGGCGGACTCATTCATGGAGCAAAGCCCAACGAGTTGCATAAAGTAACAACAGGGTCCGCTTCATTGTACAGACAACCCTTCCAGTGGTCTTTGCCAGTGGCGCTGGCGCTCGATGCGATGTGCGGTTACATGCAACCCGTCATTGCCCGACACCGCACGAATGGCACCATGCTGATCGGTACGCCACAAGCGACTGCCCGCCTGATGCCAGCGGTGACGCACCTCGGCATGCGGATGCCCATAGCGGTTGGCGTGCCCCGCCTGAACAACCACGTGCTGTGCAGCCACCGCCTCAACAAAGAGCTTGTCCGATGATGTTTTTGAACCATGATGCCCGGCCAGCACCAGATCAACCGGCACCAGCCCACGCTTGACCAGAGTACGTTCCTGTGTGTGGCCAATATCGCCAGGCAGCAAAGCAGAATGAAACCGCCCTTGGACATGCAGGACACAGCTGCCGGCATTGCGATCAGGTGACAGCCCCGCCGAAGACGAAGCCGCTGTGGCCACACCCGGCATGGACGCCGTGTTCACTGGCCATAAAAATGAAAAAACCACACCATCCACATGCCAGCGCAAGCCATATTCGCACGCCGCCTTCCAGGCAGGCATGGGCG
>JAAYGT010000126.1 GCA_012727555.1 Alcaligenaceae bacterium | reverse complement strand
TAGCCACCCCCTGCTTGAAACGTGATCCGGTGTGCCGCAATTTGACTGCTGGAAGCTGATACAAAATCAGCCAGCGCCCCGTGCTGATCAATACAAGGAAACGGGTCGAGCCACGCTGCTGATCAACACAAGAAACAAGTCGAGTCACGCAGACGATCAACACAAGAAACAAGTCGATTCACGCAGACGATCAACACAAAAACAGGTTGATTCACGCTGCTGATCAATCCGCTGATCAACCCGTGAAACGATCACGGCCCGATCAGACCGGCCAGACTGCCGGTTTCTTGCAACTTCGTCATGAACAGTTGAGCACCGAAACGCGTCCAGTGGTTCTGATCAAAATAGGCGAACTGGCTATCGTTATAAAAAACACAACCACCATGACAATATACTGCACTGGCATCGATGAAACCGGTTTGCAGCGTTTCTGACAAGGCCTTCACATGGGCAATGTCGTCGTGGCGCACCCACATGATGCTGTTCAGGAAATCGTTCAGGCCCTGTACCGACGTTTGCCCTCGGGTGATGGCGTTGATGGACACCCAGGTGCGCCCCAGCCAGGGCTTGGGGCCGATGAACACGATGCGCAATGCCGGGTTGCGCGCCCGCAAACGGTCAATGGCCGCCTGATAATACGGTAGCGCATCGGCCGGTTCAGCGGCCTTGAACCAGGAAAAGCTGTAGATCAGCACATCGGCCTGCTCCAGCAAACGATCCTGGAACAGACGCTCAAAGAGCTCAATGCAACGTGCCGCCTGGTTTTCTTTGCCTGCAATCGGCTGGTTGAATGCTGTGCAATCGAAGCTGCTTTCAAAGTTACGCACGCCCAGGCGGTCGTCCAGACTCAGGGCCTTGAACACATCGAAACCTTGACTGTCGCCAAACACCATGATGTTGGTGTCGCGCTGGCCAAAGTGGTTATCCCAGGTGGTTGATGCCCAATAACTCAAACGCTCCTGGGCAATGGCGGTTTCATCCATCCGCACGTTGGCACCCGGGCGCCCGGGAAAGCCGGACTGCGCCTGAATGAAGGCTCCAGCCCCCCCCACACACACCATGGCCACCACCAGCCCGGCCACCTTGAAACGCCCCCGGCCACCATGGCGCAGTGGCTGTTCAACCCAGCGCCAGGTTACCGTGGCCAGCACGAAGGCCAACGCAAGAGCGGCCAGCCGCACCCACACCGGCGGTGTTTCACCCTGATGGATGAGCGCAAAGGCCAGCAGGGGCCAGTGCCACAAATACAGGGGAAAACTGATCAGGCCCACACGCACCATGACAGGGTGAGCCAGCACGCGGCGATTGACCCAGGCAGTTGGCCCGGCAGCCACCAGCAGCACGGCCCCAAGCACCGGCAACACGGCCCAGAAGCCGGGAAACGCCAGATGCCGGTTGATCAGCAGCAGACCGGCCAGCAGCAAGGCCAACCCGGCCCAGGCCATAACCTGAGCCACCCGCCCCGACAGGGGGTACAGCCTGCCCGTCCCCGACCCGGCCAGCGCCAGCAAGGCGCCGGCCAGCAATTCCCACACCCGTGTCATGGGCCAGTAGAACGTGGCAGAAGGCTGTTGCGCCACCCAGGCAACATTCCACCCGAACGAAAGCAGCCCCACACCCAGGGCCACGGCCCACAAGGGCATACGCCGCCACGCAGCCAGCATCAGCACGACCGGCCAGAACAGATAAAACTGCTCTTCAATGCCCAGACTCCAGAGGTGCAGCAAAGGCTTGAGTTCAGCTGCCTGATCGAAATAACTGCTTTCCCACGACAACACCAGGTTCGACACAAAACCCGCCCCGGCCAACACATGCTTGCCCAGTGCAGTGTATTCGCCCGGTGTCAGTACGAACCACCCCGCAACCATGCAGGTGATCAGAACCAGGATCAGGGCCGGGAAAATACGACGGATACGCCGGGAAAAAAAATCGGTCAAACTGAAGGAACCCGCGTTCAAAGCCACGGCCACAATGCGCGTGATCAGGAAACCGGAAATGACGAAGAAAATATCAACGCCAATAAACCCGCCCGGCAAAAGAGCAGGAAAAGCGTGGAAGACCAGAACGGCCAGCACGGCAACCGCCCGCAGCCCGTCGATATCGGGTCGATATCCGGAATGAAACGTCGTGCCCGCCGGCACTGCAGGGGAAGAATAAGACATGCAGGAATACCAAAAAAGCAGCCCCGTGAAGGGGCTGCCGTTTTAAAACGAAAAGCCTGAATTCAGACGGCGAAATCTTCGCGCGACTTGCCCTGTTCAACGGCTTCGGTCATCCAGACCGGGGGGCGACCACGACCCGACCATTCTTCGCCATTGGGACCACGGTATTTTACAGAGACGGTTTTTTTGGAGGCCAGTTTTTTGGGGCCACCGGACAAGTCTTCCACGGTAATGCCGTACTGGGCCATTTTGGCTTTGATATCGCGAAGAACTTCAGTGACTTCCTGTTGACGCAGTTCTTCGGCCTGCTTGAGCAGCATTTCAGCCTAGGCTTTCAGTTCAAGATACGTTGCCATTAAATGCTTCCTTTTTAATTAAAACGAAACAGAAGAATTTTACATCAAGCTGCGCATTAAACTGCACCCCGGTAAACAGAACCTACTGAATACAGCGGATATATAAAGTCAGAATAACTGACGCATATACCGGGCCAATGCTTCGGGATCGGTTTGGTTGCTGGGCCCTTGGAACGAAGCATTCTGCACAGCCTGTTGGGTTATTTCAAAAATGCGCTGCATTTCGTCAAGGCAAAAACGCAAACTGTTGGGCTGAACGAAACATTCGTCAAGACACACTTTAAGCCATGCCATTACACACAAGTTGGCGCCTGTCTCGTACCATACTGATTTAGCACTGAATGATGGATAAATGACGTGAGCTGGGCCACCGAGGAATTCAAGAACATCGATCTTGGCGATGATGCGCGCCTGAACAAACGCACAGCGCTATTGGCTGAGCAACTGGCGGCCAACCCGATGGCCAGCATCCCGCAGGCCTGTGGTGGCTGGGCTGAAACGCAGGCGGCCTATCGGTT
>JAAYGT010000125.1 GCA_012727555.1 Alcaligenaceae bacterium | reverse complement strand
GCAACCAGCTTGCGGCACCTGAAGGGGAACGCCTGATTCAAGCGCTGAAAGAACACGCCAGCCAGCTCTCGCAACAACTGTTTTCCCTGGAGTGAAGTGTGTTGCGTGAAGCAATACGCCATCTTTTTTGACTGAGGGTGCCTGATCGAACCACGTTCGCCTGACACCAACCACCGGCTTTTGAAATGAACACACAACCTCCTGAACACAGCTTGTCATCCACCGAAAACCCCTGGCGCGAGCATACACTGCCAGGTCTCATGGGGTGCCTGGGCCCCATGCTCACACGACGTGAACCACAAGGCTGGGCCTACGGCCTGAAACTACGTGCCGACCACCTGAACCAGGCCGGCGTTGCGCACGGTGGCACACTGACCACCTTGCTTGATCAGGCGCTCAGTGCCATTGCCTGGCAACATGCCGGCAAACAACCCTGCGTCACCGTGCAACTGAACACCAGCTTTCTGCATGCTGCACGACTGCACCAGGAACTGATTGCGCGTGGCTGCGTCACACACACCACGGGCTCCCTCATCTTCATGACAGGCACCTTGCACGCCGACGACCAACTGATCGCCACTGCACAAGCCATCATGAAACGCCTGAAAGCCTGAAACAAGCCGAGGGAAACTACTTATTTTGACGTTTACGTTAACGTAATATAGTAAACAGGAAAGTACCGAACTCACCGCCCCTTGCCCCAGGAGACACCATGAACATTCCCGGCCTGAACTTCAATCTCGGCTCCGACCTCGACATGCTGCGTGACGCGGTCTACGACTTCGCCCAGACTGAAATCGCCCCACGCGCCGCCGAGATCGACCGCAGCGACCAATTTCCCATGGATCTCTGGCAAAAATTCGGCAACCTGGGGTTGCTGGGCATGACGGTCGGCGAAGAATACGGCGGCAGCAACATGGGTTACCTGGCGCACATGGTGGCCATGGAAGAATTGTCGCGTGCCAGCGCCTCGGTTGCCCTGTCGTACGGCGCCCACTCCAACCTGTGCGTGAACCAGATCAACCGCAACGGTACAGACGCCCAGAAAGAAAAGTACCTGCCCAAACTCGTCAGCGGCGAACACATCGGTGCCCTGGCCATGAGCGAACCCGGTGCAGGCTCCGATGTCGTCAGCATGAAACTGCGTGCCGAAAAGAAAGGCGACCGCTACGTACTGAACGGCACCAAAATGTGGATCACCAACGGCCCCGATGCCGACACCCTGGTGGTCTACGCCAAAACCGACCCCGAAGCCCATCAGCGGGGCATCACCGCATTCATCATTGAAAAAGGCTTCAAAGGCTTTTCCGTGGCCCAGAAACTCGACAAACTGGGCATGCGCGGCAGCCATACCGGCGAACTGGTTTTCCAGGACTGCGAAGTTCCCGAAGAAAACGTGCTGGGCCAGGTCAATGGCGGTGTCAAAGTGCTCATGAGCGGCCTGGATTACGAACGCGCCGTCCTGGCCGGCGGCCCCCTGGGCATCATGCAGGCCGTCATGGACGTCGTGGTGCCTTACGTACACGAGCGCAAACAATTCGGCCAATCCATCGGCGAATTCCAGCTCATCCAGGGCAAAATGGCCGATCTGTACACCACCCTGCAAGCCAGCCGGGCCTTTTGCTACACCGTGGGCAAAAACCTTGATGAACTGGGCAGCGCCCACGTACGCCAGGTGCGCAAAGACTGCGCCGCCGTCATTCTGTACTGCGCAGAAAAAGCCACCTGGATGGCCGGCGAAGGCATCCAGATTCTTGGTGGCAACGGCTTCATCAACGACTACCCCACCGGCCGCCTCTGGCGCGATGCCAAACTGTATGAAATCGGTGCAGGCACCAGTGAAATCCGGCGTATGCTGATCGGCCGCGAACTCTTCAACGAAACGGCCTGAACCCGATCAGGGCCGAATCTGCCATCACCATGAAACTGATCAGCGACACCCCGCACATTGAACCCGCCAGCCGCCCCGGCATGGCCCCGCTGGCCGTGGCGCAGGCGGTACTGCAAGGGTTTAACCGCCACTATGCCCTGTTTCGCTACGGGGCACAGCGGGCCAAGTCGCTGTTCGAATCGGGCAACTGGCACGGCATACAACAACTGGCCCGCGAACGTATCGAATACTACGACATGCGCGTACGTGAATGTGCCGGTGTCCTGGGTTCAGCCCTGAAAGGCAGCGCAGCCAGCCCCGACAACGCATCGGCCCAACGCGATCTCACCCCCGAACAACTCAGCTACTGGCAGGCCGTCAAAAGCGACTATGTTGCCCTGCTGGCCGATCACCGCCAGCCGGAATGCGCCGAAACCTTCTTCAATTCGGTGTCCTGCCGCATTCTGCACCGCGACTACTTCCATAACGACTTCCTGTTCGTGCGGCCGGCCATCGCCACCGACTACATGGACAGCCGCCCGCCGTCCTATCGGGTGTATTATCCCGCCACCGAAGGTCTGCACCGGTCACTGATCCGCATGATGGCCGATTTCGGTCTGGCCGCGCCATTTGCCGACCTGCCTGCCGAAACCCGCACGCTGGCCCGCAAAGGTGTACGGTTGCTGAGCCAGCGCATTGCCAAAGACTCGGGTCAACGCATTGCCCCCGACTGCCAGATCCAGGTACTGAATTCCCTGTTCTTTCGCAACAAAGGCGCCTACGTGGTAGGCCGGCTCATCAACCAGAGCACCATTCACCCGTTTGCCATTGCCCTGCTGCGTACCCCTTCAGGTCACATCACACTTGATGCCCTGCTGGAAAGCGCCGACGACCTGAGCGCCCTGTTCAGTTTCACGCGCGCTTATTTTCTGGTCGACATGGAAACCCCGTCGGCCTACGTGCATTTTTTGCAGTCGCTCATGCCCCGCAAGCCACAGGCTGAACTCTATACGGCCATCGGCTTGCAAAAACAAGGCAAAACCCTGTTTTATCGCGACTTCCTGCACCACCTTGCACACTCGCACGACAACTTCGACATTGCACCGGGTATCAAGGGCATGGTCATGACCGTCTTTACCCTGCCGTCCTACCCCTACGTGTTCAAACTGATCCGCGACCGCATCGTCAAGGAAGGCATGACACACGCCACGGTGCGCGACAAATACCAGCTGGTCAAAAAACACGACCGTGTCGGTCGCATGGCCGACACCTGGGAATACTCCCAGGTGGCGCTGCCCCGGGCCCGCTTCTCGGATGCCCTGCTGCACGAATTGCGCACCCAGGTACCCAGTCTCATGGAAGAAACCGATGACACCATCGTGCTGCGCCATGTGT
>JAAYGT010000124.1 GCA_012727555.1 Alcaligenaceae bacterium | reverse complement strand
GGGCGACAACGTCTCCATGAAGGTCAGCCTGATTGCGCCGATCGCCATGGAAGAAGGTCTGCGTTTCGCGATCCGTGAAGGTGGCCGTACCGTCGGCGCCGGTGTGGTTGCAAGCATCATCAAGTAACTGATGCTCTCGGGCGGGGGTATGTCGCCCCCGCTTTTTTCGTTCTTTAGGAATCCCCATGAAAAACCAGAAAATCCGCATCCGTCTGAAAGCCTACGATTACAAGCTGATCGATCAATCGGCGGCTGAGATCGTTGAAACAGCCAAGCGCACGGGCGCGGTTGTGCGTGGTCCGGTCCCCCTGCCCACACGTATTCGCCGCTACGATGTACTGCGTTCACCGCACGTGAACAAGTCATCGCGCGATCAATTCGAAATGCGTACGCACCAGCGTCTCATGGACATCGTTGATCCCACCGACAAAACAGTCGACGCACTTATGCGTCTTGATCTGCCGGCTGGTGTCGATGTTGAAATCGCGCTGCAGTAAGTTTGTTGCTGGTACCTGAATGGTACTCCGGATCCCCAAAAACGCCATGCTTGATGCATGGCGTTTTTGCTGGAGTGTCCGGTACGGGTGTCGTCAACCAGACAGAGTATGCCTGTTCAGACTGCAGGCTTGACGGACTTGCCTGCGCTATAGACCGCGCGTACCGAGCGCTCATCACCCAGAATCATTTGGACAAAAAGGGTGTCGGCAATGTCTGAACACTGCGCCATACGCTGTTCAATGACAGGTGTTGCCTGCAGATCAAGGATTACCAGATCGGCTTCCAGGCCAGCAGCAATCCGGCCGATGCGTTCTTCAAGGTGCAGCGCCTGGGCTGCCCCGTAGGTGGCCATGTGGAATGCCTTGACCGGCGACAAAGCGTTGCCGCGCAGTTGTGCAACATTGTAGGCTGCTCCCATGGTTTTCAGCATCGAAAGTGTCGTACCTGCGCCAACGTCAGTGGCCAGCCCCAGTCGCATATTGGGTTGGCAAGACCGGGCTGTTTCAAGATCGAACAGGCCACTTCCAAGAAAGGCGTTTGACGTCGGGCAATGTGCAATCGATGAGCCGCTGTCAGACAGCATTCGCCATTCCGATTCGCACAAGTGAAGGGCATGCCCGAAAATACAGCGGGGGCCTGTCAAGCCGTAGTGCGCGTACACATCGAGATAATGGCGGCGTTCGGGAAACAAGGATTTCACCCACGCAACTTCCTGTGGGTTTTCAGACAAATGGGTCTGGACAAGAACATCGGGGTAGGCGCTGCGCAGTGCTCCGGCTGCTTCCAGTTGCGCCGGTGTACTGGTTGGTGCAAAGCGCGGTGTGATGGCGTATGAAAGACGGTGTTGGCCATGCCAGCGACGGATCAACTGTTCCGATTGATCGTAGCCGGTTTGCGCGGTATCGAGCAGGGCAGCTGGGGCGTTGCGATCCATGAGCACTTTACCCGCCAGCATGCGTAAACCACGTTCAAGGCTTGCCGCAAAAAAAGCATCGACCGATTCAGGGTGAACGGTGCAATAAACAGCGGCTGTTGTCGTGCCGGCATCAAGGCAGGCGTCCAGAAAATGGTCTGCAACGCGTCGGGCATACCCGATATCGCAGAAACGCTGTTCAGTTTCAAAGGTGTAGCGTGTCAGCCAGTCGATCAGTTGCTCACCACAAGAGCCGATCATGGGCAGTTGTGGATAATGTACGTGGGTGTCGATAAAACCAGGTACCAGGAGTGCGTTTTGATATTGGACGATTTCAAGCTCGGGGAAGAGCGGCCGGAGACTGTTGTAGTGTCCTGCTGCATGAATCAAGCCCTGGTCAATGACAACCAGTCCATCCGATTCAAAAATAAGGGAATTTTCATCGCCCGCCAGAAACGGATTGTCGTTTAGGGTCGCATAAGCACAACGTATGCCGAATGGTTCGGATTGTCGTTTCAAAGACATTTAATCACCGCGTAAACCCTTGTAGGCGTTGCGGGAAGGCTTAAGTATCATGGCGCCTCATATCTAATGACTATAACGGAGAACTTTCAATGACGCGATCTGGTCTGAAAAAAATTGCACCTGTGTTCTTTCTGGGCATGGCTGCAGCGCTGGCACCCGGTTTGTCATCCGCAGCGTATCCTGAGCAAAGCATACGCGTAATTGTTCCTTTTGCCCCCGGCGGGTCCACCGACATCGTTACCCGTATTGTCACACAACGCATGGCACAAGAGCTGGGTCAGACCATGGTTGTGGAAAACAAGGGTGGCGCAGGGGGGGCAATCGGTGCAGCAGAAGCCGCCCGCGCCAAGCCAGATGGCTATACCTTGTCGGTGGCTACGGTTTCAACCATGGCGGTGAATCCCGCCTGCCGCAAAGATCTGCCCTACGATCCCGTCGCCGATTTCATGCCGGTTACGAACTTTGCCAATTTGCCCAATGTGATTGTTGTCAACCCATCGTTCCCGGCCAACGATTTTGCAGGGTTTGTGGCAGAGCTCAAGAAAAATCCAGACAAGTATTCCTACGGTAGTTCGGGTACATGTTCAATCAATCACTTGTTCGGTGAGGCCTTCAAGCATGCTACAGGTACAGAAGTAATTCATGTTCCCTACAAGGGTTCGGGTCCCGCTGTCGTTGATACCGTAGCAGGTCAGGTGCAAGTACTGTTCGATAACCTGCCGTCTTCAATGAACCAGATTCTTGCCGGCAAATTACGCGCAATCGCACTTGCAGGTCCCGACCGTGTCGAAGCCATCAAAGACATCCCGACACTGGCTGAACTCAAGTATCCGCAATTGAACTCGCCTGCCTGGTATGGTTTGCTGGCGCCTAAAGGCACTCCGCCTGAAATTATCAATAAACTGCGTGATGCGGCTGTAGTGGCGCTCAAAGATCCGAAGGTCATCGAGGCGCTCAACAAACAAGGAGCAACGCCGTCAGGTAACACACCCCAGGAATTTGCTGCTGAAATCAAAGAGCAATACGACCGCGCGAAACAGGTGGTTGCCCAGCCCGGTTTCAAGTTTGAGTAAAAATACTACTTGTTAAGTAGTTCGACATCGTGCTAAAATCGAAAGATTAGCCAAAATTTTTTCGGCTATATCCAAGAGTTAGTGCGCCAATTTGTGTGGCGCACAGTAATTAGCCCCGACCAATCGCAGTCGGGAATGGAGAAAACGATGTCGAACTCGACACCTACGCCTGCCGCTTACCGGCTTGGGCTCGTGGGGCGCAAGGTCGGCATGACCCGCATTTTTACCGAAGATGGCGAATCCATCCCGGTTACAGTGCTGGACGTGTCGAACAACCGCGTTACCCAGGTCAAGTCGCCAGAAGTTGATGGCTACGCGGCTGTGCAAGTTGCCTATGGTTCCCGCCGCGCTTCGCGTGTGGTCAAAGCCCAGGCAGGGCACTACGCAAAAGCCGGCGTTGAAGCCGGCAGTATCCTGAAAGAATTCCGTCTCGATCCCGCAAAAGCCGCCGAATTTACGGCTGGTGCAGTTGTGGCCGTCGAAAGCGTGTTCGAAGCAGGTCAGAAAGTTGACGTTACGGGTACAACCATTGGTAAAGGCTTCGCCGGTACCATCAAGCGTCACCACTTTGGTTCGCAGCGCGCTTCGCACGGTAACTCCCGTTCGCACCGCGTTCCTGGCTCGATCGGTCAGGCACAAGATCCCGGCCGCATTTTCCCGGGTAAGCGCATGTCCGGTCACCTGGGTGACGACACCCGTACCGTTCAAAACCTTGACATCGTTCGCGTCGACGCCGAGCGTGGTCTTCTGTTGGTCAAGGGCGCTGTTCCCGGCCACAAGAATGCCAACGTAATCGTTCGTCCGGCCATCAAGATGTCGGCCAAGAAAGGAGCCTAATAATGGAACTCAAGCTCCTGAATGACCAGGGTCAATCTGCTTCCACCGTTGCCGCCTCCGATACAGTCTTCGGTCGCGATTTCAACGAAGCGCTTGTGCACCAGATCGTTGTGGCCTTCCAGGCCAACGCACGCAGCGGCAATCGCGCCCAGAAAGGTCGTGATACCGTCAAGCACAGCACCAAGAAGCCATGGCGCCAGAAAGGTACGGGCCGTGCTCGTGCCGGTATGACATCTTCGCCCATCTGGCGCGGAGGCGGTCGTGCATTCCCCAATTCGCCCGACGAAAACTTCTCCCAGAAAGTCAACAAGAAAATGTATCGCGCCGGTATTCGTGCGATCCTTTCCCAGTTGGCCCGTGAGGATCGCATCGCCGTGGTCGATACGTTCGTTCTCGAATCCCCCAAGACAAAACTTGCTGCTGAAAAGCTCAAGAACATGGGTCTCGAGTCCGTACTCATCATCACCGATGCACTCGACGAAAACGTTTACCTCGCTACGCGCAACCTGCCGCACGTTGCCGTGGTCGAACCGCGCTACGCCGATCCGCTCTCGCTGATCCACTACAAGAAAGTGCTGATCACCAAGCCGGCTATCGCTCAACTCGAGGAGATGTTGGGATGAACGCCGAACGCTTACTGCAAGTTATCCTGGCGCCCGTCGTGACCGAAAAGGCCACCATGGTTGCCGAAAAAAATCAGCAAATCGCTTTCCGCGTGGCCGCTGACGCCACCAAGCCTGAAATCAAGGCTGCAGTCGAAATGCTCTTCAAGGTCGAAGTCGAATCCGTTCAGGTTCTGAACCGGAAAGGCAAGGAAAAGCGCTTTGGTCGCTTTATCGGTCGCCGCCGCAACGAGCGCAAAGCTTACGTTTCGCTCAAAGACGGTCAGGAAATCGACTTTACGGAGGTGAATTAAATGGCACTCGTTAAAGTCAAGCCTACCTCGGCCGGTCGCCGTGGCATGATCAAGGTTGTCAACCCGAACCTGCATAAAGGCGCGCCTTTTGCAGCTCTGGTTGAAAAGAAAACACGCGGTTCAGGCCGTAACAACAACGGACACATCACGGTTCGTCACCGTGGGGGTGGTCACAAGCAGCATTACCGTCTTGTCGACTTCCGTCGCAACAAAGATGGCATTGCTGCCAAGGTCGAGCGCCTTGAATACGATCCCAACCGTACGGCTCACATCGCACTGCTGTGCTATGCCGACGGCGAGCGTCGTTACATCATTGCTCCCCGTGGTCTGGAAGTTGGCGCAACCCTGATGTCCGGCAAGGATGCTCCCATCCGTGCAGGCAACACGCTGCCCATCCGCAATATCCCCGTCGGTTCCACTATCCATTGCATCGAAATGTTGCCTGGTAAAGGTGCCCAGATGGCTCGTTCCGCAGGTGCTTCGGCTGTCCTGCTGGCGCGTGAAGGTACCTACGCCCAGGTTCGCCTGCGCTCTGGTGAAGTCCGTCGCGTTCACATCGATTGCCGTGCCACCATTGGTGAAGTCGGCAACGAAGAACACAGCCTGCGTCAAATCGGTAAAGCCGGTGCAATGCGCTGGCGTGGTGTTCGTCCCACCGTTCGCGGTGTGGCCATGAACCCGATCGATCACCCGCACGGTGGTGGTGAAGGCCGTACAGGCGAGGGTCGTGAGCCGGTCAGCCCATGGGGTACACCAGCCAAAGGCTATAGAACCCGTCGTAACAAGCGCACAGACAATATGATTGTCTCGCGCCGCAAGCGCAAGTAAGGGGCGAACAACATGTCACGTTCGATCAAAAAAGGCCCATTCGTCGATGGTCATCTGCTCAAGAAAGTAGATGGAGCCGTCGAGGGCAAAGAGAAAAAGCCGATCAAAACCTGGTCGCGCCGTTCCACCATCCTGCCCGAATTCATTGGGCTGACGATTGCTGTGCACAATGGCCGCCAGCACGTTCCCGTTTACATCAACGAGAACATGGTTGGTCACAAACTCGGCGAGTTCGCACTGACCCGTACATTCAAGGGCCATGCTGCGGACAAAAAGTCCAAGAGGTAAGTGATGGAAACTACAGCTATTATCCGTGGCGTCCATATTTCGGCCCAGAAAACCCGTCTCGTCGCTGATCTTATTCGCGGCAAGTCGGTTGCTCAGGCTCTGAATATCCTGACGTTCACACCCAAGAAGGCCGCGGGCATTCTCAAGAAAGCACTTGAGTCCGCGATCGCCAACGCTGAGCACAACGACGGCGCCGACATCGATGAACTGAAGGTTACGACCATCTACATCGACAAGGCTCAGTCCATGAAGCGTTTTTCCGCACGTGCAAAAGGTCGCGGTAACCGTATCGAGAAGCAAACCTGCCACATTGTGGTCAAGGTTGGCACCTAAGGAGTCACAATGGGACAGAAAATTCACCCGATTGGGTTCCGCCTCGCGGTTAATCGTAACTGGAGCTCGCGCTGGTACGCTGACGACAAAGCCTTCGGCGGCATGCTGGCTGAAGATATCCGTGTACGCGAATATCTCAAAAAGAAGCTGAAAAACGCTTCGGTTGGTCGCGTTGTCATCGAGCGTCCCGCCAAGAATGCACGTATCACTGTTTACTCGGCACGTCCGGGTGTGGTGATCGGCAAGCGTGGCGAAGATATCGAAAGCCTCAAGGCCGATCTCCAGCGTCTGATGGGCGTGCCCGTGCACGTCAACATCGAAGAAATTCGCAAACCTGAAACCGATGCTCAACTGATCGCCGATTCCATTGCCCAGCAACTGGAAAAGCGCATCATGTTCCGTCGTGCCATGAAGCGTGCCATGCAAAACGCCATGCGTTTGGGCGCCCAGGGCATCAAGATCATGAGCTCGGGTCGTCTGAACGGTATCGAAATTGCCCGTACCGAATGGTACCGCGAAGGCCGTGTGCCCCTGCACACACTGCGCGCCAACATTGATTACGGCACCTCCGAAGCCCAGACCACCTACGGTATCATCGGTATCAAGGTGTGGGTCTACAAGGGCGATATGCTCCCCAACGGTGAAATGCCGCCGGAAACCGCCGCTCCTCGTGAAGAAGAGCGTCGTCCGCGTCGTGCCCCCCGCGGTGAGCGCCCTGATGGCCGTCGTCCGGGTGGACGTGGCCGTGGTCCTCGCAAAGACGCTGCGCCCAATGCTGCGCCAGCGCCTGAAGGAGAATAAACATGCTGCAACCGTCACGCAGAAAATACCGCAAAGAGCAGAAAGGCCGCAACACTGGCCTGGCTACCCGCGGTGCACAAGTGTCGTTCGGCGAATTTGGTCTGAAAGCCACCGGTCGTGGTCGTCTTACTGCACGCCAGATCGAATCCGCCCGTCGTGCGATCAACCGTCACATCAAACGTGGTGGTCGTATCTGGATCCGCATTTTTCCCGACAAGCCAATTTCACAGAAGCCTGCTGAAGTGCGTATGGGTAATGGTAAGGGTAATCCGGAATA
Organism: Alcaligenaceae bacterium; assembly: GCA_012727555.1. Lineage (GTDB taxonomy): Bacteria > Pseudomonadota > Gammaproteobacteria > Burkholderiales > Burkholderiaceae_B > JAAYGT01. Next base: position 41,434 of record JAAYGT010000124.1, on the reverse strand, counting down.
CTGGGTCGCTGAAATTCAGCCCGGCAAGGTGCTGTACGAAATGGAAGGTGTCAGCGAAGAAATGGCTCGCGAAGCTTTCCGCCTGGCTGCCGCCAAGTTGCCAATTTCCACGACCTTCGTGTCGCGCCATATTGGTGCCTAAGGAGACCTCATGAAAGCCAGCGAACTCCGCACAAAAGATGCCACCGAGCTCAAACAAGAGCTCGAGAGCCTGCTCAGGGCACAGTTCAACCTGCGTATGCAGCGTGCCACTCAGCAGCTTTCCAACACCAGTCAAATTGGTAAAACCCGCCGTGACATCGCGCGTGTTCGTACCATCATGACTGAGAAAGCAGGAAAGTAAAATGAGCGAAACTCAAAACACCCAAGCCGTAAAGCGTCAGCGTACCCTTATTGGCCAGGTTGTCAGCAACAAAATGGACAAGTCTGTCGTGGTGCTCGTCGAGCGTCGCGTCAAGCACCCCGTTTTGGGCAAAATCATCATGCGCTCTGCAAAATACAAAGCGCATGATGAAAACAACCAGTACAACGAAGGCGATACAGTCGAGATCGCGGAAGGTCGTCCGATCTCCCGTACGAAATCCTGGACTGTCGTACGTTTGATCGAAGCAGTACGCGTTATCTGATAACTGATAACGATCCTCCATCTGGCAGATAACACGCTGCCAGTCGTGTTGTTCAACAAAAACCCCGGTTTACCGGGGTTTTTGTATTTCAGGCCTCTGATCTGGCTATTCGCGCATTTGTACCCTTGGTTCAGGTTTCAGGATCGCGCAAGGCACGCCGGAGCACTTTGCCGATGGTTGAACGGGGTAATTCGCTACGAAATTCGATGTGGCGAGGTACTTTGTAGGGCGCCAGATTGGCGCGACAGTGTTGCATAATGGTGTGCACATCGGGTGGGTTTGATCCAGGCATGACAAACAACTTCACTGTTTGGCCAGAATGTGTGTCAGGAATGCCAACTGCCGCTGCATCGGCAATACCGTCAAGTTCGATAACAACCTGTTCGATTTCATTGGGATAAACGTTGAATCCCGAAACAATAATGGTATCTCGCAAACGATCAACCAGTGTCAGGTAGCCCTGGGCGTTGAAATACCCGACATCGCCTGTTTTGAAATACCCGTGTTCTGTAAAGCTTTCTGTTTTTGACTGGGGCAAGTTCCAGTAGCCCTGTGTGACCTGCGGGCCGGCAATGTGAATTTCTCCTGTGCGGCCGATGGGAACCGTTTGCCCGTTTTCATCGCAGATACGGATATCGGTTCCAGGGACGGGCAGGCCAACGCTGCCATTGTAGGCTTCGCCAACCGGGTTGATTGCCACAGCGGGTGAGGCTTCAGTAAGACCATAGGCCTGTGTCAGGTGGTTTCCGGTAATTTGTTGCCACCGCTGTGCCACCGCAGGTTGTACGGCCATGCCTCCACCCAGGGTCACTTTCAGTTTTGAGAACCCAAGCTTTTGGAAGCCCGGGCTGTTCAGCAATGCATTGAAAAGAGTATTCACACCGGTAAATGCACTGAATGGGTAGTTGCGCATTATTTTCATCAGCCCTGCAATATCACGCGGATTTGTGACCAGTACATTACGCGCACCAAGGCGCATGAAGGTCAGGCAGTTCGCGGTCAGTGCAAAGATGTGGTAAAGCGGCAAGGCGGTGATGATCGTTTCTTGATCATTGGCGCAGGTGCTTGTGTGCAGGTGCTGGCTAATCCAGGTGTGGGCCTGATCAAGGTTGGCCAGCAGGTTGCCATGGGTAAGCATGGCACCGCGTGAAAGGCCCGTTGTGCCCCCGGTGTATTGAAGGAATGCAAGATGATGCGAACGGATTACCGGAAACTGGATTTGCACATTCCTATTGCGGGTGTCAAGTGCCTGGGACAGTGTGATGGTGTGTTCCAACGGGCAGGCCGGAATGGCCTTGCGAACATAGCGCAGTACGGCATCAATGATCCGGCCGCGAACAGGCCCCAGAAATTCGCCGATCGACGTGAGCACAACCTGCTCGACCGCTGTTCCTGCCAATGCGGTGGCGACGGTATCGGCAAAGTTTTTTGCCACAACAAGCACACGTGCACCGGAGTCGTGCAGTTGATGATGCAGTTCACGTGCGGTGTACAGCGGATTAGTGTTGACCACGACAGCACCTGCCAGCAACGTGCCAAACACACAAACAGGATACTGCAACAGATTGGGCATCATGAGGGCAACACGATCGCCCGGTTGTATGCCTGTTCGCTGTAGCCAGGAACAGAACTGCACGGCCATGCGCTGCAGCTCTGAATAGGACAGTTCCTGGTTGAAGCTCACGAATGCGGTTTTGGCACCGTGTTGAGCACAGGTTTGCTGAAAAAATTGTGCCAGCGAAGTGTACGCTGCGCCGGCAGAGGGTAGATCCGCCGGAATGCCGGCGGGGTACTGTTGTGTCCAGAAACGCGTGGTGTAAGGGTGCGTTGACATGGGGGGCAGAGTGCAGGGAACGATGTGGTCCGCCCGATTAAAACACTGCGCGTTTTAAGTGAATGAACATGCAGGTGAACGAATCGTCGGACCGGCGCGTGTCTGGTCAGACGTGAGTGACAAATTTGGTGACCAGATACCCATCGAATGTTTCCAGACCCCCCTCGCTGCCGATACCGCTGTCTTTGATCCCGCCAAAGGGGGTTTCAGGCAATGCGCTGCCAAAGTGATTGATGTTCACCATGCCGGCTTCAAGGGCATTGCTGACCTTAGTCGCCGTTTGAAGCGAGTTCGTGAATACATACGATGACAGCCCGAAAGGTAAGGAGTTCGCCCGGCGAATGACATCATCGGTGTCAGAAAAGCGTGCAATCGGAGCAATCGGCCCAAACGGTTCTTCGGTCATGAGCATGGCATGTTCCGGAAGGTCGGTCACTACCGTGGGTTTGAAGAAATGGCCCACCCCTTCCAGGCGTTCGCCGCCCAGCACCACCTTGCCGCCCAGTTCGATGGCGTTCTGCACAAACTGTTCCATGACGGGTACACGGCGGGCATGCGCAAGCGGGCCCATTTGGGTTTCAGGTTCCAGGCCATTACCGACAACGACCGATTTCAGTGTGTCGGTGAAATCACTCATGAATTTGTCATAGACTTTGTCGTGGACATAAAAGCGTGTGGGTGAGACGCAGACCTGGCCGGCATTGCGCAGTTTGAATTTGGCCAGCATTTTGGCAGCACGCGGTACGTCGGCGTCGTCGAAGACCAGCACGGGCGAGTGTCCGCCGAGTTCCATGGTGACACGTTTCATGTGCGCACCGGCCAGCGCCGCCAAGTGCTTGCCGACCGGAACTGAACCCGTGAAGGATACTTTGCGCACGATGGGCGAACGTACCAGATGATCTGACACTTCAGAGGGTACGCCCCAGACGATGTTCAGCACACCGGGCGGCAGGCCGGCATCGTGAAACATTTGTGCAATGGCCATGACGGCACTGGGGGTGTCCTCGGGGCCCTTCAGGATGATTGTGCACCCGGCACCGATAGCCGCGCAGACCTTGCGTATAGCCTGGTTATAGGGAAAGTTCCAAGGGGTAAAGGCAGCGCATACACCGACAGGTTCGCGCAACACCATCTGGCGCACTTCAGGGCTGCGGGGCAGAATGACACGGCCATAAATACGGCGGCACTCTTCTGCATGCCAGTCGGCATGGTCGGCGCAAGAAACAATTTCACCTACGGCTTCGGCCAGTGGTTTACCCTGGTCGAGTGTCATGTTTCGACCGATTTCCTGTGCGCGATCCCGCGAAAGCTGGCCTACCTTGCGAAGAATTTCCGAGCGCACCATGGGGGAGCTGTGGCGCCATGTTTCAAAGGCACGGGCGGCTGAGTTCAGCGCACGATCAAGGTCGGCTGTGGTGGCGTGCGGAAGATGACCCAGCACTTCAAGTGTGGCCGGGTTAGTGACCGGCTCGGTTTTACGGCCGTCGCCGCTGATGAATTCTCCATCGATGTACAGCGCCAGGTTCTGATACATGGTGATTTCTGTCCTTTTCCAGTTAACGCAACGATAAACGTTGATCATACCGGTCAATATGCGGGTTTGTCAGTTCGTGGCCACCCTTATGCATGCAATGCATTGGGTAAAATGCACGCACACGAAATACGTTCGGGGAACGCACGCATGTCTTTACTGAAACGTCTGCTGGTCAGTGTCACACTCGTTATGGTGTGTGTGCTGGTGGGTACCGTACTCGTCAGTGCGAACAGCACCCGGGCCTACCTGAACCAGCAAATGCGCACCAGCAGCGATGTTGCCGCGTTCGCCATCGAGCGTGCTGTTCACGCTGATCGTCCGGAACAGCGTCTCCAGCATCTGCGCGTACTGATCGAGTCTGTGTTTGGTACGGGCCAGTTTGCCCGTATTGTCCTGGCTTTTCCCGATGGTACGCCCGACATCGTTCTTGCAAAACCCGCAACCGGCAATGGCTCGGCGCCGGCCTGGTTTCGTGCCATCCTTCAACTGGATACACCGGAGGCAACCAGGACGATTCAAAGTAATGGTTCGGGTCCGCTGACGCTTACGGTAACAGCCAATGATACCCGGGCCTATCGAACCCTTTATCAGAATACATTCCGTGTGCTGCTGTGGGTGTTGGCTGCGGGTGTGGCCTGGGCTGCTTTTGCACTTTTTCTTGTGCGTTGGCTCAAACGGGCCTTTGCCGAAGAAATCACCAGCCAGGTGGAAACCATCGTTGACGGACACTCTTCCATGCCTGTACGTCACAGGATCCGTGAACTGGCCGATGTAGGCCTGGCCGTGCGTGAGGCGCGTGAACAGGTACGGGCCACCAGCCAGGAGCAGACGGATCGTATTGAGTCACTGCAACTTGAGTTGAACCGTGATTCCGTCACAGGCCTGGCATCGCGACGCTATATTGTGAATGAATTGCGTGCATCACTCGCACCGCACCTTGACTCCAGCCAGAGGGAAGGGCATGTGATGATCTTTCGCCAACGTGATCTTGCCGAACTGAACCGTTACCTTCCCCGCGCCGAGGTCGACCAATGGTTGCGTTCAGTGCTTGATGCTGTCAAGGGCGCTATCGACAACACCGCCGAGGACGATACCCAACTTGGACGCCTGAACGGTTCCGATTTCATCTGCCTGATGCCCGGTGCGCACGGTACCCAGGCAACACGTCTGGCACAGGCTATTTGCCGTGTACTGAATGCACGTCGCGCCGATACGCCGGCCCAGCAGCCCAGTCGCTGGGCAGTGGCACTGACCAATTATCTGCCCGATGACAGTGTGACCAGTGTCTTGTCTCGCCTTGATCAGGCCCTGATGCGCGCCGAGAATGCCGGTCACGGGCACGTTGAATACATTGTTCATGGCCCCGGCCGCACAGACCGTCTGAATGCGGGTGGTGCTTCGAACTGGTTCAAGCGTATCAATCGCGCTCTTGATAAAAAAGAGTTTTTTTTGCGCATCACAACCATTGACTACGAGGGTGAACCTGCAGGAGAGCGTTTTGAGGCCGGATTGTGCATTCCTGCCGCCGTGCCCCACGAGGAGCCTCTCACGGGGTATCTGTTCATGCCGCCTGCTGCCCGTCTCGGGCTTTCCGGCGCCTGCGATATCCGGGCGGTCGATCTTGGCCTGGCCTGGCTGAAAAGCAATGCTCGTGGCGATCTGGTCATCAAATTGTCAATGGCGTCGTTGCTTGAGGATGGTTTTCCTGCTCTTCTTGACGAACGCTTGAAAGACATGGATCTGGCACGCCGCCTTATTCTCGAAATTGATGCGCACGCACTCAGCAGCCTTGCGGCTGAGGTACAGCAGTTGGCCAGTGTGGCAGAACAGAAAGGCGTCAGACTCGGTCTTCGGCGTTTCACGGAGGACCCCCATGCGCTTATGTCCATACACAGGGTGCCGCTGGCCTACATTAAAATAGGCGGTGATCTGGTCGTGAACATGCTGGCGAGCCCGGGCGGACAGCAGCTGATGGTGGCCATGACCGAAGTGGCCATTGGTATGGGTATCAAGGTTTTTGCCGACGATGTTCCCGATGCATCGGTCAGACAGTTGTTGCAGGAATACGGCGCCCAGCCGGCACTTGCATAGAAACAGGAAATAAAGTAGTTGCTATAAAGGCTTATTCAGGGTATAGTAGAAAACTTGCCTATTCTGTAACGCCTTGAATGCAAAAACAAGGCGCGTTTGAATGGCAACAATGTGGAAACACACGTTTAACAGCAAGATTTCAACCCAGGGTACGGTGTAAACCTGCCTGACGGGACCAAAACTGGTTGTGTGGCCAGGTCAAATGGTTGGCCTGGCAAACGCGGCTAAGTTGGAACAGGAAAAATCATGATCCAAATGCAGACCACGCTGGACGTGGCCGACAACACAGGTGCACGTTCCGTTATGTGTATCAAGGTGTTGGGCGGCTCGAAGCGCCGTTATGCCGCCATCGGTGACATCATCAAAGTCAGTGTCAAAGATGCGGCTCCCCGCGGGCGCGTCAAAAAGGGCGAAATCTACAACGCAGTAGTGGTTCGTACCGCTAAGGGCGTTCGTCGCAAAGACGGTTCGCTGATCAAATTCGGTGGCAATGCCGCCGTATTGCTCAACGCTAAACTGGAACCCATCGGCACCCGTATCTTCGGACCTGTAACGCGTGAATTGCGTACAGAAAAGTTCATGAAGATCGTGTCTCTGGCTCCGGAAGTGCTGTAAGGAGCATTCAAATGGAAAAAATCCGTAAAGGCGACGAAGTCATCGTTCTTACCGGCCGCGATAAAAAACGCCGTGGAACCGTGCTCAAGCGCGTCGACGCCGACCACGTTCTGGTCGAGGGCATCAACGTCGTCAAAAAACATGTCAAGGCCAATCCCATGGCAGGCACGCAAGGCGGCATCATCGACAAGACCATGCCAATCCACATTTCCAATGTGGCCATCTATAACCCCGAAACCGGCAAAGCCGATCGCGTGGGTGTAAAAGAGGTTGATGGCAACAAGGTCCGTGTATTCCGTTCCAGCGGCGCAGTCGTTGGCGCCAAGGCATAAGGGGCGTAGAACATGGCTCGTTTACAACAGTTTTACCAGGAAAAGGTCGTTGCCGACCTCCAGGCCAAATTTGGCTACAAAAGCATCATGGAAGTGCCCCGCATCACCAAGATCACCCTGAACATGGGTGTTTCGGAAGCCGTGGCCGACAAAAAAGTCATTGAAAATGCGGTCAATGACCTGACCAAGATCGCTGGCCAGAAGCCTGTCATCACCAAGACACGCAAAGCGATCGCGGGCTTCAAAATCCGTGAGAACTACCCCATTGGTTGCATGGTCACGTTGCGTGGTCAACGCATGTACGAATTCCTTGATCGCCTGATCGCTGTCGCGCTGCCGCGCGTTCGCGACTTCCGTGGTGTGTCGGGTCGTGCATTCGACGGTCGCGGCAACTACAACATCGGTGTGAAGGAACAGATCATCTTCCCCGAAATCGAATACGACAAAATCGACGCTGTCCGTGGCATGAACATCAGTATCACCACCACAGCCAAGAACGACGACGAAGCCAAGGCGCTGCTCAATGCCTTCAGCTTCCCGTTCCGCAACTAAGGGGCGATGACGTGGCAAAACTTTCACTCATCAATCGCGATATCAAACGCGCCAAGCTGGCAGAAAAATTTGCAGCCAAGCGTGCAGCACTCAAAGCCATCATCGATGACCAATCCAAGTCCGATGAAGAGCGTTATGAAGCTCGCCTGAAACTGCAGCAACTGCCGCGCAATGCCAACCCGACCCGTCAGCGCAATCGTTGCGTTGTCACCGGTCGTCCGCGCGGTGTTTTCAGCAAATTCGGTCTCACACGTCACAAGCTTCGCGAAATGGCGATGCGCGGTGAGGTTCCGGGTATGACCAAAGCCAGCTGGTAGGAGAATTAAACATGAGCATGAGCGATCCCATCGCCGACATGTTGACCCGTGTGCGCAACGCACAACAAGTCAACAAAGCGTCGGTCAGCATGCCCTCCTCGAAGCTGAAGGTAGCCATTGCTGCCGTGCTGAAAGATGAAGGCTATATCGACGACTTCCAGGTCGCTGGCGAAAAGGCCAAGCCCGTCCTGGAAATCACATTGAAGTACTACGCCGGTCGTCCGGTCATCGAGCGCATCGATCGCGTATCCCGTCCCGGGCTGCGTATCTACAAGAGCAGCAAAACCATTCCTCAGGTCATGAACGGTCTGGGCGTGGCCATTGTCTCCACACCGCGCGGTGTCATGACTGATCGCAAAGCCCGTGCCAATGGCGTGGGTGGCGAAGTGCTGTGCTACGTGGCCTAAGGAGAACATCATATGTCACGTATTGCTAAGTATCCGGTCGCTGTTCCCGGTGGTGTTGAAGCCACGATCAGTGCCGGCCAGATTTCCGTCAAAGGTCCTCTGGGCACACTGATCCAGGAACTCAACGGAGACGTCATCGTCCGCCAGGAAGATGGCAAGCTCTCGTTCGAAGTTGCCAACGATTCCCGTCAGGCCCATGCTATGTCCGGTACGCTGCGTGCGCTGGTCAACAACATGGTCACGGGCGTCAGCAAAGGTTTCGAGCGTCGTCTGAATCTGGTTGGCGTGGGTTTCCGCGCCCAGGTTCAGGGTAACGATCTGAAGCTTCAGCTTGGTTTTTCACACGACATCATTCACCCCATGCCTGAAGGCATCAAGGTCGAGTGCCCTACACAGACGGAAATCGTCATCAAGGGTGCTGACAAGCAGGTGGTTGGTCAGGTGGCTGCCGATATCCGCGCCTATCGCAAACCCGAGCCCTACAAAGGCAAGGGTGTGCGTTACTCGGATGAACGCGTCATCATCAAAGAAACCAAGAAGAAATAAGCGCGCAGGCAAGGACCAATTATGGACAAGAAAATCTCCCGTTTGCGTCGTTCAGTCGCAACTCGCCGGAAAATCTCCGAACTGCGTGTTCACCGCCTCTCGGTTTTCCGTTCGAACCTGCATATCTACGCAAACATCATTTCGCCGGAAGGCGATCGTGTGCTCGTCAGCGCTTCCACGCTCGAGCCCGAAGTGCGCAAAGAACTGGCCAGCCAGAACACCAATGGTGGCAACGTGGCGGCTGCCACCCTGGTCGGTAAGCGCGTAGCCGAAAAAGCAAAAGCCGCCGGTATCGAGCTGGTTGCCTTTGATCGTTCGGGCTTCCGTTATCATGGCCGCGTCAAGGCGCTGGCAGACGCCGCGCGTGAAGCCGGCCTGAAGTTCTAAGCAAGGAATTGTCAAATGGCTAAAGCACAAGGCAAGCACGCCGCCGAGCAAGAGCGCGACGACGGCCTGCGTGAAAAAATGATCGCGGTCAACCGCGTCAGCAAAGTCGTGAAGGGTGGTCGCACCATGAGCTTCGCAGCGCTGACTGTTGTTGGCGACGGCGATGGCCGCATCGGCATGGGCAAAGGTAAAGCCCGTGAAGTGCCGGTTGCAGTCCAGAAAGCAATGGAACAGGCCCGTCGCGGTCTGGTCAAGGTTGCTCTCAAGAACGGCACACTCCATCACACCGTTGTTGGCAAACACGGCGCTTCGACCGTCCTTATTTCGCCTGCAGCTGAAGGTACCGGTGTTATTGCCGGCGGCCCGATGCGCGCTATCTTCGAAGTAATGGGTGTTCGTAACGTTGTGGCCAAGAGCCTGGGTTCCAGTAACCCCTACAACATGGTTCGCGCTACGCTGAATGGTCTGAGCGCCTGCTCGACACCGTCTGAAATTGCTGCCAAGCGCGGCAAGACAGTCGAAGAGATTCTGGGGTAAATCATGACACAGAAGCAAATCAAGGTTACGCTCGTGCGCTCCGTCATCGGTACCAAAGCCTCACATCGCGCCACTGTGCGTGGTTTGGGCCTGGGCCGTTTGAACAGCAGCCGCGTTTTGGTCGATACCCCCGAGGTCCGCGGGATGATCCGTAAAGTCGATTATCTCGTTACGGTCTCGGAAGCCTGAAAGGAATCAGGATGTCTGAAATTCAACTCAACACGCTGAAGCCGGCCGAGGGCGCCAAACACGCCCCCCGCCGCGTTGGTCGCGGTATCGGTTCCGGTCTTGGTAAAACAGCCGGTCGTGGTCACAAAGGTCAGAAGTCCCGTACGGGTGGTTTCCACAAAGTCGGTTTCGAGGGCGGTCAAATGCCTTTGCAGCGCCGTCTGCCCAAGCGTGGTTTCACTCCTCTGGGTCAGCATCTGTACGCAGAAGTCCGTTTGTCCGAACTGCAAAAGCTCCCCGTCGAGGAAATCGACGTTCAGGTGCTGAAGCAAGCCGGGATCGTTGGTCAGCAGGTACGCTATGCAAAAGTCATCAAGTCCGGTGAACTTTCGCGCAAAGTCGTGCTCAAAGGCATCAACGCCACCGCAGGTGCGCGTGCAGCCATTGAAGCCGCTGGCGGCTCACTGGTCTAACTAAGGGGCAACGGTGGCTAAAGCACAGGCACAGAGTAAAGCAGGTGATCGGTACGGCGATCTCAAGCGCCGTGTCGTTTTCCTGGTACTCGCGCTGGTGGTTTATCGACTCGGAACGCACATTCCCGTGCCTGGTATCAATCCTGATGCCCTGTCCAGCATGTTCCAGCAGAATTCCGGGGGTATCCTGGGGCTCTTCAACATGTTTTCAGGCGGGGCGCTCGAACGATTCTCGGTGTTCGCATTGGGTATCATGCCGTATATCTCGGCATCGATCATCATGCAGCTCATGGCTGTCGTGGTGCCTACCCTCGAGGCCATCAAGAAAGAAGGCGAGGCAGGGCGACGCAAGATCACGCAGTACACACGTTACGGCACAGTGCTTCTGGCATTGTTCCAGGCGGTGGGTATTTCAGTGGCCCTTGAGTCGCAACCAGGGTTGGTCATCGACCCGGGCATGTTGTTCCGCTTCACAACCATCGTAACGCTGGTAACCGGTACCATGTTCATCATGTGGCTGGGCGAACAGATCACCGAGCGCGGTATGGGTAATGGTATTTCCATTCTCATTTTCGCCGGTATTGTGGCGGGTCTGCCCAGTGCATTGGCAGGTATGCTCGATCTCGTCAGAACCGACAGTATGTCGATTTTGTCGGCGCTGTTCGTCATCGTCCTGGTCATTGCCGTTACCTACTTCGTGGTTTTTGTCGAACGCGGCCAGCGTCGGATCACGGTGAATTATGCCAAGCGTCAGGTGGGCAACAAGATCTACGGGGGTCAAACTTCGCATCTGCCGCTCAAGCTGAACATGGCTGGTGTCATCCCCCCGATCTTTGCGTCGTCGATCATTCTGCTGCCGGCAACGATTACCAGCTGGTTTTCCAGCAACCCCAGCATGAGCTGGCTCAGTGAACTGGCAGGTGCCTTATCGCCCGGTCAGCCGCTGTACATCACGCTGTATGCCGCACTCATCATTTTCTTCTGCTTTTTCTATACGGCTCTGGTTTTCAACAGCCGCGAAACAGCAGATAACCTGAAAAAGAGCGGTGCATTCGTCCCGGGAATCCGTCCTGGCGAGCAAACGTCGCGTTACATCGACAAGATCCTGATGCGACTGACCCTTGCCGGTGCCATTTACATCACGGCAGTTTGCCTGGTGCCGGAACTGATGCAGGCACGCTGGAACGTACCGTTCTACTTTGGCGGTACCTCGTTGTTAATTATCGTGGTGGTGACCATGGACTTCATGGCACAGGCTCAGGCCTACATGATGTCTCACCAGTACGACTCGCTCCTGAAGAAGGCAAACTTCAAAGGTGCGGGGCTGCCAATGCGGTAGAAAGGGAATGGCAAAGGACGACGTCATACAAATGCAGGGCGAGGTTCTTGAAAACCTCCCCAACGCAACTTTTCGCGTCAAGCTGGAAAACGGCCATGTAGTGTTGGGCCATATCTCGGGCAAGATGCGTATGCACTACATCCGGATTCTGCCGGGTGACAAGGTCACAGTGGAGCTCACGCCCTATGATCTCTCACGCGCCAGAATTGTATTCCGCTCTAAATAAGCGGCCGGTTACAGGAAACTAGGAGTCAACCATGAAGGTAATGGCATCGGTAAAGCGGATCTGCCGCAACTGCAAGATCATTAAACGTCACGGCGTGGTACGCGTCATTTGCACCGACCCACGTCACAAGCAGCGCCAGGGCTAAGCCAGGCGCAACGGATATAAACAAGGAACAGTCATGGCCCGTATTGCTGGCATCAACATTCCGCCGCACCAACATGCTGAAATCGGTCTTACCGCAATTTTCGGCATTGGTCGCACCCGTGCTCGCAAAATTTGCGAAGCCTCCGGCATTGAATTCAACAAAAAAGTGAAAGACCTCACCGACGCCGAACTCGAGCGTGTTCGCGAACAGGTTGGTTTGTTCACTGTTGAAGGCGACCTGCGTCGTGAAGTGCAACTGTCGATCAAGCGTCTGATCGATCTGGGAACATACCGTGGTTTGCGTCACAAGCGTGGCCTGCCCGTGCGCGGTCAGCGGACACGCACCAACGCCCGCACCCGCAAGGGCCCGCGTCGCGCTGCTGCATCCCTGAAGAAATAATCGAGGATTAGAAGATGGCGAAAGCTTCCAATAGCGGCGCATCGCGCGTACGCAAGAAGATCAAAAAGAACGTATCGGACGGCATTGCTCACGTTCACGCGTCTTTCAACAACACAATCATCACCATTACCGACCGTCAGGGCAATGCATTGTCCTGGGCAACGTCGGGTGGTGCCGGTTTCAAGGGCTCACGCAAGTCCACACCGTTCGCTGCACAGGTTGCTGCCGAATCGGCCGGCCGTGTTGCTCTGGAATACGGTATCAAAACGCTTGAGGTCCGCATCAAGGGTCCCGGCCCTGGCCGTGAATCTTCCGTGCGTGCACTGAATGCCCTGGGAATCAAAATTTCCAGCATTTCTGATATCACGCCGGTGCCGCATAACGGCTGCCGTCCGCCCAAGCGTCGTCGCATCTAAGGGGAAGCATCTTGGCACGTTACATTGGACCTAAATGCAAGCTCTCGCGTCGCGAGGGTACTGATCTTTTTCTCAAGAGTGCTCGCCGTTCGCTCGATTCCAAATGCAAATTTGAATCGAAGCCCGGTCAGCATGGCCGTACGTCGGGTGCCCGCACTTCCGACTTCGGCGTACAATTGCGCGAGAAGCAAAAGCTCAAGCGTATGTACGGTGTTCTCGAGAAACAATTCCGCAAATATTTTGCTGAAGCTGAGCGTCGCCGTGGCAACACTGGCGAGACCCTGATTCAGTTGCTGGAATCGCGCCTCGACAACGTTGTATACCGCATGGGTTTTGGTTCCACACGCGCTGAAGCGCGCCAGCTGGTCAACCACCGCGCCATCGAAGTGAATGGTCATACCGCTGACATCGCTTCCATGATCGTCAAGGCCGGCGATGTCATCGCCATCCGTGAAAAAGCCAAATCACAGGCTCGTATCCGTGAAGCGCTTGATCTGGCAACAGGTAACGGCTTGCCCCAGTGGGTTGAAGTTGATACTACCAAGCTGGTCGGTACATTCAAGCAGGTTCCTGATCGTTCCGATGTCGCTCGCGACATCAACGAGTCAATGATCGTTGAATTGTATTCGCGCTAATCCGTAGTACGCGCTCAGCGTTCTATAGTTCTGTCGCAGCCCACTCATTCAGTTTTCTGGATCAGTGGGCTTTGCGGTGTATTGAATGCCGGTTTTCCGGTTCTTAGTCCGTCAGCCTTATCGGTGTAACGAGCCGAGGGTATTGAAAAGGAACATGTATGTCGTCTCAAGGTTTTCTCAAACCCCGTTCTATCGAAGTCGAACCCGTTGGCAAAAACCATGCGCGGGTTGTCATGGAGCCCTTCGAGCGTGGTTATGGCCATACACTGGGCAATGCCCTGCGCCGTATCCTGCTGTCGTCCATGACCGGTTACGCACCTACCGAAGTCCAGATGACGGGTGTTGTTCACGAGTATTCGACCATCGCCGGTGTGCGTGAAGACGTCGTCGACATTCTGCTGAACCTGAAAGGTGTTGTATTCAAGTTGCACAACCGCGAGGAAGTCAGCCTGAATCTGCGCAAACAGGGCCCCGGCATTGTGCTTGCCAGCGATATCGAACTGCCGCACGATGTCGAGATCATCAATCCTGATCATGTCATTGCCACACTGACCGACAACGGCAAGCTGGAAATGCAGATCAAGGTCGAGCAAGGTCGTGGCTATGTGCCCGGTAACGTGCGTGCGTTGTCCGATGACCGTACCCACACCATTGGCCGCATCGTTCTCGATGCCTCGTTCAGCCCGATCCGTCGTGTCAGTTATGCCGTTGAAAGTGCTCGTGTCGAACAGCGCACTGACCTCGACAAACTGGTGCTCGATATCGAAACCAACGGGGTTATTACGCCCGAAGAGGCTGTTCGCCAGTCAGCGCGCATCCTGATGGATCAAATCTCGGTGTTTGCCTCGCTGGAAGGCCCGGGCGATACCTACGAAGAAACGGCACGTCCCGGCGTTCGTGCACCACAAATTGATCCCGTGTTGCTGCGTCCTGTCGACGATCTCGAACTTACCGTACGTTCGGCCAACTGCCTCAAGGCAGAAAATATCTATTACATCGGCGATCTCATTCAGCGTACTGAAAACGAACTGCTCAAGACCCCCAATCTGGGTCGCAAGTCGCTTAACGAAATCAAGGAAGTTCTTGCTGCACGCGGCCTGACTCTGGGCATGAAGCTCGAAAACTGGCCTCCTCTGGGTCTGGAACGTCCCTGATTGTATTCAAGTGTTCACCGGGCCGAAAACTTGCTGCTTGATGTGGTAAAGTTCGGCCTCCATCCGGCCCGCAGCCTGTGCTGATAGAAGAGCCGGTCAACCAACGGTTTCTGTTACCGTTAACCTAGATTCAAAGGAAATCATCATGCGTCACCGTAGTGGTCTGCGTAAACTTAATCGCACAAGTAGTCACCGTCTTGCCATGTTCCGCAACATGGCCGTTTCGCTCATTACGCACGAAGCCATCAAGACAACCGTGCCCAAAGCCAAAGAACTGCGTCGCGTCGTCGAGCCGCTGATCACGCTGGGCAAAGAGCCCACGCTGGCCAACAAGCGACTTGCCTTTGCACGCTTGCGTGATCGCGATGCCGTTCTGAAACTGTTTGCTGAAATCGGTCCTCGTTACAAAGACCGTAACGGCGGTTATACCCGTGTTCTGAAAATGGGTTTCCGTCAGGGTGACAACGCGCCCATGGCATTCATGGAACTGGTTGATCGTCCAGAAACCGATGCTGCTGAAGATTCGGCTGAATAAGTTCAGTCTGAATACCGGAACGGGCCCTGCGGGGCCTGTTTTTTTTTGCTCTGCCGACAGGCTGTCCCGGATCCTCAGAACACACACTGTGCAGTACAGGTAGAATAACTTTTTTGTATTTTCTAAGGGTGAACCCTGATGTCCGTTGCGCCCCCTTCAGTCTCAGACACATCGACCACCCCGCTGACCTTTGTCTCATCGGCAACACCCACCGATGACGATATTGTCCTGTTGCTTACGACGGCGCCCGATATGTTGCTCGCCAAGCGTATAGCGCACGTGGTTGTTGAGGAGCATCTGGCGGCTTGCGTGCATGTCAGTCCGGCAGGCGTGTCCATGTACATGTGGCAGGGTAACCTTGAGGGTGGTGACGAAGTTGCACTGACCTTGAAAACAACGCGTGCCCGTTGTGTGTCTTTGGCTGATCGGGTGCGTTCCCTGCATCCTTACGACATTCCCGAGTTGCTGGTGCTGCCGGTGCTGGGCGGTTCACCTGATTATCTCCAGTGGGTTCGTAATCAGGTCCGTCATGGCCTGCCTGAGGGTGGCTGCTGATGATGTTCTTGTCCGGCATACCCACTTTGTGCAGCAACGCAGGCGTACCGCTACGGATACTGTCTGCAGCGTTTCGCTCCTTGCTTGCCGTTTTGTTGCATCTGCTGGTTCTGGCTGCTGTATTGTTGCCCGTTCCGTCTTTCGCCCAGCAAGATTTTCTTGATCCTGAAAAAGCATTTGTGCTGCAAGTGGCGATGCCGGATCCGCTGACGCTGGATGTGCATTTCAAGGTGGCTCCCGAGTATTACATGTACCGCGAGCGGTTCACCTTTCGTGCCGAACCCGAGGGCGCTCAAGTCCTTGCAGGAAGCCCCGTTTTTCCAGAAGGTTTGGTGAAGTACGATCCAACGTTCGAGCAGGACCTTGAGGTGTACTACGGTACGGTGACTGTCCGGTTGCCTCTGATGGCAGGCTACTCGTCCAGCTGGACGCTGCTCATCGGCAGTCAGGGTTGTGCCGACGCAGGGCTCTGCTATCCGCCTGCCGAGCATCGGGTCCAGTTGCAGCCGGTTGCCGGCGGTTACAGCGCGACGGGGGCTTTTGTTGCTGCATCGGTTCCCGCGCCTGATCAGACAGGTGTTCGCACGACTGCCCAAACAGGTCTCGCTGACTCTGGCACGGGTATCTTCGACCGTTTGGCAGGGCTGGGTGACACGGCGTTTGCCGCTGAACTGGCCCGATCCAGTACACCACAGATCATCTTGATCAGCGCGTTGTTGGGTGTGTTGCTGTCTTTCACGCCCTGCGTATTGCCCATGGTCCCCATTTTGCTGACGATTCTGGTCGGCACGAATGACACTGCGGGTCAGAGCGGCCTGGCCGCTCAGCGTGGGCGGAGTTCGGTTCACCGTGCGCGTTGGCGGGGTTTCAGCCTTGCCGCACTGTTTGTGCTGGGCATGTCGGTTGTTTATACCGCTTTGGGTATTGCGGCGGGCCTGCTCGGGGCCAGCCTGGCTGCCTGGTTGCAAACACCCTGGGTGATTGTCGTGTTTGCCCTGCTGCTGGCAGCCCTGGCGCTGGCTATGTTCGATGTCTATACCATGCAGGCACCGGGGGCCCTGCAGTCGCGTCTGGCTGCCCTGATGGCGCGTCTTCCGGGCGGGCAATACGGTGCAGTGTTCCTGATGGGCATGATTTCTTCCCTCATTGTCGGCCCTTGTGTAGCGGCCCCCTTGGCAGGTGTCCTGTTGTTCATTTCCCAAACGGGCGATGTGCTGCTGGGAGGTGCTGCGCTGTTTGCCATGGCGTGGGGTTCCGGGGTGTTGCTGCTGGCTGTAGGTGCAACGTCGGGCGTGTTGAAACCGCGTGCTGGTGCCTGGATGGAGCGTGTCAAGCATGTGTTTGGTGTGTTGCTGCTGGCAACGGCCTGGTGGATGCTCAATCCTGTGCTGCCTGCAGCGCTGATGATGCTTGGGTGGAGTGTTCTGGCTCTCTGGCTGGCGGCGTTGCTGGGCAGCTTCGGGTCGTGGTCGGGACAGGGAGCCGGTACGTTGTTGCTGAAGGTTGTCGGGCTGGCTTTTGCTGTCTGGTCGTTATTGATTCTGGTGGGGCTGGCAGGCGGCGGGCGCAGCGTGCTGCAGCCTTTGAAACCCTTCACGGGGGGGCAGGTGGCTGCTGCGGTGCCTGATGTTAAATCACGTTTCGTTCGTGTGAACAGCGTGCAGGAGCTGGATGCGCTGCTGGCCCAGACCAATAAACCTGTTTTACTGGATTTTTACGCCGACTGGTGTGTGTCGTGCATAGAAATGGAGCGCTTCACGTTCACGGACCCCGAGGTTGCAGAAAAAATGTCGCGCATGCTGTTGGTACAGGCTGACGTGACGGCCAACGATGCGGGGCACCGCGCCCTGTTGAAGCGGTTCAACCTGTTCGGGCCACCGGGCATCATTTTCTTTGATGCCCGGGGTCGGGAGCTTCCGGAGGTACGGGTGGTCGGTTTCATGAATGCACCGCGTTTTGCGGCGGTGCTGGACAAAGCCTTGCGCCCTTGAACTCAGTGTTGTTCGCGCAGTTTTTCTGCAATTTCAAGTGCAAAATAGGTTAGAACACCATTGGCGCCGGCCCGTTTGAAGGACATCATGGCTTCCATCATGACTTTGTCGTGATCAAGCCAGCCGTTGGCTGCAGCGGCCTTCAGCATGGCGTATTCTCCGCTGACCTGATAGGCGTAGGTAGGTACACCGAACGCTTCTTTTACGTCACGTACGACATCGAGGTAGGGCATGC
This sequence comes from Alcaligenaceae bacterium, assembly GCA_012727555.1. Lineage (GTDB taxonomy): Bacteria > Pseudomonadota > Gammaproteobacteria > Burkholderiales > Burkholderiaceae_B > JAAYGT01. The sequence continues at coordinate 23,385 of JAAYGT010000124.1, read as the reverse complement.
CGGGTTTGACCATGACCATGTCAGCCCCTTCGCGGATATCGGCAGCCACTTCGCGCAGCGCTTCGTTGCGGTTGGCTGGATCCATTTGATAGGTGAGTTTGTTGGATTTACCCAGATTGGCGGCCGAGCCGACGGCATCGCGGAACGGGCCGTAAAAGGCACTGGCATATTTGGCGGAATAGGCCATGATGCGGGTATAGATGAACTGATTGGCTTCCAGAGCCTGGCGTATGGCACCGATACGCCCGTCCATCATGTCGCTGGGGGCCACGATGTCAACCCCCGCCTGTGCCTGCACCAGTGCCTGTTTCTGCAGTTGCAGCACGGTGGGTTCATTCAGCACATAGCCGGCCTCATCGATGAGGCCGTCCTGGCCATGACTGGTGTAAGGGTCGAGGGCGACATCAGTCAGTACACCCAGTTCGGGGAAAGCTTTCTTGAGCGCGGCAACCACACGTGGTATCAGGCCATCGGGGTTGGTGGCTTCAATGCCATCGGGGGTTTTAAGTGCAGGATCAATAACCGGAAACAGCGCCAGAACCGGGATACCCAGGTTCACGCAGCGTTCGGCCACCGCCATGAGGGTGTCGGGGGAGTAACGGACCACGCCGGGCATGGAGGGCACGGCCTGCTGCACACCCTGACCTTCCATGACGAATACGGGGTAGATCAGATCGTTGGTGGTGATGACGTTTTCACGGACCAGGCGGCGTGAGAAGTCGTCGCGGCGGTTGCGGCGCGGGCGTGAGGACGGGAATTCGGCGGATAGAATGAATTGGGTCATGGCACAACCTTCGGAGAGATCCAGTTTTCAATATGGGCGGTGGCATCTTCCAGCCCGATGCGATGCGTGGCAGAAAAAGGTACGGCTTGCAGGGCACCGATGTCGGCCAGTTCACGACGCACGGCCACCACCGCCTTCATGCGCTGACCGTAGGGGAGTTTGTCGGCTTTGGTCAGCAGGGCCAGCACCGGCACGCCGGTCGGTGCGATCCAGTGGGCCAGTCGTCGGTCGAGTTCGGTGACACCGCGCCGGATGTCGATGAGCATGACGATGCCGGCCAGAGACGAACGCTCGCGCAGATAGCCTCCCAGGACATCGGCCCATTCTTCCCGGGCTTCCTGGGCAACAGCGGCATAGCCATAGCCGGGCAGATCGACAAGAAAGCCCAAGTGTGCGCCGGGTTGCAGGGGATCGGGAATGCCAAACAGGTTGATCAGACGCGTGCGACCTGGTGTTTTACTGGAAAATGCCAGCCTGCGCTGGTTGGTGAGCACGTTGATGGCGGATGACTTACCCGAATTGGAACGCCCCACAAACGCGACTTCAGCCGTGGTGGGTGGAGGGAGCTGGTCGAGACGAGCCGCTGAAACGGTGAATGACGCGCGATGCAATATAGACACAGTGAACCTTGATCGGTATATTTCAAGCCCTATTGTATAATCGCACGTTTGAAACTGTTGCGCCTTTTCCTTTTGCTGTAATTTCGCTGGTTCGTAGTGCAAGCAGGGTTGCTCCGGCAGCTGATATTCGCATTATCTGTTTCAGCGTTGGCATCCGGTCAAGGTATTGTAATCGTGGTGTCTACGGCACCTGGATCGAATTCCGATCGTCGAGGTCTTCATGAAGCGTATGCTTTCCCGAATCGTAGTTGCCAGCGGCGTGCTGCTGGGGTCTTCCGTAGTTTCCGCTGCATTTGCTGCCGATGGCGCTGGCTTGCCGAAACCCGATGCCGCCGCCGGCGAACAACTGTACATCAACGGTGACCCTGCGCGCGGCATCCTGGCCTGTGCCAGCTGTCACGGTGATGCCGGGAACAGCATGTTGCCTGCAAACCCCAATCTGGCGTCCCAGGCGCACGATTACCTGTACCGTCAGCTCACGGCATTTGCCTCGAAAGACGGCAAACCTGCCGCCCGCGGGGGGGCCAATGGCGCACCATCCATCATGACACCGTTCGCTTCGGCCATGACGCCCGAAGACATGAAGAACGTGGCCTACTACCTGTCGCTGCAGAACCTCGACTACGAAAAAGCCGCCACAGCCACCAGCGAAGCCACCATGGAACGCGGCCAGAAAATCTGGCGTGCCGGTTTGCCGGAACGTGGCGTACCTGCCTGTGCAGGCTGTCACTCGCCTAACGGGGCGGGTGTACCTGGTCAGTATCCCCGTTTGTCGGGTCAGTTTTCGTCGTACATCGCTGATCAGCTCAAACTTTTCCGTAGTGGCGATCGTGCCAACAACGAAGTCATGCGTGCCATCGCCGACCGCATGAGCGATGCCGACATCGCTGCAGTGGCCGATTACGCTGCCGGTCTGCGTTAACGGATTCCGGGTGCAATCGGCACCCGTTGCATCGTACAGCCCACAGAAAGGCTGACGGTAAAAACACACCACAGGGGAAGCTATCAATGCGTAGCCTCCCCTTTTTTTTGTGAAACGTGCTTTGTGAAAAATAACGCAACATTCCGTCAACTGGGTGCTGATTTCATGGAATTGCTCGGTTCCATGCGTTTTGCGGTCAGTCTGCTCACGTTTATTTGTGTGGCCAGCATCATTGGTACCGTGCTTCAGCAAAATCAGGCCAGCACAACCTATCTCGACAAGTTTGGTCCTTTCTGGTTTGGTGTGTTCGATACGTTTTCGATCTGGCACATCTATAACAGTTGGTGGTTCCTGTTGATCATGGCTTTTCTGGTTATTTCAACCAGTATTTGCGTGCTGCGCAACGCGCCCAAAATGGTGCGCGATGCACGTTCTTTTCGTGAGTATGTCCGGGTCAGCAGTTTGCGTGCCTTTCATCATCGCGTTGAGCATTCCACCACCGCATCGGCCGCTGAAAGCCGTGCCTTGATGGAAAGCTGGTTGCGCTCACAGGGCTACCGATTCAAGGTCCGTGAAGATGCAAACGGAACCTTGCTGGCCGCCAAAAAGGGGGGGGCGAATCGCCTGGGCTACATTTTTGCGCACGTTGCGATCGTTGTCATTTGTGTGGGGGGCTTGCTTGACAGCGAACTGCCCGTGCGTTTGCAGGTCTGGTTCGGTGGCAAAGAACCCATCACGCAGAACATGCTCATTTCCCAGGTACCCGAATCAGGGCGTCTGGCTCCGGGTAATCCCAGCTTCAGGGCCAACATGCTCATTCCTGATGGCAGTCAGGGCAGTCATGGTCTTGTCAGCGTTGATGATGGCGTGCTGATTCAGCCGTTGCCGTTCACCCTGAAGTTGAACCGGTTTATCGTTGAGTACTATTCCACCGGCATGCCCAGCAGCTTCAAGAGCGATGTTGAAGTAACCGACCCTGAAACCGGAGAAACGTTCAATCGCATGATCGAGGTGAATGAACCGTTACGCTATAAGGGTGTGACGGTGTATCAGTCCAGTTTCGATGACGGCGGCAGTACGCTGGGCCTGGTGGGCTACCCCCTGAAAGGCCCTGACTACCGCAGTTTCGAACTGGCCGGTAAAGTAGGACAAACCTCGCAGCTTGATGTCGCCTCGGGTTCAGACACACCTCAGACACTGAACGTGGAATTTACCGCGTTGCGTGTGATCAACGTGGAAAACATGGCGGCAGATACAGAGCCTCAGCCCAAGGCCATGATGGATCATGTTGCTGCTGTAACCGGCAGCGCCGCAGGTGTACGCAACGATGCGTTGCAGAACGTGGGCCCCAGTGTGCAATACCGCATTATCGGCAGCGATGGTCAGGCCCGCGAATTCACCAATTACATGTTGCCGATCACGCTTGATGGCAGCTCCGTGTTTCTGGCGGGCATGCGTGAAACAGCCGCCCAGCCTTTCCGTTATGTGCGCATTCCAGCCGACACCCAGGGCACAATGGAGGAGTTCATGCGTTTGCGTGCTGCCCTTGAGCGCCCCGAGCTCACTGAATTGGCGGCACTGCGCTTTGCCCAGAACAATACGGGCATGGGGATGCCAGTACCAACCTTGCAGCAAGCAGCTCGCGGGGCTCTCGAAACGTTCTATCGGTCTGGCTTGAATGGTCTGATTGAACGTGTGCCCGAGCAGGAGCGTGCCAAAGTGCTTGAATTCGCTGTCCCGATGATTCAGCTAACATTGGCGGAATTGCGTGATATTGTTCGTACACAGCAAGGTTTGCCACCCGCAGCACGTGAAGGTGATGCGGCCCGCATCGATGCCGACTGGCTGCAGCTGGCGGTGCTGGCATTGGCCAATTTGCCCGACTACCCTTCACCCGTGTTCCTTACGCTCGATCATTTTGAGCACATTCAGGCCAGTGTGTTTCAGGTGGCACGTAGTCCGGGTAAAAATACAGTCTATCTGGGCAGCCTTTTTCTTGTCATCGGTGTGTTTTCCATGTTCTATATCCGTGATCGCCGCATCTGGGTCTGGATCAAGCCCGAGACGCAGGGTAGCCAGTTGCTCGCTGCCATGACATCCCAGCGGCGCACCCTTGATTTCAACCATGAATTTGAACGTTTCAAGCAAGCGTTCACACGTCTCTCCACGTAATTGAGGTTACGGTATGTCCGACTCTACGCTTTCCATGAACGATGCGCGCTGGGATGACCCCATGCTCGTCAGTGGCGATTCCCGCGGTTACCGCGGTCGTCCCGACTGGTCCGACGTGGTGTTCTTCCTGGTTTTGTGTGCCGGTGCTGCCTACGCGCTGGTTTTTTTCAATGACAGTATGGATCGTTACGAAAAGGCCATACTGGTGGGCACAGTCCCTTCCCTCAGCTGGCTGGCCTGGCTCTGGCGTCCTTTGCGTACCCTCATGATCACGGCAGGCCTCAGTGCCTTGTTTGCCATCTGGTTGTACAGCGCTGGTGGCGGACTGGGGCAAGGCGACATCACCCGCGCTGAAGATGTCTTCTTTTTGAAGTATCTGTTGTCATCGCAGTCGGCCATTCTCTGGATGTGTGCCCTGTTCGTATTGGCCACCGTGGCGTACTGGGCAGGTATTTTCAGCCCCACGGCGGCCTGGATGGGCACGGGCCTGACGTGGGCTGCCGTGTATGCGGGTACCACCGGTATGCTGGTGCGTTGGCGTGAAGGTCATTTGCTGGGTCCTGATATCGGGCACATTCCGGTCAGCAACCTGTATGAAGTCTTTGTGTTGTTCGCCCTGATCACGGCATTGTTTTACTTGTACTACGAACGGCGTTATGCCACCCGCGCCTTGGGTGGTTTCGTCTTGCTGGTGATCACCTCGGCAGTGGTTTTTCTGCTGTGGTATTCATTCACCCGCGAGGCTTTCCAGATCCAGCCGCTGGTGCCTGCCCTGAAAAGCTGGTGGATGAAGTTGCATGTGCCTGCCAACTTCATTGGCTACGGTACGTTTTCGCTGGCCGCCATGGTGGGTTTTGCCTACTTGGTGAAAGAGCACGGTGAAACCCGTTCCTGGGCCAAGCTCACGCCGTTGTTCCTGCTCGGAGCTGTGCTCTGTGCCGAGCCCATGATGTTCGGTTCACGCGAATTGTCACCGACCTGGATGCTTTATTTCGGTATCGGGGCCATTCTGGTGGGCACTATTCTTGCGTTTCGCGGGCCTATTTCCCGTCGTCTTCCCTCGCTGGAGATTCTTGACGACATCATGTATCGCGCCATCGCGGTAGGCTTTGCGTTCTTCACCGTGGCAACCATTCTTGGGGCTTTGTGGGCTGCTGATGCCTGGGGTACTTACTGGCAATGGGATCCAAAAGAAACCTGGGCTTTGATCGTGTGGCTGAACTACGCCGCCTGGTTGCACATGCGACTCATGAAGGGCCTGCGCGGTACCATGGCGGCTTATTGGGCTCTGGTTGGTCTGCTGGTTACCAGTTTTGCCTTTCTGGGGGTGAACATGTTCCTGTCGGGGCTGCATTCCTACGGGGAACTGTGATTCAGGAGTTACGCAGCAGGTCGCGCACCATGCTGCTTGATACCAGATCGTTGATCGAGCGGGCATTGAGGATGTCCGCTGGTGAACGGGCCTTGGAAATGATGAAGCCCTGTACGTAATCGACGCCCATATCGCGCAGTGCGATCAGGGTGTCGTAGTCTTCGACCCATTCGGCAATGCATTGTTTGTTCATGCTTTGCGCCAATTGCACAATGGCACGAACAATGGCGGTATTGGTGTCACTGACCAGCATATCGCGGATCAGGGTGCCATCGATCTTGATGGCCTGGGCAGGCAATTCTTTTAAATACGAAAACGAGGTGTAGCCTGCACCGAAATCATCGAGTGCGACCCGTACGCCCAGTGAATTCAACTGGGCCATGAACTGGCGCGTCAGTTCCAGGTTTTGCAGGGCTACCCCTTCGGTGATTTCAATGTAGAGCTTGCTGCACACGTGCTGGTAGCGCGACAGCAATTCGAACAAGGACTTCTGGAATTTTTCGTTGTTCAGTGAAACACCGCTAAGGTTCACGTTGACAAACTGGGTGCGTGCCAGCTTGTCGTGGTGTTTGTCCATCCATTCCAGCGTGGCGGTGAACACCCATTTGTCGAGGGTGCTCATGGTGCCGCTTTCCTCGGCTGACGTGATGAATTTACCCGAAGGTACCGGGGCGCCGGAAGGGTCGCGCACGCGCAGCAGCACTTCGAAATTGAGTGAGCGCAGGGGATCTTTCAGTGCGACGATGGGCTGCATGTCGAGGTACAGGCCGCTGGGCGATTCGCCACCTTCGATCTGGTCGAACAGGCGCAGTTCTTCGGTGTGCTCCTGAAGTGCCAGAGAGTCATCGTAGAGAACGATTTCCTGGTTGCGCCGACGGGCGTCGCGGCAGGCGTGACTGGCTGCCGAGATGGCTTCGTTGCCTGTCATGGAGCGTTGCAGGGAAATGATGCCCATTACGGCATTGATCTGGAAGGCACGATCACCCACCCGAAAGGGTTCGATGGACAAGGCTTCGATGATGGACGCACACAAGCGCTTGGCATCGTTGATCAGGGTATTGGCAAACAGTACGATGAACTCATCGCCCCCGACTCGGCCCAGGGTACGGTTTTCGCCAAGAATACCAGTGACACGGTCGCAGACCTGTTGCAGAACCTGATCGCCGGTCGTGTGGCCGAACAGGTCGTTGATACGCTTGAAGTGGCGCAGATTCATGTAGGCCAGGGCGCATGGAACACCATTGGGCAGGTCGTTGAGCGCTTCTTCGACGGCTTTTTCTATACCCCGGCGATTCAGCGTGTCGGTGAGGGGATCGGTGTCTGTCAGCAGGCTCAGTTGCTGGATGGTGCGCTTGTGCGCAACGAGGTCTTGCAGTGCGCCGACAATGTAGCCATCGGAGAACGTGGCACGCAGCATGAAGCTGTGCGGCGAACCACCACGCCGGTGCTGTGGCAGCAGGCTGATTTCCAGGGGCTCATCGTTGGCTGTACGGCGTGAAAGATCGTGCCAGTCGATATCATCGAAAAAGTCGGTCCAGCGAAGGATGTCTCCTTTTTCGGGGTTGATGCCCAGCATCTGTTCAAGTACCGGGTTGGCTGTCTGGAAGGTGCCGTCGGGATTCAGCGTGAACATGCCAATGGGGATCATGGCGTAATTGCTGACCAGTGCCGTTTGGGCGCGAATGCGCTTGCGACGTTCTTCACGCATGCGTTCGGCCACAGCCAGTGCAACAAGAATGTTCGACAGCAGCAGAGCAACCACGCCGTTGAAAATGTCGATGAATTCGGAGCGGCCGAAGAGAACGACCAGCGCACCCGACAGCATGACGCACAGCGCCATGCCAAACAGCACGATATGCCATAGCCAGACCCGCGAGGAACGCGCCCGTATGAGCGTGACGGCCAGCATGAATACGGTCAGGGCAAGCCCGAAAGCAGCGGCTGCCCACATGAGTGGCACGAACACGGGCGCCGGGAGGACCAAGGCCGCGATCAGCAACGCCAGACCCAGCCATTGGGCTGCTTGCATCCAGTGACGGTAACGTGGCAGCCGGGAGTCTGGCAGCAAGTGCGAGAAAAGGTAATAGGTCAGTATGTAATAGGCCGCCAGCGTGACGTGACGGATGTGCCCGAGCCAGTCGGGGGGCAGGGTGCGTCCTAGCCAGTGGTCGTCCCAGCCCATGGCCAGCGCACCCATGCGCAGATTACCGATCATCCAGAGCGAGAGGACCAGATAGACCGGTTCGCGTGTTGTGATGCCGATGATCAGAATGAAGGCAGCGATCGTAAGCAGGCCACCTTCGAGCATGCTCAGGCCGTGTTCCTGGCGCTGCAGTTGTTGATAAAGCCGTGGCTCGGGCCAGACCTGGGCATAAAATTGCCCCTTGTCGATGAACTGCGCCTGGCACAGTACTGCTTCAGGTAATCCAGAGCTTTCAAGGAACAACGAAAAGCCCCGGCGATTGGGTTGCAGGGCTGCGCCGGGTTGTTGGGTGCGCGTGCTGAAGCCCAGAGCTTCCAGACCGGGAGTGCTCCAGCACCGCATGTTTGACGCCAGAGGGCCGTGCAGGCTGATGCCCAGATCACCGGCGGGCAAGGTTTGGGGTTTGAGTGGTATCAGGATCCAGGCAGGGTCGGTAACTGCTGACAGGACGCCAGGTGGTGTGCGTTCCAGAAACGCCAGTGCCTCGGCCGGATTGCGTTCAGGTGCCACGCGCGAGGTGACCGATACAGGCACAACGGTGCCACTGGTTTCAGGTTGCTGCGGAGGCAGTGTAAACCAGACCAGTATGGAAAAAAGCAGCAGTGCCGCTGGAAGGACATACAGCGCGAGCCAATGCGACACGCCCCGTTCGGCGAGCGAACGGAGCATGGCGGAACCGGTGGATGCAACGGGCGCTGGCATGATGAGGGACTGGCAAAAGCTACGGTTGGAGTCGAGGTTGAACCGATTGTAGCGGTTTGCCATGCCCGTATCAGGTCAGGTACGCGCATCAAGGTAATTAATTATTACCTTATTGTTCTTTATGTTTCCTTGTCAGGGGAGGATGCGCTCAGACTCAAACAGACTTTCCACCGTTTCCCGTGGCCGAACGACATGCACCTGCTGCCCGTCAACCATGATCTCTGCAGCCCGCGGCCGGGTGTTGTACTGGCTGGACATGCTGAACGCATAGGCACCCGCCGACATGATGGCCAGCAGGTCGTGGGGTTGCAGGTTCAGTTGGCGCTGGCGTGCCAGCCAGTCACCACTTTCGCAAATGGGCCCGACGATGTCGTAGACAGGGGTGTCCGGGCCTGTTTCGCGCGGTGAGACGGCTTCGACATCGTGCCAGGCTTCGTAGAGTGTCGGCCGGATCAGGTCATTCATGGCAGCGTCGACAATGGCGAAGTTCCGGGCGTCGCCCGGCTTCAGATACTGCACACGGGTGAGTAGCGCCCCGGCATTGCCGACCAGTGAACGGCCAGGCTCAAGGACCAGTTGCAGATGATCCAGGCCATGGGCTTGCAGGGTTGCAAACACTTTGTCGATGAGTTCGCCCGGTGAGAGAGGTTGTTCATTGGTGTATCGGATGCCGATACCGCCACCGAGATCAAGGTGATGAAGGTTGATGCCTCGTTGCGCCAGGGTTTTGATGAGCTGGATCAGTTTTTCGAGGGCGTCAAGGTAGGGGCTGACTTCGGTTATCTGAGAACCGATATGGCAGTCAAGACCAACGACTCGAAGCGAGGGGTAAGTGCCGGCGCGTTCATAGACTGCCAGAGCAGCTTCAATGGCAATGCCGAATTTGTTTTCTTTCAGCCCGGTTGAAATGTAGGGGTGTGTCTTTGCATCGACATCGGGATTGACGCGCAGGGAAACCGGGGCAATGTGGCCGGTTTCCTGTGCGACCTGGGCCAGACGGTCGAGCTCGGCTTCGGATTCCACGTTGAAACACTTGACGCCTGCTTTCAGGGCCGCCTGCATTTCCCAGGCCTGTTTGCCTACACCCGAGAACACCACTTTGGAGGCATCACCGCCGACGGCCAGCACCCGGGCCAGTTCACCACCGGACACGATATCGAAGCCGGCACCCCACTGGCGGAATTCGTTCAGGACAGCCAGGTTCGAGTTGGCCTTCATGCCGTAGCAAATCAGGACATTTCTGCCTTTGATGGCAGATTGATAGCTGTCCCAGGCTTCTTTGAGTGCTGCTCGTGAATAGACATACAGCGGTGTGCCATGATGGGCGGCCAGGGTGTCGAGCGGGACATTTTCGGCGTGAAGCAGGCCGTTTTTGTGGGTGAAATGTGATGAAACGGTCATGATGATGCTGTGCGGGAGCGCATGAAAAATTCAGGTGGCAAAGGGGCCCAGAGCTTGGCTTATTTGCCGCGTATCTGGGTGACAGGTGGCAAGGGCGTTGATGCAGGCCCAAGCGTTGCAGGTGGCTTGGCGGGGGCTGTGGGGGTGTCTGGGCGGTTGGTGGTGGTGTTCACTGCAGGAACCTGGGGCTGCGTAGTGGCAGAAGGTGCGGTAGGTGCCGGCATGTAAAGACCGCCCTTGTAACCGCAGGCCGATAACCCCATAAGCAGGCCTGTTATTGTAAAAAATTGCATCAGGCGGGATGGTCGATTCGAACGCATGAACATGATGATTGCCTGGAATAGCCTCAGTTACGAACGGGCAGGGGTTGCGCCACGCCGCTGTCAACGGACGTACCCGGGATGTTGCTGCTGCCTGCCAGGTTGTTGAGTAGATCGCCGATGCCATCGGGGCCACCCTCAAGCGGTGTATCGTTCGGCGAAGCCAGCCCGACACGTGCGATATGCTGGCCCGGCGGGAATTCGGCCAGGTAGAAATTGTTGTCGGCACGGATCAGCCCGTCGGGTATCGGGCCGGGTGGTGTGACTGGCTGGTTCTTGAGGGCATGGCGCATGTAGTCGATCCAGATCGGCATGGAGGCACCGCCCCCGGTTTCGCCTGAGCCAAGCGATTTGGGTTGGTCGAAACCCATCCAGGCAATGCCCACAAGTTTGGGCGTGAAGCCGGCAAACCAGGCATCGTGGGAATCGTTGGTGGTGCCGGTTTTACCGCCAATGTCGTTACGCTTGAGTTCCCGGCTGGCGCGTGACCCCGTACCGGAGGTGGCCACACCACGCATCAGGTCGTTCATGACATAAACCGTGCGGGGGTCGATGACGCGTGCATTGACATCGCCCGCCACGACAGGGCGCGCTTGCATGATCACTTTGCCTTCGCTGTCGGTGACGTGATCGATGAGGTAGGGTGGAACACGGTAGCCACCATTGGCAAACACCGCATAGCCACCGGCCAGTTGCAGCGGGGTGACACTACCGGCACCCAGTGCCAGGGGCAGCACGGCGGGCTGGCGTTCTTTGTCGAAGCCGAAGCGGGTGATGTATTCCTGGACGTACTGGGGCCCCACGGCTTGCATGATGCGTATGGAAACCATGTTCTTCGATTTGTACAGGGCTTCACGCAGGGTGAGCATGGGTTCGTATTTGCCACCGTAGTTTTTGGGGCTCCAGGGTTTGGAACCGGTTTGCTGGGCGGTGAGTACGAACGGTTCATCCGAGATTTGCGTGCCGGGTGTAAGACCGCGTTCCAGCGACGCTGCGTAAATGAACGGTTTGAAGGACGAACCAGGTTGGCGCCAGGCCTGTGTGACCCGGTTGAACTTGCCTTCTTCGAAACTGAAGCCCCCGACCATGGACTGAATGGCGCCATCTTGCGGGCGCACCGAAACGAAGGCAGCCTGGACCGTAGGCATGTTCAGCAGTTCCCAGTAATCGCCGGCGTTGCGTACATAGACCACGGAGCCGCGCTGGATGCGCACGGGATCTTTTGCATTCTTGGCCAGACCCCGGGCAACCACTTTCAGGGCGTTTTTGTGCGTGATGTCGATGATTTCCGACGAACTGCGGGCAACCGTGATTTTGGTAGGGCTGGCTTGAAGCACCAGGGCCGTCATCAGGTCATCGTTGTCGGGGTATTTTTCCTGAAGATCATCCAGCAGTGTATCGAGCTTTTGTGCATCTTGTTCAAGATTGGCTGGCAGGCTCAGGGTTTCTTCCGGACCCGGGTAAGGGGCGCGCCGGGTGTAGTCGAGAATGCCTTCACGTACCGCCTTGTAGGCCGCTTCCTGGTCGGTGGACTTGACGGTTGTGTAGATGTTCAGGCCACGGGAATAGATGTCGTCTTGATAGACGTTGAACAGCAACTGGCGTGCCAGTTCGGCAACGTATTCACCGTGAATGGCATAGCCTCCGGCGGGCGTGCCCTGGGCTGATTTCAGGACGATGGGCTGTTTGACTGCGTTTTCGTATTCCTGTTCGGTGATGTAGCCCAGGTTGCGCATGCGCCCCAGCACGTAAAGCTGGCGGGTACGGGCCCGTTCATAGTTGGCAATGGGGTTGAAGCGTGATGGTGCCTTGGGAATGCCGGCCAGCATGGCGGCTTCGGCCGTGCTGATTTCGGCCAGTGGCTTGCCGAAGTACGTGCGCGATGCTGCCGCAAAACCGTAGGCGCGGTGGCCCAGGTAGATCTGGTTCATGTAAAGATCGAGGATCTGGTCTTTGGTGAGCGTGGCTTCGATCTTGAAGGTGAGCAGCAGTTCGTAAAATTTGCGGGTGTAGGTTTTTTCAGAAGACAGATAGAAATTGCGTGCCACCTGCATGGTGATGGTGCTGGCACCTTGCGATTTCGACATTTGGGTGAGGTTGGCCAGTGCAGCACGCGCAACGCCTGTCCAGTCGATGCCACCGTGTTGGTAAAAACGGTCGTCTTCGGCTGCTAGAATGGCCGACTTCATGACATCGGGGATTTCGTGCAGCCGCAGCACATTGCGACGTTCTTCGCCAAATTCGCCGATCAGGACTTTGTCGGCGGTGAAGATGCGCAACGGCACCCTGGGCCGGTAGTCGATCATGGCATCGAGATTTGGCAGGTTGGGCCAGGCCAGCGCCAGCGCCAGCGACCCCAGCAAGGCGCCGCACAGCCCGAGACCCGCCAGCAAGACGATGGACTTCATGAAGAAGCGGCCGATCCATGAGCCGGAGGTGTTGGTGCTTTCGGGGGTAGAGGTATCAGAGGAGCTCATCAGGGACGATTTTAGGTCTAACCGGAGGCAGACAGGGCCGGGCGAACAGGCCCGATGTAACCCGTTGGTGCCGCACAGCCGCGCAGGCCTTTATTGTAGTGGGATAATACACAAATGAACGAGAATTTATCGGCCGCAGAGGCGGTCAATACAGCGGGAACCGACCCATCGGATTTGCCGGTGGTGCAGGCGGCACTACCCTTCAACTGCCCGGTGTTTCTGGTGGGCATGATGGGGGCCGGCAAGACAACCATAGGGCGTCAACTGGCTCGCGCTCTGGGCCGTGACTTCCTGGACCTTGATCATGAACTGGAAGCCCGTTGCGGCGTGCGGGTTGCCCTGATATTCGACATTGAAGGCGAAGAAGGGTTCCGCAAACGCGAAACCTGTGCACTTGAAGAATGTTCGCACAGACAGGGTATTGTACTGGCTACCGGGGGTGGGGCCGTGTTGGCCGAAGAAAACCGTCGCATGCTCAGCGAACGCGGGGTTGTCATTTACCTGAAAGCATCGGCTGACGAGCTTTATCGGCGCGTTGCGCGTGACCGCAACCGGCCGTTGTTGCAAACAGCGAATCCCCAGGAAAAATTGCGTTCACTGCTGGTCGAGCGTGAGCCACTTTATGACAGTGTGGCTGACATCACCTTCGAAACGGGTACATTGTCTATCGCGCAGGCGGTGCGTGCTTTGGTGGTTCGCCTGCAAAATCACAAGGTTACAACTCCATGAGCATTGTTCACGTTGAAACGCCTGGCGGGAATTACCCGATCACCATTGAGCCTGGCCAGCTGGGGGGCCTGGATGCCCTTATTCCGGGTAATGCCACGGCTATTGCGCTGGTCACTAATCCAACCATCGCTGCCTTGTATGGCGACACGGTCATGGAAGCCCTGCAGCGTAGCGGAAAGCCAGTCATCCGTATCGAATTGCCCGATGGCGAGCAGTACAAAACCTGGGAAACCCTGAACCGTATTTTCGATGTGCTGCTGCAACATCAGCTCGACCGCAAGGCGGTGCTGGTGGCGCTGGGGGGCGGGGTGATCGGCGACATGGTGGGGTTTGCGGCGGCCTGTTACATGCGCGGTGTCCGTTTTATTCAGGTACCCACTACGTTGCTGGCCCAGGTCGATTCCTCGGTCGGTGGCAAAACCGCCATCAACCACCCGCTGGGCAAGAACATGATCGGTGCGTTTTACCAGCCGGTTGCCGTGGCCATCGACACCCGGGTGCTGGCCACACTGCCCGATCGTGAAATTGCGGCTGGTCTTGCCGAGGTCATCAAATATGGTCTGATCATCGATGCGGACTTCTTCGCCTGGTGTGAAGAAAACGTGCAGGCATTGCGTAACCGTGATCCGGCAGCCATGGCGTATGCCATTCAGCGTTCGTGCGAACTCAAGGCCTGGGTGGTGTCCCAGGATGAACGCGAATCCGGTTTGCGGGCTATTCTGAATTTTGGTCATACCTTCGGCCATGCCATCGAGGCCGGTCTGGGGTATGGTACCTGGCTGCACGGCGAGGCCGTGGGCTGTGGCATGGTGCTGGCGGCTGAACTGTCGGCGCGTGTGTATGGTTTGCCGGCGTCGGTGGTTGAGCGCGTGCGTGCCCTGGTGCAGGCCATCGGGTGCCCGGTTCAGGCGCCCGACCTTGGCGCCGAACGCTGGATCGACCTGATGCGCGTCGATAAAAAAGCGGAAGGTGGCCAGTTGCGTTTCGTGGTGCTTGAAGAACTGGGCAAGGCGGTTTCCCGTGCCGTGCCCGATGATGCCCTGAACGCCGTGCTTGAGCGTATTCCACAGGTCTGACCTGCTTGTTTTTGCCCGGACCCTCCGCCCCGGGTCCGGTGTTTTCCAGATCATCCCGTCGGAGGTTCATCTCATGTCCATGCTTGCCGCCTATGCCTGCCATCCGGAACTCTCCAGAGGGCGGCGATATGAAGAACCCCCGCCAGCCGGCCGTAATGCTTTCCAGCGCGACCGTGACCGCATTGTGCATTGCAATGCCTTTCGCCTGCTTGAGTACAAAACCCAGGTGTTCATCAACCACGAAGGCGATCTTTTTCGTACGCGCCTGACACACAGTCTGGAAGTGGCCCAGATTGCCCGTACGCTGGCCCGCAATCTGGGGTTGCATGAGGATCTGGTCGAGGCCATTGCACTGGCCCATGATCTGGGCCACACCCCGTTTGGTCACGCTGGTCAGGATGCCCTGCATGACTGCATGCGTGAATTGGCCCCGGGGGCCGGCGGGTTCGAACATAATCTGCAAAGTTTACGTATCGTTGATGCGCTGGAAGAGCGCTATGCGGCCTTCAACGGCCTGAACCTGTGTTTCGAAACGCGCGAAGGTATTCTGAAGCATTGTTCGGCGGCGCATGCCCGAACACTGGGTGATGTCGGCGAACGCTTTCTGACACGTACCCGGCCCTCCCTTGAGGCCCAGATAACCAACCTGGCCGATGAAATTGCCTATAACAATCACGATATCGATGATGGTCTGCGTTCCGGGCTGATCAGTATTGATCAACTATTGAATCTGGAACTGTTTGCCTCACACCATGCCCGGGTGGTACAGGCTTGCCCCGGCATTGATCCGCGCAGGCTGGTGCCTGAAATAACCCGGGCCATGATCAATACGCTGATCATTGATCTGACCGAAACCACGTTGGCGAATATTCGCGATCATGCGCCTGCATCGGCTGATGACGTGCGTGCAGCCCCTGTTCTGGCGGCTTTTTCGCCGACCATACGGCAGCAGGCCAATGACCTCAAGCGTTTCCTGATGGAAAACCTGTACCGTCATTACCGGGTCATGCGCATGACCTACAAAGCGCAGACCATTGTGCGTGATCTGTTCACGGCTTTCTTTCAGGATCCGCGTTTGCTGGCCTCAAAGCACCGGCGTGACGATCCCAACGAGCAGGCGCGCGCCATTGCCGATTACATTGCCGGCATGACCGATCGTCACGCCATTCGCGAGCACGATCAGGTGTTTCGTATGGGCAGTGGTTTTTCTGCCTGATCCAGCAGGGGACGCAGGTAGCGGCCAGTGTGGCTGGCCGGGCTGGCTGCCACGGTTTCCGGGGTGCCTTGGGCAACGATCATGCCGCCACCCTGACCGCCTTCAGGGCCCATGTCAATCAGCCAGTCGGCTGTCTTGATGACATCCAGATTATGTTCGATCACTACCACAGTATTGCCGCTGTCGACCAGTTTTTGCAGGACATCAAGCAACAAGGCAATGTCCTGGAAATGCAGGCCGGTGGTGGGTTCGTCAAGGATGTACAAGGTACGCCCTGTGCTGCGCCGCGACAATTCCAGCGAAAGTTTCACCCGTTGGGCCTCGCCGCCTGACAGCGTGGTGGCGCTTTGCCCCAGCCGTATGTACGACAGGCCGACATCCATCAGGGTGGATAACTTGCGGGCAATGGCGGGAACAGCGTCGAAGTAGCCCAGCGCCTGTTCAACCGTCAGATCAAGCACTTCGCTGATTGTGCGTCCGCGATAGCGGATATCCAGCGTTTCCCGGTTGTAGCGTTTGCCCTTGCAGACATCACAGGGTACGTACATGTCGGGCAGAAAATGCATTTCAACCTTTACCACGCCGTCGCCCTGGCAGGCTTCGCAGCGTCCGCCCTTGACATTGAAGGAAAAGCGGCCCGGATCGTAGCCGCGTACCCGGGCTTCAGGGACACCGGCAAACAGTTCCCGTATGCCGGTGAACATGCCTGTGTAGGTGGCCGGGTTGCTGCGGGGCGTACGCCCGATGGCGCTTTGGTCGACATTGATGATTTTGTCGAAATGGTTCAGGCCTTCGATGCTTTCATAGGGGGCCGGTTCTGCGTGGGCGCGGTGCAATTGCTGTGCCGCCACTTTGGCCAGCGTGTCGTTGATGAGTGTGGATTTCCCGGAGCCGGATACCCCGGTGATGCAGACGAAACGACCGGAAGGAATGCTCAGGGTGACATTTTTCAGGTTGTTGCCTGAACAGCCGTGCAGAACAAGGTGGGGCAGGGTGTCGTCGACGGGCCGACGCCGGGGCAGTTCGATGCGTTTGCGTCCGCTCAGGTAGTGTCCGGTGAGCGAGTCAGGGTGTTTGGCCAGTTCGCCCGGAGTTCCTGCGGCCACGATGCAACCGCCATGCTCGCCGGCACCCGGGCCCATGTCGAGAACAAAGTCAGCCGCCCGGATCATGTCTTCGTCGTGTTCAACCACAATGACGCTGTTGCCCAGGTTGCGCAGCTGTTGCAGGGTCAGGATCAGCCGGTCGTTGTCACGCTGGTGCAGTCCGATGGATGGTTCATCAAGCACATACATGACACCGGTAAGACCGGAGCCGATCTGGCTGGCCAGGCGTATGCGCTGGGCCTCGCCGCCGGAAATGGTGTCGGCGCTGCGGTCAAGCGACAAGTAATTCAGCCCTACGTTGTTCAGGAATTGCAGCCGGGCTTCGATTTCGCGCACGATCCGTTCGGCCACCTCGCGCCGTGCGCCCTGGATCACCAGCGCCTGAAACCAGGCCAGGCAGTCGGCCAGTGATAACGCTTCCACTTCGAAGATGGCTTTGCCGCGTCGTTCGCTGGTGCCGGGTTCATTGCCGATCAGCACATGGCGGGCTTCCTGCCGCAGGCGTGAGCCGTTGCAGGCCGGGCAGTTCTGGACATGGCGGTATTTGCCGAGTTCTTCACGCACGGCGCTGGAGTCGGTTTCACGCCAGCGGCGTTCCAGGTTGGGGATCACACCTTCGAACGGATGTTTGCGAACAGTCGTTTTGCCCTTTTCATTGAGGTAGAGAAAGGAAATTTCCTCGGTGCCCGATCCGTACAGCACATAGTGGCGAATGGTGTCCGGCAATGTTTCGAAGGGTGTATCGAGGTCAAACTGATAATGCGCGGCCAGGCTGCTGAGCAAGGTGTGGGTGAACGCGTTGCGTTTGTCCCAGCCGGCAATGGCACCGCTGGCCAGGCTTAGCTCAGGAAAAGCAACTACCCGTTTGGGGTCGAAGACTTCAACATGGCCCAGACCATCGCATTCCGGACAGGCACCGATCGGGTTGTTGAAACTGAACAGGCGCGGTTCCAGTTCGGTCAGGCTGTGCTGGCAGACGGGGCACGCATAGTGGCTGGAGAACGGGTGTTCCTGTTCGGTATCCATATTCAGGGCCAGAACACGCCCCTGCGCCAGTTTCAGGGCGGTTTCCACGCTTTCTGCCAGCCTTTGCTTGATCTCGGGGCGGATGCGCAGACGGTCGATCACGACATCGAAGTCGTGTTTGTCGGTTTTTTTCAGTTCCGGCAGTTCATCGAGGGTGAGCATGCGGCCATCGACCCGCAGCCGAACGAAGCCCTGGGCCTGCAGGCTGGCACATTCCTCTTCGAAGCTGCCTTTGCGCGCACGGGCCAGCGGTGCCAGCAGGGCCACCCGGGTGTCTTCAGGCCATTCAAGCAGTTTGTCAACGATCTGGCTGACGGTTTGGGCTTGTAACGGCAGGCCGTGTTCCGGGCAATAAGGGGTACCCACGCGGGCGTACAATAGTCGCAGGTAGTCGTGGATTTCCGTGATGGTGCCAACGGTGGACCTGGGGTTGTGGCCGGCCGATTTTTGTTCAATGGAAATGGCGGGTGACAACCCTTCGATCAGGTCGACATCGGGTTTGTCCATCAGTTGCAGAAACTGGCGTGCGTAGGCCGACAGGCTTTCCACGTAGCGTCGCTGGCCTTCTGCGTACAGTGTGTCGAACGCCAGCGACGATTTCCCTGAACCCGACAGCCCGGTCACGACCACCAGTTTGTGGCGTGGCAGGTCTACGGAAATGTTTTTCAGGTTATGCGTACGGGCGCCCCGAATGCGTATGGCTTCCATCGACTTGGCATCTGTTTGATAGGCTAACTTGCTACTATAACGCGCCGTTCTGTCCGGCGCAGGTCTGTCTGTCGGGCATGGTCCTGTGGCATGCCCCGTTTTTCTTTTCTGTTCTGCTTTTCAATTTCCAATGAGCGTTTCCGCGACTGCATCTTCTTCTGCCCGGCCCCGTCTGAAACTCAGTCCCCTTGAGCGTCGCGCCAGCATGATGCTGGCGCTGCTGTTTGCGTCGCGCATGCTGGGGCTGTTTTTGCTGACCCCGGTTTTTGCGGTGGCTGCCACCAGCCTGCCGGGTGGCAACGATGCTCTGAAAGTGGGTCTTGCCCTGGGTGCGTACGGCCTGGCCCAGGCGGTCTTGCAGATTCCTCTGGGGATGGCGTCCGACCGTTTTGGCCGTCGGCCGGTCATCATGGCGGGCATGGTGCTGTTCATTCTGGGGGGTGTGGTCTGTGCCTTGGCCCAGTCTGTTGATGGCATCATCGTGGGGCGCGTGTTGCAGGGCCTGGGTGCCATTTCTGCCGCCATCACGGCCTGGGTGGCCGATGCCACCCGTCCGGAAGTGCGCACTCGGGCCATGGCCATGGTGGGGGGCTCCATCGGGTTGTCGTTTGCCGCTTCGCTGGTGCTTTCACCCGTGCTGGTGGGCTGGTTCGGCTTGTCGGGCCTGTTCTGGGCGATCAGCCTGCTGGGGTTTGTGTGCCTGCTGCTGGCTACCTTTGCGGTGCCGGTTGTGCCGGCTGTTCAACAGGCCATGTCCGGTGCGCGGGCTCGCGATGTCTTGGCGCATACAGGCCTGTTGCGCTTGAATTTTGGGGTGTTCTGCCTGCATGCCATTCTGATGGCGGTGTTCATGGTGGCCCCCGGCCTGCTGGCCGAGCGTGGCGGGTACGATGCTTCATCGTTGTGGCAGGTGTACCTGCCGGTCATTCTGGGGTCGTTTGTGTTTATGGTGCCGGCCGTGTTCTATACAGAAACGCGGCGCGTGCACCCGCAGGTTCTGCTGGCTGCCATTGCACTTTTATTGCTTGTGATGCTGGCCCTGCCGTTTGCCCGCCAGGGTTTTGCCACGTTGGTGCTGGCGCTGTTGCTGTTTTTTGTGGCCTTCAATATTCTTGAGGCCTTGCAGCCTTCCCTGGTTTCCCGCGAAGCACCGGCACAGTACAAGGGGTTGGCGCTGGGGTTTTACAACACCGCCCAGTCATTGGGGGTGTTTGCCGGTGGCGCCCTGGGCGGTTTGTTGTCGGCGCGTGTCAGTGTGGACGGTGTGTTCATGCTGGCGGCCGGCCTGGCCTTGCTGTGGCTGCTGACTGCGCTGGGTTTCCGTCCATCCTTCCAGCCTGTGTCGAAAGCGACCCATTCGGGTTCCTGACCGCAAATTTGTCCACTCTGCCGGTTCCCGGCGGGTGGCAGTCCATTACCGGATCGCCGATAATGGCGCATCCACTTCAAGTTTAAAGGTTCTGTCATGGCATCAGTCAATAAAGTCATTCTCGTCGGCAATCTGGGGCGTGATCCCGAAGTGCGTTACAGCCCCGATGGCGCCGCCATCTGCAACGTGTCCATTGCCACCACGTCCACCTGGAAAGACAAGGCGACTGGCGAAAAACGCGAAGAAACGGAATGGCACCGTGTGGTGTTCTACAACCGTCTGGCCGAAATTGCCGGTGAATACCTTAAAAAAGGGCGCTCCGTGTATGTGGAAGGCCGCCTGAAAACGCGTAAATGGCAAGACAAGGAAACCGGTCAAGACCGTTACAGCACCGACATCGTGGCTGACCAGATGCAGATGCTGGGCGGGCGTGATTCCATGGAGGGTGGCAGCATGGGGGGCGGCATGGGTGGCGACGACTTCGGTCAATCGGCCCCGGCACCGCGTGCGGCGCGCCCGGCCCAGCCGCGTCCGGCGGCACCCCAGGCGCCTGCAGCCGCCAACCTGGCTGATATGGACGACGACATTCCGTTCTGAGCCTGCACTGCGTTTGCGGTTCAAACGTGGGTAGTTCAATAAAAAACAGCCCCTGATGCCTGCCATCAGGGGCTGAACTGTTTTTGAAACCTGAAAATCAGGCGTGGGCGGCCTTCACTTCCTGGCGCCAGTGGTGCAGCAGGGGTTCGGTGTAGCCGTTGGGCTGTTCCAGGCCCTTGAAGACCAGATCGCTGGCGGCCTTGTAGGCCATGGACGTTTCAAAGTGGCCGGCCATGGGGCGGTAGGCAGGGTCGCCGGCGTTTTGCTGGTCAACCACGGCCGCCATGCGCTGCAGGGTTTCGGTGACCTGTTCCTTCGTGACCACACCATGGCGCAGCCAGTTGGCCATGTGCTGGCTGGAAATACGCAGGGTGGCGCGGTCTTCCATGAGGCCAACGTTGTGGATGTCGGGTACCTTGGAGCACCCGATGCCTTGATCGACCCAGCGCACTACGTAGCCCAGAATCCCCTGGGCATTGTTGTCGAGCTCTTCCTGGATTTCCTGGGCGTTCCAGGCGGGTTCGGCAGCGACTGGAATGGTGAGCAGGCTGTCGAGCAAATCTTCATGCTGCCCTTCCATGCCGCGCTGGATGTCTTGCACGCTGACCTGATGGTAGTGCAGGGCGTGCAGCGTGGCGGCAGTGGGCGAGGGCACCCAGGCTGTGTTGCCGCCGGCTCTCAGGTGGCCGATTTTCTGTTCCAGCATGGCGGCCATCAGGTCGGGCATGGCCCACATGCCTTTGCCGATCTGTGCCTTGCCGCGCAGGCCGCAAGCCAGGCCGGTTTGCACGTTGTTGCGTTCGTAGGCATCGATCCAGGCGCTGCGTTTCATGTCGCCCTTGCGCACCATGGGGCCCGCTTCCATGGAGGTATGCATTTCATCGCCGGTGCGATCCAGAAAGCCGGTGTTGATGAAGGCAACGCGTGTGCTGGCTTGCGCGATGCAGGCCTTCAGGTTGACGCTGGTGCGGCGTTCTTCGTCCATGATGCCCATTTTGATGGTGCCGGGTTCCAGGCCCAGCAGGGCTTCGGTGCGGCTGAAAATTTCGTGGGCGAAGGCGACTTCGTCAGGGCCATGCATTTTGGGCTTCACGATGTAGATGGAGCCGGCGCGGGAATTGGCGCGGCGTTTCTGGTCGTGCAGGGCGATGAGCGACGTGAAAATGGCGTCCATGATGCCTTCGGGCACCTCGGCGCCGTTGGCATCCAGGATGGCGGGGTTGGTCATGAGGTGGCCCACGTTACGGATGAACATGAGCGAGCGGCCATGCAGTGTTTGCGCGGCGCCGTGCAGGTCCGTGTAGTGGCGGTCTTCGTTCAGGGTGCGGGTGAAGGTTTTGCCGCCTTTGCTCACGTCTTCGGCAAGGGTGCCATTCATAAGGCCCAGCCAGTTGCGGTAGGCAACCACTTTGTCTTCGGCATCGACCGTGGCTACGGAGTCTTCGCAATCCATGATGGTGGTGATGGCTGATTCCAGCACGATGTCTTTCACACCGGCTTTGTCTTGCTGGCCGATGGGGTTGGACGGGTCGATCTGGAGTTCGAAGTGCAGGCCGTTGTGAACGAAAATCAGGGCGTCCGGCGTTTCGGCCTGGCCGCGGTAACCCAGCAGGGCGGCGGTATTGGCCAGGCCCGTGTGAGTGCCGTTTTCCAGGGTGACCTGCAGGGCACCGTTCACCACGGCATAGCGTGTGGCATTTGCGTGCGAGCCCTGGGCCAACGGGATGCTGCTGTCGAGGAACTGGCGGGCATAGGCAATGACCTTGGCGCCGCGCACCGGGTTGTAGCCGCCGGCGCGCGTGGCGCCGTCTTCTTCGGAAAGGGCATCGGTACCGTACAGGGCATCGTACAGGCTGCCCCAGCGCGCATTGGCCGCGTTCAGGGCATAACGCGCATTGGTGATGGGAACCACCAGTTGCGGGCCGGCTTGCTGCGAGATTTCGGTGTCGATGCGTGTGGTGTTGACCTGAACCTGTGCCGGGGCGTCTTTCAGGTAGCCGATGGACCGTAAAAACGCTTTATAGGCACCCATGTCGCGAATGGGGCCGGGATTGCTGCGGTACCAGGTGTCGAGTTCGGCCTGGATGCGGTCGCGTTCGGCCAGCAAGGCGCGATTGCGCGGTGCAAGATCGTGGATCAGGCTGTTCACGCCTTGCCAGAAGGCCTCGGCATTGACGCCGGTGCCGGGTAGAGCTTCGTTCTGGATGAAGTTGTACAGTTCGGTGGCAACCTGCAACTGATGGACTTGGGTGCGCTGGGTCATGGTTCGTTCCTGGAGTCGGTGTGAATGGCGTTGACCGGGGTGAGTCAGGCTACACGGCAGGGTAATGCCCGCCTTGTTGCTGTGCATCATGTCATGAGTTCATTATCGTTCTTAACTATTTTGTACTCAATACCAGTAAAAGTTTAATCACTTGATATTAAAAGTATTGAATTGAGGCGTGAGCATCTTGGCAAGTGCCAACAGTTTGCTCAGGTGTTGCAGGAGTTGCAGGAGTTTAAGATGTTTCAGGAGGCCGGACCGAGCCAGGCCACCAGTAGTGATACCGTCAGCAGCGACAGCAGGGTTGACAAAAGAATGGCCC
>JAAYGT010000123.1 GCA_012727555.1 Alcaligenaceae bacterium | reverse complement strand
CTGCAAAGTACCTGGTGTCCGGCAAGGCTGGCACCATGCGCAGGCACTCGAATGTCTGGCGCTACTTCAAGCAGGCGGCACGATCTGTCGGTCTTGATGACGTGACGCTGCATGACTTGCGTGCCATGGCAGGCACAGAGGCAGAGCGGCAGGGCATCGATCCAACTGCCCTGCTTGGCCACACGGACAGGCGGACTACTCAGATCTACCTGCGTGACAGAACGACAAAAGTGGTCACCGCCCCCGATAAGCCGAAGTCAAAAAAGGCTGGATAGGTGCACAGTTTTGGACAAAGAGTTTTAGACACGTCTTAGAATCTTGGACATCAACCCCTTGAAACCCGCATGAATACTGGCTTTCAAGAACAATAATGTATTCGGTCATACCTTGACCGCGCTGGCCAAACGCATTGAACAAGGCACCCTGCCGTTTCATTTTCATACCGTTCCCCTTGAACTGATGATCAGGGGTTCAGTGTGCCCGTGCCCCTCGGGCCAAACAATACGGACAATCCGCGTTGGTCAAACCTGTCACACCCGCAAAAAAGCCTGAAGACCACTCGATGTGGCCTTCAGGCTTTTTTGGGAGATCATGTACCTGAACGGATTCAAGGCACCGCAGGCACCTGGCTTACTTTCCTTCAGCCGCCTTGGTAATAGCGGAACCCATGCGGGTGATGTCTTCACCGGCGCCAGCTACGGTATTGCTGCAACCGGCCAACAGCACAACACCGGTCAGTGACAAAACAGCAAAAATTTTCGTGATCATGGAAACGCTTCCTGATGGCTGATGAATTAAAGCGGATTACCTACTTTGACCGTCAAGTGTCCAAGGGACTGAATTGAGCAGGTCATGGTGTCACCCGGAACGACTGCACCGACACCTTCAGGCGTACCTGTGAAAATGATGTCGCCCGCCTGCAATTCAAACAAACCTGACAAATAGGCAATGGACTCAGGAACATTCCAGATCATCTGGGCAAGATCACTGGACTGCTTTTTCTCACCATTTACATGCAGGCTGATGGCACCACGCTCGAGTGTGCCCACCAACGAACGTGGGTGCACCGGACCAATGGGACCTGAAAAGTCAAATGCCTTGCCAACTTCCCAAGGACGCCCCTGCTTCTTGGCTTCTCCTTGAAGATCGCGGCGTGTCATGTCGAGACCAATTGCGTACCCCCAGACACATTCCGCAGCCTGTTCAGGCGAAAGGTTGCGCCCACCTTTACCAAGCACCACAACAAGTTCGGCCTCGTAGTGCAGATTGGACGTCTTGGGAGGGTAAGGCATGACACCTACCTGACCATCGGCAACCGGCATGAGCGCGTCGGCCGGCTTGCAAAAGAAGAAAGGATCTTCGCGACCGGTGAAGCCCATCTCAATGGCGTGCTCGGCATAGTTGCGACCTACACAATAAACGCGGCGCACTGGAAAAACCTGATCGGAACCCGCCACCGGCAGCACAACCGGAGGCTGAACAGGGATGACCGTATTCATTGACCGGACTCCCGGGCATACCGCTCTGCGCTGCTGATGATTTCCTGACGAGCCGCTTCAGGACCATCCCAGCCCTTGACCTTGACCCACTTGCCTTTTTCGAGATCTTTGTAATGCTCGAAAAAGTGCTGAATGCGGGCGATGTCCTCTTCGGGAAGATCCTGGGCTGACTTGATGTTGCGGTAGGGAGGATAGAGTTTGTCGACAGGCACTGCCAGCAACTTTGCATCACCACCGGCTTCGTCATCCATGTTGAGCACGCCAATGGCACGCGCGCGAATGACCGCGCCCACATGGATGGGAAACGGTGTGATCACAAGAACATCGACTGGATCGCCGTCATCGGAGATGGTCTGGGGAATATAACCGTAGTTGCAGGGGTAATGCATGGCGGTCAGCATGAACCGGTCAACAAACACCGCACCGGTGTCTTTGTCCACTTCGTACTTGACCGGATCCGCATTCATGGGAATCTCGATGACGACATTGAATTCATCGGGCAACTTGTTACCCGCAGGTACTCGATCTAGGCTCATACTGTATCAACCTTGGTTTGTTATAGAGTTAAGACGATGTCAGTTTACTGCAGGGAATCAATCACGACGCGCACGATCCGAGGTGCGTGACAGATCGATTCCGGGAATCGGTGCACTGTCAAAATATTCATCAAGATCCGCACCCCGCGAAGGCTCTCGCCCGCGCGACACGTAGGGCGCAGAATCGGTATCCACACGGGTATCCGGGCCGGGCGCTGTTTCAGCAAACTGCAGGTCTTCAGGTGTGAAATCCGCTGCGCTGGCGGCAACGGGCAGTGCAGCGGATTGCTTGCCGGCAACGGGCTGCGCGCCATCGATCATGTGGGGATCACTTCGGGTATCAGCCGCAGGCAGCGGCCGCGCAGGTGCAGTCACTGTCATGGCCCCGGTAATACCTGCAGCCTGGCGCCAGTGCTGCAGCGCTTCGGTGGTTCGGCCCAGGCCATCATACAAATTACCAAGAAGAGCGTGAACACGAAGATCAGAACGGATCTCCATACTTTTGAGCAAGTAATGCTCGCCTTGCCCCCACAGCTGTCCGGTCAGGCACAACGTACCCAAGGCGGCCAGCAAAGCGGGATCCTCGGGATGATTCTTGAGCCAGGTTTCAGCTTTCGCAAGACGGCGATCAACCCAGTCGGGCGAACACTGGGCATACATGGCCAGAAGCCTTGGATCGAGACGCTGTGACAACGAGGCCTCGAGAAATCGGGCTGCCTCTTCGTGCTTGCCGGCTGCCGTATGAATTGAAGCCGCCGCCAGAGCAATATCGGGCAGTACACGCTCGTCGGACTTGAGATCGGACCAGATCGCCTTGAAACCCTCAAGCCCGGCAGCATGCAAACGAGCAGCCGTACTGGTTTCAACAAGATTGCGGGCTTCGGTGTCGTCGATGACACCACGCCGCAGCAAGACACGCGTCAGTTCATAGACCTGATCATGATTTCTGAGCTGGCGATGTGCGCGCAAAAGGAGCCGCGTTGTATGCAGATGGCGAGAACTTGCGTCTTGCAAGGGCTTGAGCAAGGCCAAAGCCTCGTCGGGTCGATTCTGGTCAAGCAGCATTTCGGCAGACACTGTGGAAATCACTTCCAGCAATCTGACCTCTGTTGCGGCTCCCTCGCGGGCCATGGCCAAGGCTTGATCGCGCCGGGTGAATTCGCCCTGATGATGTGCAGCACGTGCAGAGGCAAGAGCAGCAAGCACCTTGCGTGCGGGTGCTTTGGTACGCCCCATGAGGCGAGCCAGTTCTTTTTCCGCTTCAGGGTAACGCCCCTCAAGCACATTGATCCAGCCCGCTTCAAGTAATTCGTAATCACGCTTTTCAGAGCGTTCGAGCCGCCAGGCACGAAAACGCCCCGGGCCCTGAGCCAGCCAATACGTTACCCGCAGCACACCGTGAACAACGACAAACAGCAGAATGAGCAGGAGAACTGCCAGCGTGATGGAAAGCTCGACGCGCCATGGCGGTGCGATAACCAGCACATTCCCGTTATGATCATTCAAGAACAAGGCCAGCAGAACAGCCGCAACAAAAACCAGAAGTGTCCAGAACCAGGCTTTCATGGTTTACTCCCGGGGCGATGCTGAACCGGCAGGCTGAGCAGTTGAGTCAGGCACGGCCTGATTACCCGCCTCGGCAACGGCTGCTACACCGGATGGCACAACAACAGGCGCTTCAGCGACAGGCGGCAGAGCAGCGGAACCAGTACGCTCTGCGCCTGTTTCTGCGGCGGGTTCGCTGGCAGAAGCCTTGTGCGCCGGCACGGTCTCGGCAGACACACGGCTGCTGGAAGCGCCAGTTGAAGACGTAACAGGTGCAGGCACAGCCACTTCAGCAGCAGGGCTGACACTCACAGGGGGCTGGACCGGCGCTTTTGAAGGGGGCGGTGACGAAGCGCGTGCACCTTCCTCGCGGACGACTTCGATGGCTTTCAGACTGTTTGCCACTGAAGGCAACGTTGTATCGATTGGCGTATCAAAGAGCTGACGGGCAAGCTTGAGCGCCTGACGCGATTCGGGAGATCGTTCATCGAAACGCGCCTCGATCGCGGAAGAAACAGCATCGAGCTCCGTGGACCAGATTTTGGACTGCCCCATCATGAGCGCGAGTTGGGCTGTCATGATGCGCAACCGAAGGTTCTCGCGAAAGCGTGCGGCCTGGTCGGGTGACATGAGCATGGCGGCGGTATCGTCGACACGATGGACACTGATGAATTGGCCGAGATCGTGGCTTATCGAGTTCCAGGCAGCCGAAGACCAGGCCGTTGCTGCATCGAGTGCACGCTCCCACCAGGCGACCGAAACATCTGCATTCAGTGAAGGTGCGGCAGGCACGGAAAAACCGTCAAATGCTGGCGGCGCATTGACGGGTTCGGGTGCGGCCTGATCGGGAACGCGCAAAGGTGCCTTGCTGACCAACTGTGCAAGAGTATCGAGGTTTGACGTGAGCAAAGCGACATCGATTGTTGAAACAGCACGCAATCGTTCAAGATCACCATTGATGGTCTGGAGCAATGAGGCCAAGGCAGGACGATTGGCACGCGCCAGTTGTGCCTGTGCTGTTTCAAGCGCGACAATTGCATTGGCTACATTACCCCCCAATTGCAATTGCTGCTGGGCGATCGTAACCAGATGATCGACATCGTTGAGCAAAACAAGATCGGAGCCACTATCGGTGAGCGTTTGAAAGGCCTGGACAAGGGTGTCAACCTGCGACCGGCTGTCACGCACATTGGCATCAAGCTGAACCAGACGGCCCGATTGCTCCTGAAGCGTGGACTCAAGTGCCTGAACCCTGGACAACGCAACCGAGGCATTTTGCCCGGCTTGGGCAGCGGCCTGCTGCAACGACTGAATCTGCGCATCATGGGCGCGATGCTGATACCAGAGAGTAATTGCCAGGGCCACCACCAGCAGACCTGTTGCCCCAAGCACAGGACGCACCCAAGACTGCCGGCGCGCAGGATCCGGGCCGACATCCGTGACGGCATCAATCACAATTTCGTTTGATAGTTCGGTGTGTTTTTTAGTCATGGCCCGATTGTAATCCTAGGAATGCAAAGCAGGCGACGATAGCTCACTGATTACCTGGAAAAGTGCATCATCGCCGGGGGAACTCAGTTTTACCACTGGATTCAATACCATACCAGATCGTTGTAAAGCGCTCTGCAAATGATCCGCCACTCGGGGGTGGATCACCACAAAACAGGCCCGCTCCAAGAAGGGAGCAGATATCGCCCGAACCAGATTATCAAGAAACGCATCCACGCTTTCACGGCTGGTCAACACGGTAACCGGCCCTGCGGGGTCATTGAATGCAAGGACAACGGCCTGTCGAACGTCAGGCGTCCACAAGGCAGGTAATCGACGGTACATTTTCAACACCCTCACCTGAATACCTGAAGCGTTCAGTTGCCTGGCCAGCCAGTCACGCCCGGTTTCTCCCCGGACAATCAGCACACGCTTCAAACGAGGCAGCAAAGGCTGCAGGGTTTGCCAAAGCGCTTCCGAGTCATTGCCGAACGAAGCGGGCTTCTCATCAGCACTGCACCTTGCCACAGAAACAGCGGCAGAGGTCAGGGTATCGTGCAAGGGTTCGGGGCAAACCACACACCCGGGGGGTATCAGGCCGGAATCGAGTAGCGCAGAAGCGGTCGCGGCCCCCACGCAGGCAGCCCATGTCGTGGCCGGCCAGGAAAAATCTGCCACCCTGGCTTTACAAGCATGCAGATAACACGAGACAGCGTAGCCACTGACAAACATCACCAGATCGAAATCATTCGGTAATGGCAGAGCCGCTGCATCAAGCGGCAAGGGCTGAAGCTCAAGCGCAGGCGCAACCAGCACTGCGTGACCTGCCCGCTGCAATCTGGCCATCAGGCCCAGGTTTTTGTCGCCCGGACGGGAAAGAATGATGGTTCGGGAATGGGAAGGCACAGATTGCACCGCAGAAATCAGCTGCCGTGTGCCTGTGCAGTATCGGTATCGCCCGACGGTGCAATCAGGGCATCAAGAATGATGCGTGCCCCTGAATCGAGCAGTTTTTTGGCAACCCGTTCGCCGAGCGCCTGGGCATTGACTGGATCACCCTGTTCGCTTGCACGAATTATTGTACGGCCATCAGGTGATGCAACCAGCCCCTGAATGTGCAGAACCGAATTCTGGTGTGTTGCATAAGCAGCCAGCGGTACCTGACACGACCCCCCCAGCGCACGCGACACAGCGCGTTCGGCCTGGGCACACAGGGAAGTTTCAGCATGGGCCAACGGAGCAAGCCAGCCCGCAAGGTCATGGCGCTCTTGAAGTATTTCAATACCTAAAGCACCTTGCCCCGCTGCCGGCAAACTGTGTTCAATATCAAGAACGGAACGAATGCGATGAGCCAGTTCAAGACGCTTCAGGCCAACGCTGGCCAGAATGATGGCCTGATATTCACCGCGATCAAGCTTTGATAAACGCGTATCAAGGTTGCCACGCAAGGGCTTGACCACCAGTTCAGGAAAACGCTCGCGAATCTGCGCTTCGCGTCGCAGGCTGGACGTACCGACCACGGCACCTTCCGGCAGGCTATCGAGCGTAGGGTAATCATTGGAGACAAACGCATCGCGCGGATCATCGCGCTGCATGATGACGGGCATACTGAAAGGGGGCCCGAGATCAACCGGAACATCTTTCAATGAATGCACGGCGAGATCGGCCCGCCCATCGAGCAGGGCCGTCTCGAGTTCCTTCACGAACAGCCCCTTGCCGCCCACTTTTGACAGTGTGCGATCCAGGATCTGGTCACCCCGGGTTGTCATTTCGAGCAAGGAAACCTGACAGTCGGGATACAACGACTGCAAAAGCGATTGCACATGGCGGGCCTGCCACAGCGCCAGACGGCTGGCGCGTGTGGCAATCACCAGCCTGGCGGGTTTAAGCATGCCCATATCAAACAAAATAGTTCAGGACGATAGCCGCCACAATGCCGATGATGGCCAGAATGCCCAGCCCTTGAAGCAGTGACAGACCTGAATCTGTTGACTTGTTTTGATCGGGTTGGGATGACTTGAACAGACCCATGATGCAAACCTTTTGCCTTTAGAAGTTAAGCAGCAGCGGACGTTTTGCGGCTGGCAAAGAACTTGCCGAGCGCAACGACCAGAACGGCACCAACCACTTCGGCACCGATCTTGACAGGTGTTGAGACCTCGCCAATTTGCTGCACGACAAACACATCGGTGACCAGCATACCGCCGGCAATCCAGCCCAACAGTGCTGCACCGAACGTGATGACCAGCGGGAAACGGTCGATCAGTTTGAGAACCAATGTACTACCCCAGATGATGATGGGCACGCTGACGATCAGACCAAAGATCACGTAATAGATCTGGTGGTCGGATGCCGTATTCTGGGCAGCACCGGCAATCGCAATCACATTGTCAAGACTCATGACAAAGTCGGCAATCAGGATTGTTTTGACCGCGCTCCAGATGGATGACCCGCCATCGACATTACCATGGGCATCGTCTTCGGGAATGAGCAACTTGATGCCGATCCAGACCAGCAGCAGACCACCTACAATTTTCAGGAACGGAACACCCAAAAGCGTAAGCGCAAATGCAATCAGAATGACGCGCAGGAAAATGGCCCCTGCGGTACCCCAAAGAATACCTTGCATACGCTGCTTGGGCGACAAATTGCGGCAAGCCAGCGCAATGATCACCGCGTTATCACCGCCCAGCAGGATATCGATGAGGATGATCTGGAAAATGGCCCCCCAGTGGAGGGTTTCAAAAAATTCAATCATAAGATGTTTCCGTTAAAACAAGAGGCGTAATAATCAACCCCCAGCCGCAGCCAGTACGTCAGGGAACTTAAAAACGGGCCATAATAATTCAGCTTATTGTTCATAACGCCGCAAGGCCCTGACACACAGGCAATGCCGTTTGTTAACGGATCACCTGTGCAGCTTTAAAGGCCCGCATGCGCGGGCCTTTGAAAGTCTGGTAATGCTTTTACAGCACCGACTTGAGCAATTTGCCCATTTCGGATGGATCGCGTGTGGTACGGATTCCGCACGCTTCCATGATTTCGAGCTTGGCATCGGCCGTGTCGGCGCCACCGGAAATGAGCGCCCCTGCGTGGCCCATGCGTTTTCCGGCAGGTGCAGTCACACCGGCAATGAAACCAACCACAGGTTTCTTCATGTTGTCTTTGGCCCACAAAGCCGCATTGACCTCATCGGGACCACCAATTTCACCGATCATGATGACCGCATCGGTGTCGGGATCGTCGTTGAACATTTGCAGGACATCGATGTGCTTCAGACCGTTGATGGGGTCACCACCAATACCCACGGCCGACGACTGACCCAGACCAAGTTCGGTCAGCTGGGCGACCGCTTCGTAAGTGAGCGTGCCGGAACGACTGACTACCCCAATACGGCCCTTGCGCGAAATATGGCCCGGCATGATACCAATTTTCAGTTCGTCGGGCGTGATCAAGCCTGGGCAGTTGGGGCCCAGCAACAGGGTTTTCCTGTTTTCAGCACGCATGCGGTTGCGCACTTCGAGCATGTCGCGCACCGGAATGCCTTCAGTAATGCAGACAACCAGATCGAGATCGGCTTCAACGGCTTCCCAAATAGCGGCAGCTGCACCTGCGGGTGGCACATAAATGACTGAAACAGTAGCACCGGTTTCCGACTTGGCTTCTTTCACGGAGGCATAAATCGGTACGCCTTCGAAATTTTCACCCGCTTTCTTGGGATGGACCCCAGCAACGAAAGCGTTCTTGCCGTTGGCGTACTCACGGCACATATGGGTGTGGAACTGGCCGGTCTTGCCGGTCATGCCCTGCGTGATAACTTTTGTGTCTTTGTTGATCAGAATCGACATTTGGAATTCCTTGGCTATC
Organism: Alcaligenaceae bacterium; assembly: GCA_012727555.1. Lineage (GTDB taxonomy): Bacteria > Pseudomonadota > Gammaproteobacteria > Burkholderiales > Burkholderiaceae_B > JAAYGT01. The sequence goes on along the minus strand of JAAYGT010000123.1, from coordinate 10,528 downwards.
GTCTTACTTGGCAGCGGCAGCTACAACTTTGGTTGCGGCTTCGGCCATGGTGTCAGCACTGATGATGGGAAGACCGGACTCGGCCAGCAGTTTCTTGCCCAGCTCTTCGTTGGTGCCTTTCATGCGGACAACCAGCGGAACGCTCAGGTTGACGGCCTTGCAGGCTGCAATCACGCCTTCGGCAATGACATCGCAACGCATGATGCCACCGAAAATATTCACCAGAATGGCCTTGACGCCCTTGTTCTTGAGCATGATCTTGAATGCTTCAGTGACTTTTTCAGCACTTGCACCGCCACCGACATCAAGGAAGTTGGCAGGCTCGCCGCCAAACAGCTTGATGGTGTCCATGGTGGCCATAGCCAGACCAGCACCGTTCACAAGGCAGCCGATATTGCCATCGAGCTGGATGTAGGCCAGGTCGAACTTGCTGGCTTCGACTTCAGCCGGGTCTTCTTCATCGAGGTCGCGATAAGCAACGATTTCAGGATGACGAAACAACGCGTTGGAGTCAAAGTTGAACTTGGCATCGAGCGCGATGATATCGCCAGAACCCGTGAGAATCAGGGGGTTGATCTCTGCAAGCGAGGCATCCGTATCCCAGTAAGCCTTGTACAGTTTCTGGAATTCGGAGGCAGCCTTGGCAACCGATGCCTCGGGAACCCCGATGCCGCGCGCAAGTTCGGCTGCCTGGGTATCTGTCAGGCCCAAAGCAGGATCAACAAACACCTTCAGCAGTTTTTCAGGGGTTGCTTCCGCAACTTCTTCGATGTCCATGCCGCCCTCGCTGGACGCCATGACGCAGACTCGCTGCGTGCCACGGTCAGTGACAATACCAACGTAGTATTCTTTCTTGATGTCGGCACCCTCTTCGATGAGCAGGCGACGCACTTTCTGCCCTTCAGGACCTGTCTGGTGTGTAACCAGTTGCATACCAAGAATTTCTGAAGCAAGCTGACGTACTTCATCGAGTGAACGGCCAAGTTTGACACCACCGCCCTTGCCGCGTCCGCCGGCATGGATCTGGGCCTTCACAACCCAGACAGGACCGCCCAGTTGCTCGGCGGCAGCAACGGCCTCATCAACGGAAAAGGCTGGAATTCCGCGTGGCACAGTAACGCCAAATTTCTTCAGCAATTCCTTGCCCTGATACTCGTGAATTTTCATGTGTTACCTGTCAGAAAGTAAGATGAATTGAAAAGTGCGCACACAGGTGCCCGAACACACGCCTGTCCGCTTGTAACGATGGCTACTTGCATGCAGCTTCCGACTCGGGAGCCACATACCATTCGGGATAATAACGCTCTGCTACGGGCCCGTTCAGGCGAAGCGCGTGGCAACCTTCGAGCTGAAAAGGCCTTTTTCCGGGTTGTGATGCACTGATGTCACGTTCCTTGCGGCGCCTGTTGGCCATGGTTTGAACTGCCACGGTCGGCAACACGTACGAAAGCTCGGTCAGGTGTGTACAGCCCTTGGTGCGTAAAAAACGGTCTTTCACAGCTTGCCTGAAATTTCGCAGCAGATTCATGCCAACCAGTTGTTCATAGGCTGGGGTGATACAACTGCAATCACCATCGTAGGGGGCAGCATCGTAGGCCGCCACGGCCGCTGTTATGGTGAAGGTGTCATCAATGGTGACTCGAAGGTGCATGTGATGCACAGGCCTGCCGGCGTGATGCGTGGATTCATCGCGCCGCGGAAAGTCGTAAGCTTTTGTATCAATGAGTTCAGCTTCGATGTCCCACTGACCATCAGCACGCTGAAACGAGTTCACGCGGATTGACCGCGTATGCAGCGGCTCGCGATCAATGTCGGGCGAAGGCAAAGGCATGAATGGGCATTTTTTGTATAGGATTGGTCTGCAAGTATAACGCAGGTGAAGACGCAACCCAAGATTACGAATGGCACACCCGGCCATGCACAGTTGAACCCGCAGTCGGCAACACGATTCAGCGTGCGGCCGGTGAACGGGGCATTTCTCCGAGAATCTGGCGGATAACGCCAGATGAAAAACCACGTGCTGCCAGAAACCGGGCCTGGCGCGCGTAGTCGCGGGAATCGGCAGGCCGTTGCGTGAACTTGCGCTGGTAAACGACGCGTGCCCGGTCCGCTTCGGTTTCGTTGAGGTCGTGGCGAATTTCAGCAAGTGCTGCGGGATCGAGGCCATGCCCCTTCAATTCATGAATAATGGCTGCCGCTCCTTTGCGGGCAGCCCTTCTGTTGACCAGGGCAGCAGCGAAGCGGGTGTCAGATTGCCAACCATCGCGCTCCAGTTCGGCCAGAACCTGATCAAGCAAGTGGGGATCGGGTTGCAGGGCCTGGAGCTTTCGAGTGAGTTCAAGCCGTGAATGCTCGCGGCGTGCCAGAAAGGCAACCGCCTTGGCCTTGAGCTTTGATGCTGTTATGCCTGGCCCTGCACAGGCATCGGGATCCGTGCCGGATGCAATGGTTTGAGATGGGTGCGCATCCGATGCGTTCTTGCCGGATAAAACCGCTGGTTTTTGACTTGACGGGCCCTGAACAGGGGCGCTATCAGGCCAGGCGCTCTTCCGGGATGCAGGCCCGATGGAGCGCACTGTTTCAAAGCCGTCGTCGCTGACGGCAACGAGACGAGGGTTCCGGGGATCACTCGTCTTCATCAAGGGTTTCGGTATCAGGGCGTGCAGCCGCTTCGCGTGCCACCTTCGCCGCTACCTGCGGGGTAACACCGAGTTTTTCACGCACTTTGTTTTCAATTTCGAAAGCCATTTCAGGGTGCTCCTTCAGGTATTCACGAACATTGTCTTTGCCCTGACCGATACGGGTACCGTTATAGCTGAACCAGGCCCCCGCTTTATCAACAATGCCTGCCTGCACACCGAGATCGATGATTTCACCTTCACGGGAAATGCCACCACCGTACATGATGTCGAATTCAGCCTGCTTGAAGGGTGGAGCCACCTTGTTCTTGACAACTTTAACGCGAGTTTCGTTACCTACGACTTCATCACCCTTCTTTATGGAACCGATACGACGAATATCAAGACGAACCGAGGAATAAAATTTGAGTGCATTACCACCGGTTGTCGTTTCGGGGTTACCAAACATGACACCGATTTTCATGCGGATCTGGTTGATGAAAATGACCATGCAATTGGCGCGCTTGATGGTGGCTGTAAGCTTGCGCAAAGCCTGGCTCATGAGGCGGGCCTGCAAACCAGGCAGGGAGTCGCCCATGTCGCCTTCGATTTCTGCTTTGGGCACCAGCGCAGCGACCGAATCGATGACGATGAGATCGACCGAGCCCGACCGCACCAGGGCATCGGTGATTTCAAGCGCCTGCTCACCGGTGTCGGGTTGGGAAATGAGCAGATCAGTAAGATTGACACCCAGTTTGGACGCATACTGGACATCAAGGGCGTGTTCAGCGTCGATGAAGGCACACGTACCCCCCAACTTCTGCATTTCGGCAATGACCTGCAGCGTAAGCGTGGTTTTACCGGAAGACTCAGGACCATAGATTTCAATGACACGACCACGCGGCAGCCCACCCACCCCCAAGGCTATATCAAGACCCAGCGAGCCTGTAGAAACAACCTGGATATCGTGTTCAACAGTGTCATCGCCATAGCGCATGACAGAACCTTTCCCAAACTGCTTTTCAATTTGTGACAGCGCAGCAGCAAGCGCCTTGCTGCGCTCAGCCGCTGTTTTTGATGTTTTGTCGTCCATGTGAGTTCCTTGGTAAAAGCCAGATTATTGCACCAATTATACTGTACAAATAAACAGACACCAAAAAAGACCAGGAGATATTTATCACCCCGCCAACGCCCAAACGTTTTCAGGTCATCGTCAGGCATACACTTCTACACTGCTTGTTATGGAATGTGTGGCATTTTGCGCTGCGTGCGCTTCAGCTGCAGTGCTTTGTTTGCGCTCCATCACATGCACGTCGCCCCCGCGAGCCTTTTCAAGCGGCGTGCAGTGTGTTCTCATAGGCCCGGCAACCACGACTGCCGGGTCTTTTTTTGTCCACGACCCCGGTAAAGCCACGCACGTCAATCCAGAATCACAACGCTGCACCCATCACCCTCTCGATGCCTTCCTGCCCTGAACGCAGGTTCTGGTATGCTGTTCGGGCATTGATCGTACTCGCTCTGCAATGCGCGCCAAACAGATCCATCGCACTCAATCCCCTTTCATAATTCAGTTACCTAATTTATGTGGTTCAAGAATCTTCGCATTTTCCGGCTCTCCTCCAATTGGTCCATCACCCTTGAATCGCTTGAAACAGCGCTTGAAAAACAGGCATTTCAACCCGGCGAAACCCATGACATGCAGCGTCTTGGCTGGATTGCACCACGGCCCGATACCGGCCTGGTCTATGGTCAGAACGGGCAGTACCTGATCAGTCTCCGGGCTGACAAAAAACTGTTGCCTGCCAGTGTGGTCAACCAGGTGGCCCGTGCCCGCGCACTGGAAATGGAAGAACAACAAGGCTACAAGCCAGGCCGCAAGCAAATGAAAGAAATCAAGGAACAGGTCACGGATGAACTGATTCCGAAAGCATTCAGCGTGTATCGCGATACACGTGTCTGGATCGACACCACCAATCACTGGCTGGTAATCGATGCCGCCGCCGCCGCAAAAAGTGATGAAGTTCTGGGTATGCTGGCTAAAGTGCTTGATCCCTTCCCGGTTAGCCCCCTGCACGTTCAGCACTCACCGGCAGCCGCCATGACCAACTGGCTGATCGAAGACACGCCACCCGATGGTTTTTCAATTGACCAGGATACCGAACTGCGTGCCACAAACGAAAGCCGTGCAACGGTGCGTTATGTTCGTCACAGCATCGAAATCGACGATGTACGCAAGCATGTGGAATCGGGCAAGCAATGCACACGCCTTGCCCTGACCTGGGCCGACAAGGTGTCGTTCGTACTGACCGACACCCTTGATGTCAAGCGCATCGCTGCCCTTGACGTATTGAAAGAAAACCAGGATACGCTTGCGGCAAACGAGGCCGAGCTTTTCGATGCCGACTTTTCCCTGATGACCGGCGAACTGGCTCGGCTGCTGGATGACCTGGTTGACGCATTGGGCGGTGAACGCAAAGGCTGAATACAGAAATAGTCGTGCCTGCCCAGCGGGCACGACACAACTCGGTTCTATCCCGACAAACCAGAACCTGGAAACGACTCAGGTGAGGAACGGTTAGTCTACACCGTGAAAAATGCTGTCATCGGGCCCAATATGCGAAGGCGGGCTCCAGGTGACGTCGCGCAGCGAATGCTGCACCAGCGACTCCACGCCCATCAGCACGGCAAAAATAGCCATCCGAACCGGAATACCGTTGTCGGTTTGACGGAAAATGGCAAGTCGTGGATCATGATTCAGATCGACACTGAGATCGTGCGCTCCCTCGCGACTGTCACGCGGAAGGGGATGCATGACAATGACATCGGGACCACAGCACGCATCGACAATCGCTTTATTCACCTGAAAATCAGGGCTGAAATTTTCCAGCTCTTCCGGCGAGAAACGTTCTTTTTGAACGCGTGTAGCGTAAATGACATCTGCACCACGCAAGCCCTCTTCAAGCGAATGCGTCTGCTCGATGACATGTCCGCGTGTACTTGCTTTTTCAATGATGTAGTCAGGCATTTCGAGCCCACGTGGTGAAACGAGCGTGAATTTCAGACCACGATACAGCGACAACAACTTGAGCAGAGAATGCACGGTACGACCGTACTTCAAATCACCCACCAACGCAATATGGGCACCATCGAGCAGCTTACCCAGGCGTGAAAACTCGGTAAGTATCGTGTACAAATCAAGCAATGCCTGACTGGGGTGTTCGCCAGGGCCATCGCCCCCATTGACCACAGGAATATTCGTGGCACGCGCAAATTCGGCCACGGAACCCTGATCGGGATGACGAATCACCATGGCATCGACATAGCCGCTCATGACGCGGCTGGTATCGTAAATGGACTCACCTTTGGCCATGGATGAAAACGTGAAACCGGTGGTATCACATACTGAGCCGCCCAAACGGCAAAAAGCGGCCCCAAAACTGACCCGTGTACGGGTACTGGCTTCGAAGAAAAGGTTGCCGAGCACCGCACCTTCAAGAACACGGGAAACCTTTTGCCGGCGAGCGATCGGCTGCATTTGATCAGCGATGCGAAATAATTCCTCAACAGATTCCCGAGAAAACTGATCAACCGACAAAAGCTGATGTTTGCCATCGGCAGCGATTCGATCGCGCAGAGGGCCGGATTGAGCAGTTTGCGAATATTTGCGCAGGAGTGCTTCGTTTTCGACGATTTCGGTCACGAACCGCATGACTACTTCGGGCATGGCGCGGAATTCCTGGGAGCCCTCGGGCAACAGCCAGGTGTCGAGTGCGCGGCGCTTGACGCCAATACGCCCCGCAAAGACATCGCGTGTAAGATTCAGGCGACGCATCGCATCGCGCAAAAACACCTGTTGGGAAACAGACATGAAGGGACCCCATTAAAATATACGCAGAGCGTATATTTTAATTAAGGTGACAACAAAAAACGAGCAGAATTTAAAGGTGTTTTACCGGAAAGAGGGCCTCGTGCCCTTGAAATACAGCGGCAAGGGCCTGCTCAAGGCATCGAGCAGGTTCAGCGAACATTGGCCCCCTGAGAAGCGGCGTTGTCGCCCGAGCCATCTTCAGGCAGTCCCGCAATAGCGCGGGCCGCCAGCATGGCATTCTGTTCGGTTCCAACTGCAAATACAAGTTGCCCGCTGGTGACCGGTGTGGTGTAACCGGGGGCAGCCAGCATGGTACGACCGACCACTAGCGCGAGGCGCTTGTTGGGGTAGCGACTGGTCAGACGGGTTACCTTTTGACGCCCTTCTTCGGAGAGATCAAGCGCAAGCAGACCCGCCCCCTGTTGATTTGCGCCCGCTTGAACCCCTGTAAGATCTTCACGTGTCAGCACAGGTTCCGGATTAAGGTAAAGATTACCCGACTGAATGCTGATTGGAACCCAACCTTCTTGCTGAACGGTGTCGGCCAGATAAACCGCCACAGGAGCCCCCTGCGAGGCCTGTGCCGAGGAATCGGCCGGCGCAGAAGCGGGAGGTGTTGCAGGAGCCTGGGCCGGGGCACTGGCAGGCTGCTGCGCTGCGGCATCAGGTGCCTGTGCAACACCCCCACCCTGCGGCGTTTGGCAGGCAGCCAGAAAAACCAGCCCGAAGGGCACAAGAACACGGCCAACTGCACGTACTGATTTCATGAAAAGTCCCCATCTGTTGAATGCTTTCAGATGGCCAAGTTTAACAGTTAGCGGGTCAGGGCCGCCACAACCCGTCCGACGCAGGTTTAAATGATGAAAACAACGATTGGGGTTGCTTGGCTGGTTGCGCCCTGCGCAGCCAATGCCACGAACAACACAATCCTTTTGATGAACACACACCATGAACAAAAACCAATTTGATGTACTTGCCCGTCTTCTGGCACTGCCTGAGCACTTGCGTGATGATCTGTATCGAACGCATTTGCAAGGTGAGTCCCCCGCCACACCCGAACTTGCGCACGCCCTTGAACAGTTGCGCACCACAGACCGGGCCATTCGTTCCGCCTATGTCACGCATACACCATCCGAATTCCGCGTTGTGGTCGGGCACCACGACACTCACCGCAAACCTGGCAGCCTGAAACTGCGTGTTGGCGACACGGTTCGCCTTGTCGCCCATTCGACGGAACGCTGGATTCCTGTTCAGGTAACTGCGCTACCCGCCTCAACCAAAGACTACTACCGAGGGGAAATTCTGGAACAACGGGTGGTCGGAAGCAAATTCCAGGTGGGTAATGGGGTACTTTTTGGTGAAGATCAGGTAGTGACAGGAAGTTATCCCCATAAACTGTGAACAAGTCTAGGGAAAACCCTAGGAAATTCTGACAATTGCTTTTAATAACAATGGATTAAAGTTCCATGACCAAAAAATGACTCGACGCATAAAAAACGCACGCTCCAGCAGGCTCTGGTACATGCACCCCGGTTATCCCCAGAAAATGTGAACAAACCCATGGACAGTTCTCGATGATCTACATTTACCTGATTGCAGCCATTCTGTTCGAAGTGGTTGCAACCACCGCCCTGAAGGCTTCGGAGGGCTTTACCCAAATACCCGCCAGTGTCATTACGATCGCTGGTTACTGCTTGTCTTTTTACTTCCTGTCGCAAACCCTGAAAGGCTTACCCATAGGCATTGTGTATGCAATATGGTCAGGCGCCGGCATTGTCATGATCTCCCTGATCGGCTGGTTATGGTTCAAACAACAACTGGATGGTCCCGCCCTTCTGGGTATTGGCTTGATTCTTGCGGGTGTGCTTGTTCTGAACCTGTTCTCGAAAAGCTCGGTGCATTGAAACGTATCATGGGAAAATTCAACGCCCTGGAACTGATCACCCAGACTCTGTGTGCCCTCATACGGGCATGCACAAAGGGAAGTTATCCCCAAAAAATGTGAACAAGTCCATGGAAAAGATCTTGGCAAACTCTATTAATTCTTATAATTCAACGGGTTACAAAAACAAATCAGAAAAGGATCATTGCCTGCTACCAAGCAGGTTATGGGGGTGCAAGCAACACCCCGTTCATCATTGCGTCTGAATATGTCATAATTACTGGCTTAGCGTGCAGATACAGGTTTTTGTGTCTGCAACAGCAGGGCCTCTAGCTCATGCCTGGTTAGAGCAGCGGACTCATAATCCGTTGGTGCCGAGTTCGACTCTCGGGGGGCCCACCAATAAAAACAAGCACTTAGGCCACTTTTTCAGGCGGGCTTTTTGTTTTCTAAATTCCATTGCTCCCCTATTACGTGGGGGTGTTTCCAGGTCAAGGCCTCGATTTTATGCAGGCTTAAAGGTATGCGCCGATTCCTTTTGGTGAAATTTCCGGGCTAACGATCAGGCCAGAACCGAAACGATTGCCACCAAGGTTCGCGATGCAGTCAGGCAGGGTCGTAAAGTGCTGGTTCTAACCGAGCGAACAGAACATCTGGATGCCATCAAAATGGCACTCGACGGGTTCAAACCGAAGCCTTTCGTTCTGCATGGTCGAATGTCCAGAAAGCAGCGAGCAACGCTGATTGCTGATCTGAATGCGCTGCCACCAGACACGCCACACATTCTTATTTCGACAGGCAAACTTGTCGGCGAGGGCTTAGATCACCCTCCGCTGGACACGCTGGTACTGGCGATGCCAGTATCCTGAAAAGGCACACTCCAGCAGTACGCCGGGCGTCTGCACCGGGAACACACCGGCAAAACCAACGTTAGGATCATCGATTTCGTGGACACCGCACACCCTGCCCTGCTGCGTATAGGGGATAAACGGCAACGTGGTTACCGGGCAATGGGCTATCGCATACAATAACCCCAGCAACACCCTCCACGCCCCTCAAAAATGTGCGCTGTGGCGCTTTCCCTATACACTAAACTGTCCGACAACAGCAGAATCAAAAGGAATGTTTGGCAAATGCCTACCTGTTGGATTATTGCCGGCCCCAATGGCGCAGGAAAAACTACCTTTGCGCTAGCCTACTTGCAACAGGTGGCAAAGTGTTCCCGTTTTGTTAATGCCGACCTGATTGCCGCAGGCTTGTCACCCCTCGCACCAGAACGTGAACTACTGCCGGCCGGACGTCTGTTTTTGCACGAGATTGAAAACTGCATAGCGAAAGGTGAAGATTTTGCGTTTGAAACCACCCTGGCCGGGCGTGGTTATCTCAAGCTGGTGCAACGCTTGCGTGCTCAAGGCTGGCGGGTTGAACTGATATATTTAGCTCTTCCCAGCGTGGAAATATCCAAAATGCGTGTCGCTGAACGGGTTCTTCACGGTGGTCACAACATTCCAACAGCAGATATTGAACGTCGCTTTGCTCGAAGCCTTAACAATCTTTTCAATGCGTTCAGCGCACAGGTTGATTTTTGTCGCTGTTACATGAACGATGATAACGTGCCAGATCTTGTGTTTGAACAACAGGCTGATACAAGACATATTACGCATACTCAGCATTACCATCATTTGTTGAAGGAAGCCCTGTCATGACGCAACCTTTTACGTCACCCTCCCCCGAGGCACTGGCCATTCTCAATGCCTTGCAGGACGCAGTCACAAATTGCCTGGATAAAAAGAAAAGACTGGGGCAGTACGCTGTCATCTGGCGTGACGGCCGTCCCATGAAACTCAATCCAGACGGAAAGGTTTCTGAGATCACCTCGGAACCCTCCCCCACCCGCTGAAACCTACCCCTTTTTGCCCATGCCATTACACACAAGTTGGCGCCCGTCTCGTACCATACTGATTTAGATTCAATGATGGATAAATGACGTGAGCTGGGCCACAGAAGAATTCAAGAACATCGATCTTGGCGATGCGCGCCTGAACAAACGCACAGCGCTGTTGGCTGAGCAACTGGCGGCCAACCCGATGGCCAGCATCCCGCAGGCCTGTGGTGGCTGGGCTGAAACGCAGGCGGCCTATCGGTTTCTGGCTCAAGACG